>NZ_LNAK01000153.1:0-243 GCF_001445685.1 Rhodococcus sp. KB6 | reverse complement strand
GCTGATCGGTTGGCGTCGGAATCCGGTCAGGCCGCTGAGTTGTCGTTGCGGTGGGTTGTTTTCGGCGGCGAGGCGCTCGAGCTTCGACGCTTGTCGGACTGGTACGGCCGCCGCGGTGACAGTGCGCCGACGTTGGTGAACATGTACGGCATCACGGAGACGACGGTGCATGTCAGCCATCGTGTGTTGGATGCTGCGTTGGCGGCGGATGCGTCGGCGAGTGTTGTGGGTCAGGCTATTTCG
>NZ_LNAK01000024.1:0-83206 GCF_001445685.1 Rhodococcus sp. KB6 | reverse complement strand
GAAGCAACGACTGAATCTTTGACACCCGAACTCGAAACCGCATAACCTACAACACGACTCGTTGATCACGAACCTGATGGTTCACCGATCCGAAGTACACCACTCCATGGGACGCTATCTGTGGTGTTTCCTCGAAACGAGTGCATAGTCGGTACGAACGCATGCTCGCCGATACGGCTATAGCTGGCCGATCGAGTTACGTTGTCTTGCAGGTACGTCGGTTTCTGTGCTCGAACAGCGGCTGTGACCGACGCACATTTGTCGAGCAGATCGACGGACTGACCAAGGCTTATGCACAACTACTCCGCTGCTGCGCGGAATCCTCGAGAAGATCGAGCTGGCGTTGGCTGGACGAGCTGGATCGAGGTTGGCGTCTGCGCTGGGAGTTTCGGTCGGAGTTCTACTCTGTTGCGGCTGGTCCGAGCGTTGCCAGACCCTCCAACCGGCGTGGTGACGGTGCTCGGTATCGATGACTTCGCGCTGCGAAGGCGACATCGGTATGGGACTTCCGAAAGCCTGGAGTTCAGCCAAACTGAAGGAATTCGGCGCGAACTTGAGGACAGGTCGGGCTCGGGAACCGATGATAGTGCGTGGGTTCGCGGTCAACTGTGGAGATCGTGGTGTTCTGCGGGGCTCTCGAGTAGGTGCCGGGCCGCGGCGGCATAGCGGATCGCGGTGCCCGGATTGAATCCGAACACCGCGGTGAGGTGCAGTGGGTCCGGGCCGTGTGTGAGTGATTCTTCGAGTTGACGATCGACGTGCAGACGATCGAGGGTGGCGGTAAGCCCCCAGAATGCCCGGGTGATCCACACTCTGCCACTGTCACACTCAATCGACCGCCCGCACTTCCAGATCCGACCGGGCACGTGCGCACTGCGGTCACGCGGTTGACCAACAGGTGGGGGTTGGCTGTGTTGGGCCAGTGGGTGCGTCGGTAGCTCAGCCAGTCCGTCAGCGCTCGGTAGGTGAGGTCGTCCAAGGGTCGGGATCGGCCGGCGATGGTCAGCCGACGGTCACCGAGGTCGATGTCGTCGAGCAGCAACTCGCCGACGTCCTTGGTGCGGGCAGCGTGGATGGCGGCCAGGGCGACGGCGAGGCGGGTCGCTGGTGTGATCGCCGCGTCGGTGGCCTCGGCGATTTCGTTGTCGTCCAATGGCAGTATGGCGCGGTAGTTGTTCGGTCCAACACGGATGCGCGTGGTCGGGTCGCGGAAGATGATGCCGTTCTTCCGGCAGTGCCTGAAGAGGGACCGCAGGACGCTGAGCGTGTGTCGACGTTTGTTGCCCTGCAAGGTATTCGCGATTGCGAGGATGTCGTTACGGGTGACTTCCCGTAGATGGTCGTAGTAATGCGACCAGCCGAGCAGGATTGGTCGGATCCTGTTGAGGTAGCCCCACACGGTGTTCGGGTCGCGGGGACGCGTTCGTGGCCCGCCGTCGTGGAGTGTGCGGATCCAGTCCTCGACGTCGCGCCGGATGCCGGGGGTGATGCCGTCGAGTTTGCGCTCCAACCACGTGTCGAACGCCAGCACTCGGTCGTCGTCGAGCAGCTCGAGTTCCTTGAGGATATCCGCGACCCGACCGCGATGACGGACCGCGGAAATCAGCTCGGAGTAGCGGATCTTCTCATCACCGGTATGACCGGACAGCACGACGACCAGCGCCTGGTCGACGCCGGCGATGAGTGCGTGCGACCACCCGCGGGCCTCATCGACATCCTGGACGACGCGGCGGCCGCGAATGAGGGTGGGGTTGGCCAGATCCGCGTCCCTCCGGCGATCGAAACGGGTGTAGTCGCGGCGAATATCGAGCGGAAGTTGGAGTTGGGCCCCGGCCCGTATTGGATCTCGAAGCTCGGCACCCATGAGTGTGGGGCGCAGACCCCGCGTTCCGCGCTTGCCTAATCGTTCTCGTCCGGGGATACGGTAATGGTCGCGATGCATACGGGCGAAGAACAGCTGCTGGTAGCGCACCGCACGCAGAAACGGTTCGGAGACTGCAGTTTTCCCGGCGGCTTTGGCATCGGTGAGTGCCTGCAGCCGGCATAAGCGGCAGTAACCTTCCTTGATCGGGACTGTTCTCCGGCAGGCCGTGCAGCGGCCCGATGGATGCAGGTTGCGGAAGGTGTAGCAGGCTCGGCAACAGTAGCCGGGCAGCACACCCCAGGCGAAGCACTCGAAGCAGCTGGACGCCGGCTTGCCCGGTGAGATCCCGCCCATCAGACTGGCGGCAGCGAGCGACCGTCCCTGCGTTTGGGGACCACCGCGGGCCCGCCGGATGAGGCCGCAACGAGCGGACCCTCATGTTCGTGATCGACTGTGCGAGTGACCTTGTCGGGCTCGGGAATGAGTAGTTCACCGACCTCGCAGCCGAGCACGGTGCAGATGACGTCAAGGTCGGCGAGTTTGATGCTGGCCAACGAGTCGGTCGACCACATGCCCGACATTTTCCCGGCACTGATGGCCAGCCCGTGGTCAGCGAGCATGCGCTGCAGCTCGCTGGCCTTCCAGATTCCGCGGTTCGCGGCGGCCAGCCGCAGGTTCCACTTCATGACAGCAGTCCTTCCAGGCGTCGCTCGGCACGCTGTTGGCCGGCGATCCACGCGTCTTCGATATGGGTGCGGTGCACGTGGACGTACTGCATTGTGGTTGCGATCCAGACGTGACCGAGGGCCTGTTGGATCGCGACCAGATCCATGCCGCCCAGGTAGAGCTGGCTGGCACAGAAGTGTCGCAGCACGTGAGGGGTGAGCCTGTCCGGCCAGTCCGGCAAGTGCCTGACCGCTGCCTCCGCCAAGGCGGCGCGGAGCGTCTCGCTGCTGATCCGGGCAGCCGAGCTGTCGGTGTTCTTGCGTTCGGACGGAAACAACGGCGCACTGGGCCGATCGTGATTATCACCGAAATGTCCCCAGACGTCCTCGACATACCAGCACAGGGTGCGCCCGGCATCGTTGATGAGTGGCACCATCCGCTCTCGTGGCCCGCTACCTCGGGACCCTTTCCCTTTGCGGACATGGAGTTTGCCGAAACGGCCGAGATCCCACTTGATGTTGGCCAAGTCGAGGCTGCGGGTCTTGTTGATGCGGATCCCTACGTCAGCCATCAACCGAGCGGCGGCGAAGTTGCGTGCTGTCGGTGCGAACTTTCGGCAGCTGACCAGATCCTGCCGCCAGCCCGCGAACAACCGATGAACCTGCTCTGCGCTGGGCGGAATCCGCAACGATGCCCGTTGTTGACCGCGAGGGGGTTGATTTCGTCGATCGGGCACTCAGCGATGCGGCCAGGGCGTGGATCTCAACCTTGTGACGCAATTCCAGGAAACAGAAGTATGTCTTGAGTGCCTGCGCGCGGGCCAATCGCGTGTTCTTCGCCGACTGCCGCAACACCTTGCCGAAGTACCCGTCCGCATCAGTAGGCCCCATCTCCCACAAGGGGCGTCCGAGCCATGCCCGCACCTGTTCCAGGTTGGCCACGTCGGCGCGAATCGTGCTGTCCGCCAAGCCGGCAGCCGCTCGAGCGAGCACGAACCCGGACAGCACGTCGGTCTCGAACTCAGCGATCTCCTCCCGACTCGCCAATGGCCGCCGCTCGCGCTACGTGATCGGGCGCGGGTCCAGGGCGGTCGACACCCGCTGCCGTCCGCGGCGATCGTCGACTCCCAGTCGGTGCAGGGCGCCGACACGGTGGCCCGGTCGAGCCGAGGATACGACGCGGGCAAGAAAATCAACGGCCGCAAACGTCATATCGCGGTCGACACCAACGGGCTGCTACTGGCGGTCGTGGTAACCATGGCCGGGATTCAGGACCGCGACGGTGCCATCCGGCTGCTGGCCGCGTTGCGTGCCCGATTCTCGACGATCAGCCTGGTGTGGGCGGACGGCGGCTATGCCGGACGGCTGATAGACTGGTCGAAACGGGTTGTGTCCCTGACGGTTCAGGTCGTCAAGCGCACCGACGATGTTAAAGGGTTCAAGGTTCTTCCCCGGCGTTGGGTAGTCGAGCGAACCTTCGCCTGGATCTGTAAACACCGGCGCTGTGTCCGTGACTACGAGACGCGGCCCGACCATCACGAAGCGATGGTCTACATCGCCATGATCGCCACCATGTCACGCCGACTCGCCCGCACGGCGTGACCTATCCCGGAGTTCTCAGACGCGCTCTCAGGTGCGCACTCGATGTGCATGTTCGGAGCCGTTTCATGTCCTTTCCCCCGCTTGAGGAGTAACCATGGCCTTGTTCGCTGTGATCTGGTCGTATACCACCGATGCCTCGGTCAAAGAGGCTGCGCATGCCGAACACCTGACTTTCGTCAAGGATGCCGCTGCCCGAGGCGTGCTGCAGGAGGCCGGCGCCTGGGCCGACGGCGCCGGAGCCCTACTGGTCTTCCAAGCGGTCAGCGAAGACAACTTGCGTTCTCTGCTTGCGGAGGATCCTTACGTCAAGCAGGGTGTGGTCGTAGAGCAGCACATTTACCAATGGAATCCAGTCATAGGCCCTCTCGTCGGCGTCTAACGCCAATGCGGCACGCTCAGTCCCTGGTGGCTCGTTGTTGAAGTATCTTTACGGTTTGCCTTGGTATGTGCTTGGTCGGCGGTGTGGGTCCAGACGAACGGCGCGCAGCGGGTGTTCCATCCGTTGATGAAGGCGCGGACTTGGTGGTCAGCTCCTTGACGGAGCCGCAGGTCCGCGGTGGATGGCCTGCCGTTCGATTATTCCGACCACACCTCCACCAGGTTCATCCACGATGCCGAGGTGGGCGCGAAATGCACATGATACGAGAATTTTCGGCCAGCCACGCCCAGACTTCGGCCTTCTTGTGGGTGGCGTAGTTGTCCATCACTAGATGCAGCTCCCGCTCCGGGTAGGCGCGGGCGGGGTGTTTGAGGAAGAGAAGGAACTCCCGATGGCGATGTCGCGGTTTGCGCAGCCCGGTGACCCTGCCGGTGGCGATGTCCAGGGCGGCGACTCCCCCGAGGACTCCGTCCAGCGAGGTACCCCCCCAGGGTGGAGGTGCCGTGTCGGGTGTAGTCGTGGGTGCGCTGCCCGGGCGAGCCGATCCGCATCGACAGCATCGGCGCGGTCCGGCCCAGGGCCCGAATCTGCGACTTCTTCGTCCACGCACAGCACGATTTCGTTGTCGGTGGATGCCAGTACAGGCCGACGATGTCGAGCACCCAGCTCCGGATCGGTGGAAAACTTTGAACAGAAGTCAAGCCGTGGCAGTAAAGTTCCGTCTTTCCCCATGCAGGGGATTCTCACTGGCACAGCTTTGTTCGCCGCGCATCTGTGCGGCGCGAAAGATGTGACTCTACCAACGCTCTCGACTTGTTCTGTAGTTCCAGCCACAGTCACAGCTGCCAACCCCGTACCCTTCTCGCTCAACAAATGACGTCGGGACCGGGGCGACGGTCATGCCTGCTGACGAAAGCTGGGTTTCAAAGTCTTTGCGGGAAAGACAGATTGGCCCACGGCTGTCGCATGAGTATGTTACGTAGGTCGTGAGTGGAGCGCGGGTGTGCCGGCGAGATCGCTCGTCTATGCCGTGGAGTGTGATTCGACCATTCACCGGAAAATCAGTGTGGAACTCAGTGACGGCTTGAGTTAGTCCTAGTGTTGGACAGGGATATTCGGTGCCCGCCTGCCATCGACTCCAGGATCGGGCGGCGAGATCGACCATCTGTGCCGCCCACCTCCTCGATCCCGCCAGGTTTGTCGCGCCTCTTCCCTCTCGGCGCAAGCTTCGGATTGCTTATATACGTAAATTTATGTGTTGCAATCAGATGACGCCCTCAATGTTCGAGGCCGCAGTCGCCATCGGACCGTGGACCGCATTGCTGCGATTCTCGAGCTCGTGGCCCGATCCCGCACCGGACTCACCTTGAGTGGGATGGCCAAAGAGCTGGACGCGCCGATTAGTTCGACGCAAGGTCTCGTCAACGGTCTCGTTGCGACGGGTTATCTCGAGGAGCACGAGCGACGGTACTCGCTCGGCAGTGCCCCGTATCTACTCAACCGCCTCGCCGGACGGCAGCCAGTCTCGACGGTCACGCACGCCGACCTCGAAGACGTCCACGCGAGTTCCGGCTTGACGACCGTGCTGTCGATCGCCGTCGGTCCGAACATTTTCTACGTCGACTACTGCTCTTCCGACCCGCGGTTCGCGTACCTCGCTGAGAATTACGTGAGGCGATCGCTCATCCGTACCTCCGGCGGCTGGATACTGCTTGCCGGGATGGAGAAGCGCGACCTCTGGGCGTACATCCAAACTCTGCCCGACGAGGATCGCGACACTGTCGAGCGGTTCTTCGCTGCCCTACCGGAGATCGAACAGACCGGAATCTGCGCCTCCCCTAACGAGTCGACCGACGGCGACGGTGTCTCGGTCGCGGTTCTCGAGAACGGCAAGACCGTCGCCGCCGTCGGTGTCATCGCACCTCATACCGTGATCACGAAGGAGCGCGACAGGTTGGTCGCCCTCTTGGAGCAGGGTGCCCGGAGTTGGTCCGATCGCGGCGTACGACCGTAATGCAGCCGATCCGGGACACCGTGGTCAGTCGGCGAACTGCTTGCCGAGGAATTCGACGACGGCGCCGTGCAGTTCGGCGCTGCGCGGAATGGCGCCGGTCATCCAGTACACGGCATGGACAAGGCCTTCATACAGTTCGACCTGCACGGGGACGCCCTGGTCGGCCAGCCTCCGGCCGTAGTCCACGCCCTCGTCCCGAGTGACCTCGTATTCGTTGAGCAACAGCAGGGTGGAGGGAAGCCCCGACAGATCCGCGGCCTTGGCCGGGGAGGCGTACGGATTCTCGGCGTCTTCCGGGGTGGCCAGGTACTGCTCCCAGAACCAGTCGATGGCTGCCGTGGTGATCAGGTACCCCTCGGCGTTCTCCTCGCGCGACGGGAATCGTGCCGTGCCGTCGATGACCGGATAGATCAATACCTGAGCGCGCAGTGCCGGGGTGCCGGTGTCGCGTGCCCGGAGGGCTGTGACCGCGGCCAGGTTGCCTCCGGCGCTGTCACCCATGACGGCTACGCGCGTGTCGTCGCCACCGAAGTCGGCTGCGTGCTCGACGACCCAGTTCAGTGCCGCGAACGCATCGTCGGGTGCGGCAGGAAACTTGTGCTCGGGAGCCAGCCGGTAACTCAGTGCAGCCACGATGACTTTCGCGTCGGCGGCGAGCGCGCGACATGGCTGCTCGGTGACGTCGAGGCTGCCGGCGACCCAGCCGCCGCCGTGGATGTACACCACGATCGGCAGAGGTGTTTCGGACTCCGGGATGTAGAGACGCACTGCCTGGTCGCCACCGGGGCCGGGGTAGACCGTGTCGACGATACGAGCGACGTCCGCCTTCGGTGCCTGGAGGCCGCTGAAGGACTCG
The DNA here is from genome assembly GCF_001445685.1 of Rhodococcus sp. KB6. NCBI lineage: Bacteria > Bacillati > Actinomycetota > Actinomycetes > Mycobacteriales > Nocardiaceae > Rhodococcus > Rhodococcus sp. KB6. Next base: position 75,826 of record NZ_LNAK01000024.1, on the reverse strand, counting down.
ACGACCTCACGGGCTTCAGCAATGCTCATCTGCTCGAACGACTTCAGTCCCTGCTCGTGCAGGGTGTCTATCAAATTCTTGACCGCAGGATCGAGTGCCATGGTGTTCTCCTTCATGTCGTGGGCAGGTCTGTTCAGCCGGCAGGTGGAGCCACCCTATGGGTGCGTTCGGCGCGGGGAGTGTCCGAAAATCACACACGCACCTGCGCCCCCGGGTGTCACGGGCGTGTGTTTCACAATCGGACACGCCGACGCCCTGCGGTTCTAGTTTCATTCGGAGTGATCAACAGACGGCTGGAATTTCAGCGTCGCCGACAGAGAGGAACGCCAGTGAACGCGATTGCAGCGATCGAAGGAAGCGGTGACCATCGGATCCTGGTGTTGCACGGCTGGGCGCTGGACAGCAGCGTATGGCTCACCGCCCGCGCCCGGACGGATCAGTCCCGCTTCACCTACGCGTACCTCGACTTTCCGGGATACGGGGTCAACCGTCCCGAGCCACCGGCCGACGGAATCGACGGGATGGCCGCGGTCGCCCTCGACGCCGCCGATCAGCTCGGATGGTCGACCTTTTCCGTTCTCGGACATTCGATGGGGGGCACCACAGCGCTTCGGGTGGCGACCCTCGCACCTGAACGCGTGACCTCGGTCGTCGCACTGACGCCCGTCTCCCCGGCAGGTACCCCTCTCGACGAGGCGACCTACGGTTCCTTTGCCGGGGCCTGGGCCGACCCGGGTGCAGCCATCCGTGGCGCGCTGGCACCATACATCGACGAGACAGATCTGAAGAACCTCGTCGACCGCAACCGCTCGACGATGGATCAGGCAACGTGGGAGTCCTACCTGAAGAACTGGACGAGTCCCGACTTCCTCGACCGGATTGGCATCTACGAAGGGCCTACCACCCTGATCGTGGGTGAGAGCGACCCGTTCGTCACTGCCGAGTACCTCGGGGACACGTTGGCGGCGTTGAAGAACGGGAACCTGAAGACCATTCGGGGCAAAGCCGGGCACTACCCCATGGTGGAGAACGCTCCGGAGACGGTGGCGTTGTCGGAGCAATCTCTGTACTGATCCGGCCGGGAACGCAACCGGTTCCGACTATGCCACGTTCGAATCACGAATCCAGGGAGGATTCTCACCATGTTGAATCACGTTGTGACGTTCAAATGGAAGCAGGACGTCAGTGACGAGCACATTCAGTCCTTTCATGAAGCTCTGAGCGCGGTCTCGGAGAAGATTCCGGAGGTCGTGGAATACCGTTACGGAAGGGATCTGGCCCTCAAGCCCGGCAGTGGTGACTACGCAATCTCCGCGACCTTCGAAGACGTCCCCGACTTTCGCACATACCTGGCACATCCCGATCATGTGCGCCTCGTCCAGGAATTCATTTCGGTGATGGCCGAATCGTATTCGTCCGTTCAGATCGAATTCGCCTCGCGATAGGCGCGACCGGACCGTCGTTCGTCGAACGACGGTCCGGTCGACAGTGTCGCTCGTTTCCGAAAGTTGTGATCCAGTGGTGAGTGTCGAACACACCGGGCAGGCCCCGTCACGTGGTGCCCTGAGCCGTCCCGTCTCGGTGCGGGACGACGCGGCTGGGTGGGTGGAGGCGTGGCCGGATGCCCGAATGCTTCGCGTGAACGGTCGCGGTCAGGTCCGGCTCGTCGACAGACAACTGATGCTGGAACCGGCCGCCGACCTCTACTCCGAGCCTCCCGCGCGCGCCGTGCTCCTCGGCGTCTGTGGCACGGTGCACGAGTGGGCGGTGCGGGACGAGTTCCTCGCTGACAAGTCCTCTGCGGGAACCGAGGTCGAGGTCGGTGACCTGCGCTCACACGGAGCATTCCTCGATGCTGCTGACGCCGACCGGTATGTCACAGCGTTGGCATTGCTGACGTGGCAGGACGACGCCCATTTCTGCGCGCGGGATGGAGCGCCGACAACGATCACCTCGGGTGGTTGGATGCGCGTGTGCACGGCGTGCGGCCGGGAGGAATATCCGCGTACCGATCCCGCGGTCATTTGTCTGGTGCACGACGGGGCAGACCGAGTACTGCTGGCGCGTCAGGCGAACTGGCCGGCACGGAACTTCTCGACGCTGGCGGGCTTCGTCGAGGCGGGCGAGTCTCTGGAAAGCTGTGTGGCACGGGAAGTTGCGGAGGAGGTCGGTCTCGTCGTCTCCGACGTGGTCTACGTCGGAAGTCAGCCCTGGCCCTTCCCACGCTCCCTCATGCTCGGATTCCATGCCACCGCCGACCCTCGCGACGAGCTCGTCTTCAGGGACGGCGAGATCGGCGACGCTCTCTGGTGCACCCGCGCGGAGGTACGGGAGGCTCTGGCTGCCGGGGATTGGACGAGCTCGGCGGCTGCGCACGTGTTGTTGCCCGGCGCAGTCTCGATTGCCCGGCGCATGCTCGAGGCCTGGGCGCGAGCCGGTGACTGACGCTCTGTCTCGATCGGCACGGTCCCGTCGTCGACTGGCACTACTGCGGAAGGAACCGGCTTCCGTCGATTCCTAGGGCGCGCATTTTGCGGTAGAGGGTGGAGCGAGCTACCCCCAGGCGTTGCGCAGCCAGTAGTTTGTTGCCCTCGGTCTCGACGAGTGCCCTGAGCAACGCGTCGCGCTCCGCCAATTCGAGTGAGGTCGAGGCGTTTCGGCGGCGTAGATCACCGTCGCGGTATCCGTCGGGCAGATGCTGCACTCCGATGTCGGAGCCCATCGACCGCAGGAGCGAGGACGCCAGAACCGATTCGAGCTCTCTGACATTTCCCGGCCAGTCCCGCGCGAGCAGCAGTTGCAAAGCAGTGGGTTGCAGTCGCAGGCCGTTGCGGTCCGGGGAGTGCTTACGTAGTAGGGCGACACTGATGTCGGCGATATCTTCGGACCGATGTCGCAGTGGATCGATCTCGATGCGGCGCATGAAGTGATCGCACAGTCGTCCGGCGGGGCCTTGGCGGATCCCTTCGCCGGCGGTGGCAATGATGTGGGCGCGATGGTCGACGGCCTCGCTGAGGACCGCGCAGACGTTGGAGACCAGTTGTTCCGGCAGGAGATCGAGATGCCGGATGATGAGGGCTCCGTCGACCTTGTTCCAATTGACCAGTCCGGCAATCCACGCGTCGGGGTCGATGGAGGCGGTACCAGCGTCGAACACGGTGAAATGGCCGTCGGCATCCTGCATCCGGTGGAGGGCGCTCGCGGCGAAGAACTTGCCGGCGCCGGGTTCTCCGGTGACGAGCACAGGTGCGTCGATCGCGGCGAGCCGCTCGAGCTCGGTCTGCAGTCGTTTCGTCGACAAACTGCGGCCGGGGATCTTGACAGTCTCCGTGCGTCTTTCGACGGAGGAGGCCGACGCCAATTGACGGGCGTACGACTTCTTCGTATCGCGGGGATGTGGCCGCATCTCGATGATGATGCCCGCCGGCGTTCGGGAGTCTCCGACTCTACGTGCAGTTGCGGAAACCGTGACGTTGTCGGCGAGTCTGACTTCCCCGATGTATTCGTCGCGGCCGGCCAGCATTCGGCATGCCCAATCCCACAAGAGCGCCTGGTCGGACGTGTCGATGATCTGCGCGGCCATCGGAGTGGTCATGATGACATCCTGATTCAAGGACACCACTGCAGAGGAGCCGCGTCGAGAGGCCTGCAGGAAGGACTGGAGAAGCAGTTGCTCGCGATCGGAGGACTCGGCGTAGAGGCGCGACTGAATCTCGCGAACGGCTGATTGCGCCAGGGCGCCCATCAGCGCGTTGGAGTCCGACAGGTTGGAGGTGATGTCGAGTATGCCCTCCACGGTGCGGGTGATCGGATGGATGATAGGGACGCCGACGCACGCCAGGCTCTGCAGCGCCTCACGGAAGTGCTCACCACCGCTGACTTGGAACGGTCGTCGCTCCTCCAACGCGGTGCCGATCCCGTTGGTGCCGGTGTCCTCCTCGGCATAGCGGAAACCGGGTGCGACGTAGGCGCGGTCCAAACGCGCTCGCAACCCTGCGTCGCCCGCCCTGCGGTCGACGATCTGAGCGGCGGAATCGGCCAGCAGGATGGTCGCGGGGGCGTCCTGCAGGTGCAGGACGAGGTTGTCGATCACGGGATCGGCGGCTCTCCTCAACCGGCTGTCGCGATCGACGTCCGGCGTGTAGGGAAGGTCGCCATCGCCGGACGAGACGCCGATAACTTCACACCGCCGCCACGACGCCTCGATCTCGGGTCGGAGGGTGCTCAACGCCTGGCTCTCTCGTGATGGCGCTGATGTCCAGAATCGTTCACGTTCGTTCCATGGCTCGCGGCTCGCCTTGTCGATACTCATAGCCACCTTACATCACTGGTCAGGGGATTTTCTGAGCTGATCCCCCTCGCAATGTAACCTGGCTCACATCTGTGGCAGTGTCCCGTTTTGCTACAGTCCGCCCACTGTCCCGGACCCGGTGGGGATGACTGCAACGTTGTGGTCGCGACCATCGGAGACTGTGCTCGCCGGGTCTGCCGAGGTGGGCCGACCTGTGTTTTCCCGATGTTGTCGTCTGATGTCGGCTTTGTCGATCTTGCCCACCGCAGTCTTGGGGATCTCATCGACTCTCACGAAGCGATCGGGCAGCCAGAACCGGGGGAGCGTCGTCGCCAGGAACGACCGGAGCTCCTCGTCGGTCACGTCGGCGTCCAGCCGGAGCCACGCGAGGGGGCGTTCCTGCCATGTGTCGTCCGGTATGGCGATGACGGCGGCCTCCGAGACAGCAGGATGAAGCACGAGCGCATTCTCGAGGTCCACCGAGGAGATCCATTCCCCACCGCTCACCAGCCCCGTCCCCAGGCAGCTCGCGCGTGCCCCCACACCACCCGTCATGGAGGAAATCACATCCCGAACATGGCACGACCCTCGGCCGTTGCGGTGTCGATGCCCTGCTCGAGGACCGTCAAGCCGACCCCCCGTTCGCGGAGCTCGGCCCCGAGGGTGATCAGATGCGGCACCGAGCGACCGAGTCGATCCAGCCGGGTGATCACCAGGGTGTCGCCCTCGCGCAAGCGCTGCAGCACCCGATCCAACTGCGGCCGTGAGGCTTTGGCCCCGCCGGCGTGATCGATGTGGATGTTCTCGGTGGCCACCCCGGCGCGCCGCAGCGCAGCGACCTGATGGTCGGGGTTCCCGTCCGTCCCGGAAACCCGCGCGTAGCCGAGCAGCATATGTCGACAATAAGCTGAGCCTGCGTCTCTGACGGCGTCCTGCACCGGCGCGACCGCCGGGCCAGCACGTGGCGGGGGACGGCGTTCTGAATGGTGCAGGCGGTGAACACCTGGGCGCATCACAAGCAGTCCGTCACGGGCGCTCAGGAGGGCGCGATTTCGTGTCGCTTCGCTACGTCTAGGTCGGCGGGGGTGCTCACACGATCATGTCCCGGAGCACCGCGGCGGCGTTGGTGAGGTGCAGCTGCACGTCGGCCTGGGTGCCCAGTTGCTCGCGCACGGCGGCTGCTGTCGGTTGGTTGAGGTCGGTCATGCGATCACTCCGTCTGTTGTGAATGACTCGGACGTGTGGTGCCCGCGGCCCGCTGGATAAGCGTTTCGGCAAGAATTGCGGTCGTGGTGGCACGCTCTGCCCGGGGAAGATGACACGTCCCGGACTGAGGGGATGTGCCGCGGCTCAGGAGCGGGTGAAGCGGGATCTGAGTTTGTGCATGCCGACCATGATCTTTTCTGCGGTGCTTCCGGGTTCGGGGACCAGGCCCAGCTGTATGGCGATGTCGTTCATGTTGACGATGATCCGGAGTGTGGCGATTTTGCCGTCGCGGTATTCGTGGATGTCGACGCCGTCGAAATCGATGTGTTTGCCGGTGGCGGGGATGCCAGGTGGGTCGAGCGGGCCCTGGTGGGTGGCGGTCGCCTTCCACCAGTAGGCGGCGCGGGGGCCGTCACCCGCGATATGTGGGCCGGCGATTAATTCGAAGGTCAGGTCGGGGAACGCGCGCCAGCCGTGGTCGAGGAATTCGCGTACGTCGGCTTTGCCGCGCATGGTCTTGGGCCAAGCGGAGTCGTCGTAGACGATGTCGTCGGTGAGCAGCTCGAGGACCTGTGTGGGGTCGTGGGCGTTCCACGCGTTGCCCCAGCGCTCGGCGAACTCGTCCACCCACGCGGGGTCGTTGCGGCCAAGAAGTTCTTCCGTCGCCTGCTCAAAAGGCCTGGAGTATGTGCCGCGGGTACTGTCACCGACAAACTGGCCAGCTACACCGTCGCGCACCGCGAGTTGCTGGGCTCGGTCGAGCATCGCCGCTCGAAGTATCTGAACAATCGAGCCGAGAACTCGCACCAACCGACCCGGCAGCGCGAGCGGGCGATGAAACGGTTCACATCACCCGGGCACGCGCAACGGTTCCTGTCCGCGTTCAGTTCGATCTCACCGCACTTCCGGCCGGGCCGGCACCGGCTCTCGGCGCCCGAATGGCGTACCGAGATGGCCGACCGCTTCGCGGTCTGGCGGGAAGTCACCGCGATCGACGTTGCCGTCTGAAAAGCGAACAACTCGAGGGTGGTCCATAGCATCATCTCAAAAACCAACTGTGCCGCTATACTTTTCAATCAACGTGACAGTGCCATTCAGCGTTATCAGGGCATGTCGGAGTCGTTCATTGGACTGCCCTCGGGAAATCCCGTAGGTGATGAAGATCTGCTCGGCAGGAATGCCCCCGTATGGCACAATGTCTGTGCCAGTTGGATCAACTTCACCCGTGGGTCGGTGACGTCCTTGGCGCGGGCCGCTGCGAGTCGTCTGCAATTGCGGAGGCGCTGGTACTCACGCGTCGAACAGTCCAGCCAGTAATGAGGTCCGGAGGTGTTGGAACTTCGGCTTTCGCCGACTCGTGCTGGCAAAGAGACGGCCTCCGGCGCAGTGGAACCTGTGCGGCTCGACCTGGCATCAAAAGGGGATTCGGACATGGTGGCTTACCTCATGGTGTGACCCGCCAAGGGGATCACACCTGAATGCCGAATGTGTCGATCTTTCGATAGAGCGACGACCGGGCGATCCCCAGCGATTTCGCCGCCGCCACGCGATTGCCGCCACATTCACGGAGCGCCACCACGATGGCATCACGTTCGGCGCTCTCCATCGCCGTCATCGTCCGCCGAGGCGCCGAACTGAGTGCGGGTGGCAGATCGACTGCGGTGATCACCCCCGCCGGCTTGGCGTGCAGAGCGTGCTTGAGCGTGTCCACCAACTCGGCGATGTTTCCCGGCCAGTGGTATTTCTTCAGCACCCGTAACACGTCGTCGGGGATGTCGGCGTCGCGGTGAGGTGCGAGCTGCCCCAAGCACATTCGAATGATTGCCGGAATGTCGTCGGGATGGTGTCGCAACGCGGGGACATCGATTGTCGTGGTGAAGTTGCGAGCAAGGGCGGAGTGAAGGAGCCGATCTCCATCGGTGGACGAGGTGGCAATGATCCACCGCGCCGGATAGCCGCGCTGATCGGCGGACACCACATCGGAGACGGCCTGGTCCAGGCGGGCGTCGAGCACGTCGATATCGCGGAGAACGACGGTGGTGGCGGCGGAATCCAGCGCGTTTCTCAGGCGTTCCTCGACGGATTCCACGGGGTGACAGTCCACGACGGCAATCGGAGCTTGTGGGTTCTTGTACAGATGTGCCCCGCGCGCAAGGGTGAGCCGGCCGCTTCCACCTTCTCCCCGCAGGATCGTGTTGGCATCGGTGGATGCCAGGGAGATCAGCTCCCTGCTGCACCGGGTCCATTGCGGTGAGGATCCGGTCGATCCGGGCAGCGCAGGAAGGCTGCGGTGGTGCGTGGTCGAGGACCTGGTGTGCGGCGGCCGTTCGACTTCGAGGATCACTCCCGCGACCTCGGCACCATCCTCGATGATGTTGCGCTTGACCGTGATGGTGCCGCCCGAGGGGAGGTGAAGGGCGAGCTGGGTGATCCGCGAGGGGCCGAGCAGCGAATGTGCTTCCTCGCGGAGGAACGCCTCGTCGATCGGATCGAGCAGGCGAGAACCGATGGTGTTCGACATGAAGACGCCGCAGCTCAGTGAGTACACAGCGACCTGTCGACGTCGACAGGCTGCGAGGAACTCTCCCAGCACGAGCTGTTGTTTCGCCGATCCTGTCGAACGCAGTGCCGACTCGACGTCCCGTGCAGCCCCGAGCGCGAGTTGACGCATCAGCGGGTTCGCCTCTCGGGCGAGACCGCTGATATCGATCAATCCTTCGACACGTCCGAGGATCGGATTGTGGATGGGCGCGCCGGCGCAGGTGAAATCGTGGATTGCCTCGTGAAAGTGCTCGCGGCCGTCGACGTAGACGGCCATGCCGGTCTCGAGGGCGGTGCCGACGCCATTGGTGCCGATGAGTTTCTCGGAGTAGTTGAACCCTGGCGCGAAATAGACGCTGTCGAGCTTGGCGGCAAGGACAGGATCATTGTCGCGCCGCAACATGACTTGGGCATGCTCGTCGGTCAGCGCGACGCTGAGTGACATTCCGGACAGGTCGTCGTGCAGGCGATCGAGGATCGGTGAGGCGCATTGCACCAGCCGGCGACGCAGGTCGAGGTCTTCGACGAACTGGAGACGAGGAGGGCTCGAACCGTCCGGCACCACGCCCGCCTGACGAGATCGCTGCCACGACTGGGCGATGAAGCTGGAGACCTCGTCCGTTGCGGACAGGGATGAAGCGGGGCGACGATCGGTAGTCACTCGCCGCCGCCTAGGGTCGCTGTCCATCAAATCTCCGTCCTGGTGTCTCCGACGCACCCCACTACTGTGTCGCAGGTCACTTTCCCTGAGTGTCCCAGAATAGGACATCGGAAACCTGCGTCGACCCGCGACCGACCGTCCGGGCGGATGCCGGCACTGCGGATTCGCAGCGCCGAGCTATTCGCCGCGGAGCGCCGGTCTCAGCGCGTCGAGCACCGCAGGGTCCTCGATGGTGAGGGGACCGGCTCGTCGTGGCCGTCGGCGATGGCCCGCATCGACTTGCGGAGGATCTTGCCCGACCGCGTTTTCGGCAGTGCCTCCACGATGGTCACCTGCCGGAAGGCTGCCACGGCGCCGATGTCTCGACGCATCGCGGCGATCAACTCGCCCTGCAGCGTGTCGTGATCGATGTCGATTCCATCTTTGAGCACCACGAACCCGCGCGGCAGTTGACCCTTCAACCGGTCGGCCACGCCGATCACCGCGCACTCGGCCACCGCCGGGTGCGCCGCCAGCACCGCCTTCATCAACCCAGGGGAGAGCCGGTGCCCAGCGACGTTGATCACGTCGTCGGTACGTCCCATCACGAACAGGTAGCCGTCCTCATCGAGGTATCCGCCGTCACCGGTGAGGTAGTAGCCAGGGAACCGCGTCAGGTAGGACGCGACATACCGTTCGTCGGCGCCCCACAGGGTGGGCAAGGTGCCCGGCGGCATCGGCAGCTTCAGGCAGACCGCGCCTTCCTGACCGGGCCCCATCTCGCTGCCGTCCTCGTCCAGAATCCGCACGTCGTACCCGGGCACCGGCACCGACGGCGAACCGGCCTTGATCGGCATCGGTTCCAACCCGCGCAGGTTCGCCGCGATCGGCCATCCGGTCTCGGTCTGCCACCAGTGGTCGACCACCGGTACACCCAACTTGGCCTGCGCCCACCGGTAGGTCTCCGGGTCCAGCCGCTCACCGGCCAGGAACAACGACCGGAACTTCGACAGATCGTAGTGCGCCACCTTGGCCGCCTCGGGATCCACCTTTCTGACCGCGCGCAGCGCGGTAGGGGCGGTGAACAGGGCTTTCGCTCCGTATTCGGAAATGACCCGCCAGAGAGCGGACATTGCGTGTGACGGGTGGTTGGCGGAGCCACCGAACGGCGCATCCCGGACCGCGGGGCGTTCACGGTCCGGGATGTGCGCGGCCTCAGGTCAGGCGGAGGGGATGAAGTCGTCGGTGACGAACAGGGTGGCTCCGCCGGTGGCGAAGTTTCCGATGTCGGCGGCGGCGGCCTGCCCTTCGGGTGAGGCGAGTCCGTCGTCGAGTGCCTGCCGGGAGTCGAAGCTCAAGACGGCAACGAGGTGGTAGGGCGCCTGCGACTGGTCGAGGGCGCTGACCTTGCCGGCGTGCCAGGTGCGAACACCGGGGATCTTGTCGGCCAGTGGGCGATGGGTGGTGCTGTAGTACTGGTCGAAGGACGCGGGTTCGTCCGGGTGGCCGTAACAGACGATCAGATGATGCATCGATTTTCTCCGAAAGGGTTGTCAGACAGCAGGATTATTGGACTCGGGCGACCGGGTGGTTCGCGGCGGATGAGCTGGCTGTGTCGATCAAGCTCGACGCCGCGCCCGGCCCGGCTTCAGACCTCGATGTCGAGGAGGTCCCCGAGGTGCCGGTCGATCTGGGGCATGTAGGTCGGTGAAACACCGAACAGACCCAAGTGACCAAGGGTGTCCTCGACGACCCGCAGTTCGCTGTTCTTGATCAATTCCTGCTCCGGGACACAGTCCCGGACCGGGAACAGTTGATCCTCGTCGATGGGCATGACGAAGGTCTTGGCGGTGATGCGGCCGAGTGCTGCCGCCAGGTCACCGCCGGTATGGCGGGCGACGTCACCGCGCTGCCACGCCCACGACTGCGTGAGGAGCGCGTTGGGGTCCATCGCAGTGAAGTAGGGCTCGAGGAATCCGCTCAGGAACGCCTCCTTGGAGTCGAACTCCATCGCCCGCCACACCTCATGCTTCCAGAACTCGGTGGAGAATCCGACGATGGCCCAGATGTGGGCCTGCCGGATGAGCCCGTCGACGACCTGTTCGTTGGAGGTGTATTCCCCGCCGTTCCAGCCCGGACTCGACTGGATCGCTTCGCGCATCGCCTCGGCGATGAGGAAGTCGCCCGGCGTGTTCTGTGCTGTGCCCGCAATCGGCGCGGCGCGCAGCACCTTGTCGGGGAAGCGCACCGCCCACTCGTAGGTCTGCTGGGCGCCCATCGACCCGCCGGTCACCAGGGCGAGGCGTTCGATGCCGAAGTGCTCACGCAGCAGTCGCTCCTGCGCGACCACGTTGTCGCCGATGCGGACGTGCGGGAACTTCGACATCGCAATACCGGCGTTGGCGCCGGCGGCATTATGTGGGGAGACCGACAGCCCGCTGCCGATCTGGTCGATGCAGACGATGAAGTATTTCTCCGGGTTGAGCGCGTGGTCGGGGCCGATGTAGACATCCCGCCAGATCTGGTGTGTACCCGAATACCACGTCGGGATGAGGATCGCGTTGTCCTTGGCCTCGTTCAATACGCCGAAGGTTGCCACCGCCAGCTGGCAGTCGGGGATGGAACCGCCTTCCTCCAAGTCGAGTTGTCCGATGCCGATCAGTTCGTAATCGCCATGAAATTCGTTTGTGTAGTACGGGTTCTCGATCATTGTCGTCCTCCTTTGGGCCGATGAAGTGGATGTCGGATCAGCTCAGTTGAAAACCCTTGTACCCGGCGGCCGCTGCGGCGAGGGTCTTCTCCCGATAGGTGCCGACTCCGCCGATGTAGGACAACACTCGCCGAGGCTTGCCGGGGACGTTGGCGCCGTTGTACCAAGAGTCGGTTTTCGAGACCAGCGTGGCGTTCGCGGTCTCGTCGTGATGGGCGACCCACTCGTCTTCACCGGCCAGCGTCGGCTCGATGACGGTGTGGTCGTGCGCCCGCATGTACCGGATGCATTCGGCGATCCACTCGGTCTGTTGCTGCAGGCAGGTGGTCATATTGCACAGTGCCGCGGAAGGCGCCAGAGGGGCACCGGTCGTGAGCATGTTGGGGTAGCCGTGCACCATCAAGCCCATGGTCGTGCGGATGTCGCGATTCCAGTCGTCCTTCAGTGCCCGGCCGCCGCGCCCGCGGATGTCGATCCGCGTCAAAGATCCGGTGCCGGCGTCGAAGCCCGTGGCCATGACGATGACGTCGACCTCGTGCAGCGTTCCGTCGGCCAGGACCAAGCCCTGGGGCACGATCCGGGTGATCGGGTTGTCGCGGACTCCGATGGCCTCGACGTTCGGCCGGTGATAGGTCTCGAGGTAGTTCGTTTCCAACGGCACACGATGTGTTCCGAAGCCGTAGTCGGTGGGGATGAGCAGGTCGCACAGGCGGGGATCCTGGAGCCGTGCGCGCATCTTGCGTCGAACGAACTCCGAGATCTCTTCGCTGATCTCCTCGTCGTAGAACATCTCACCGAACGAGGCGAGCCACAGCTTCAACGAGCCGTTCTCGTAGATCTCCTCGAGTACATCGTTGCGCTGCTCCGGTGTCAGATCCGCCCACACGTGCTCGAAGTCGTACTCGAAGCCGCTGAACGTATTCGGCAATGTTTCTTTCAGCTCGGCGAACCGGCTCTTGTACGCCGCCACGTCCGACTCGTCGAAGGTGGGGTTCTTCATCGGGAGGGCGTACTGAGGTGTGCGGATGAAGACCTTCAGATGTTCGACCTTGTCGGCCACGGTCTGGATCACCTGGATGCCGGTGGCACCGACGCCGATGACGGCGACACGTTTGCCGTCGAGATCGGCGCCCTCTTTCGGCCAGCGGGAGGTGTGGAAGATCGGCCCGCTGAATTCTTCCTGGCCCTCGAACACGTACGACATCGGAGCCGAGAGCATTCCGCTGCAGGTGACCAGGAACCGGGTGGTGATCGTCTCGCCGCGATCGGTCCGCACGATCCACTTGTCGGCCCGCTCGTCGTAGTGCGCACTGGTGATCATGGTGGACAGTTGGATGTCGCGGCGAAGGTCGAGGGTGTCTGCGACGTAATGCATCCAGCGCTCGATCTCCGGTTGGCCGGGGAAACGCTGGCTCCAACTCCAGTTCTTGTACAGCTCTTCCGAGAACAGGTACTGGTAGATGTACGCCTCGGAATCGAAGCGCGCACCGGGATAGCGGTTCCAGTACCACGTGCCGCCGACGTCGCCGGCGGTGTCGTAGGCCCGCACTCGCAGACCCTGTTCGCGGAGCTGGTGCAGCTGGTACAGACCGGCAACCCCCGCGCCGATGATCAGCGCATCCAGTTCGAGCGATTCCGTTGCCGAAGTTTCCGTGGGCGCAGAAGCCGTAGTCGACATCTCATACCTTTCTGTGGTTCAGGTCACTGAGAAGTCATTTTTGTGACAACCGCCACCGCCAGCTGTCCCAGCTTCGGACAGTTCGGTAGGCCCGTGTTCGGAAGCTACTGCCTATGCCGGTGAACGCCCCTTTCCGGGACGGTGCCGGTAGGCGTTCCTTGGGTTCGTGCGGTGATCGCAACACCACTGATCAAAGGGTGTTGCACGTGGTGAAATATTCTCATCGGATGGTTCCGGAGATCTTTCAAACGTTCTGGGCGGGGATGGCTGCGGGTGAGTTCATCACGGACGCGGCCGAGGCGGCCGGCTCGTATCGCAAACAGGGTGCTCGGTGGCTTGCGGCCTGTGGTGGGGTGTGTCCCCGGCGTGGCCGCAACCTCAAGGGCCGATGTTTGACGTTCGCGGAACGGGAAGAGATCGCCATCAGCATCGCCGCAGGTCACACGCTTCGTGACATCGCGACAACCCTGAACCGGAGTCCGTCGACGATCTCACGCGAGATCGCCCGCAACCGTGAGCCGTCCGGGCGGTACCGAGCCAGATCGGCGCACGCAGCCGCCTACCATCGGGCCTTGCGGCCCAAACCGTCGAGAACGCAAGTAGTGTTCGTCGCTGCCAGACGCCACGGCGGTGATCTGCAGGCGCTGTCGTTCGGAAGGGTCAGCAAACCATTGAGCGTGGTCGCTGTTCGCGGCGCCGTACGGCGTGGTCTTAGTCATAGTGAAGCTTCCTCTGGCAGCATGCTGAGCAGCTCCCTTTCCTGGCCGGTTAAGGGAAGCGCAAGGTATGGCTTCGAAGGTCACTGCTCACGTGGGTAGTCGCACGTTGCGACCCCACCGATGGCTATTGTCTGACCTTGCGGCTCGACGGAACCGGTGGATATGGTTGTACAGCAACGCTTTATCGTTATACAAGCCGTGGCCTCCTGCTCGTATCCGTCGCAAGTTCGCCTCTGCGTTTACCCGTCCGCTGAGAGTGAGCAACGCCAGCATCGCTGCCGCCGCCCTCGGCGCAACTCTCGGAGCGGCCGGCGCGTTCTGGTTCTCCAGGATCACCATCAACACCGACTACTGGACCGGACTCGCCCCCGCGATGCTCGCCATCGCCCTCGGCTTCGGGCTCGGCGTCATCGCGCTCTCCCAAGCCGCCGTCTACCGGGTCGACGCAGACATGGTCGGTATCGCCTCGGCACTGCTCAACACAGCCCAGCAAATCGGCGTCGCGCTCGGTCTGGCAGTACTCGCCGGGGTCGCCGCCACCGCGACAGCAGCAAGCGGCAGTACCAGCCCGCAGGCGCACGGCCGCGGTACTTTCCTTTGGTACCACGAAGGCCAGGTCAAGTGCGCTTTTGACCACCATATTCCGAGCGGCCGTCGAGGGACGGACCCGGACGCCGTAGTGCCCTGGCTAGAAGAGATCGGCGGATTTGGGCGCCTCTCAGAGGAAGCAGAGTTTCCGGCGACCGTACACACCGAAGCTGCCGTCATGGCGCTGATGGAGCGCGTTTCGGGCGTACAAGTAACGCACTCGTTGCTCCACGACTCGACGTTCCTGACTGCATTGGTGAGGCCAACTCCCGGGGTCTTCCTGACGGCCTTGTGGCCAGCGAACCGAGCGTAATTCCGGTTGCCTTTCGTCACTGGTGACGAAATACGGTGCAGCGCAATTGATTACGCCGATAATATAGATTACGTCAGGCGGATAGGCGTGGGGACGATGAAGGTGCGGCGGCGTGGCGGCTGGTCGCGAAAGGGGGTTTGGGCGGCGGGTTGCACTGATGAAGCGCGCGGCCGACGGCTAGTCGGTAGGTTTTGTGAGTGCAACTCTGAGCTCCATTCGCGCCGTTCCTGGACCAGCCGCGCTGGCCGCGATCGCCGTCCCCAGCACCACATTGGTCGACGGCTCACCGAACTCGCCGACCTCCGCCCTGGTCGTCGCAGCGTTCGTACTGCTCGGGGGCCTGTGGGTCGCCTTCATAGGGTCGTTCTTTCTCGACGATCTCCCCCATAGAGAGCCGGTAACCAATGGGGGGTCACTCGTCGGCGACATTCAACGCGTGCGCTTCCCGCGACCGTACGAGAGGAAGAGGTGTCGTCATGAGTGTGACCAAGGGACTGCTGGTCAGGTTCGACGCGTTGCCCGGGAAGGAGGACGAGGTGAGGGACTTCCTTGACAGCGGCCGTGGGCTTGTCGAGGGTGAGCAGGCCACCGTCGCGTGGTTCGCGATCCGCCTCGGCCCGTCCTCGTTCGGGATCTTCGACGTTTTTCCGGACGACGCCGGACGTGACGCCCACCTGTCCGGACCCGTGGCGGTAGCACTCGGCGAAAACGCCGGCACGTTGTTCTCCGAACCCACGATCGAGAAGCTCGACGTCCTGGCTTCCAAGCTCCCCGCCTGACACCACGGATTCGGGGCACGAGACTCGAGCGGAGGGGTCGCTGCGCGGCGTCCTCGGGCTGACGCAGCCCGCCCTTGGCGCGGCAGCGGCCCCTTCTCTGGGGCTTGTTGCCCGCGTACACCCTGATATGTCGGTGTGGGGACAGGTCCACGTGTAAGTCGGTGTTCGGCGTTCCGTAGTTGTTCGCTGAGGTGAGTGGGCCACCCTGGGAGTCGTCTTCCGGCAAGTTGACGATTTGCGCGGCTTCGCATTGTACGAATTGTCGATAGCACACGTCACCGCCAATTGTACCGACCCGACAGGTTGGGTACGCGGTCGGCGGGTGAGTTGCCCCGGAGTGCGGTGTGGCCGCGTTCGTGATTGTAGATGCGAAGGAACTCAGGGAAGGCCGCGACGCGTTCGGACTCGCTCAGGTAGGGGCGAGCGTAGGCCCATTACTCCTTGGTGCGATGCGGACACGATTGGGGCCGAACGCGTGCGCGTCGGTGTGCGCCAAGCCCAGACCCACTGACCGACGAGGCGTTGGCCGGGGTGGTCGACAGCACGCTTATGTCGGGAGGTCTGCGGTGCGGTGCCTCGGTTGCGGATACGCCGGATGATGCTCGATGCGGCTGATCATCGCCGGCTTGCCGAGTTCTACCGGTGCCTTCTGGGTGCGCAGTACGAACCGGGTAGTGAACCCGGCCAGGAAGTCGAGCCTCGATTTATCGATCTGGTCGAGTCGGCTACGGGCGCCCGGTTGGGTTTTCAGGTCAGTGAGAACTATCAGCGTCCGGATTGGCCGGATCACCGAAGGGTTCCGACTCAGGGGCATCTCGAATCAGTGTCCAGGAGGGGGAGCTTGATCAGGCGATCGACTTCGCCGTGTCCCTGGGTGCATGTGTCGCCAGTGTGGTGGAGCGCGATGAGGGGATCGTTGTTCTCCTCGATCCTGAGGGTCATCCTTTCTGTTTCCTGACTGCCGCTGTGCCCGAGGCGCCCGTCAGCGACTCGGAGGTGCGCTGACTGCGGTAACGGAGGTTCGCCCTTGTTCTGCGGATGAGAGGTGGTGCGGACGTTAAACCTTGCCGGACTACTGGCCTGCGGGAATGACTGAGTTCGGTTGACAGTTGTCGGCCTACGGGATCAGTTCGATTTCGTCGGAATCGTATCCGAGGAGCGGTGCGATGCCTGATTGGGCGGTGTCGCCGTAAATTGGTTCTACGCCTTCTGCTTCGAACATCTGTGAATGCAACTCGTCCACGTCCGTGGGGTGGGATGAGCGTGCGAAGCATGCCGCCGACACCGACGCAACCCTCCTCGCCATCGGCGACTACCACGCCACATTCCGTCGCCACCACAACAATTGGCGATTCGCTTCATTCGCAGTCACACGCGCCTGGCAGACCAACCCCTGAGTTGCCACAACTGTGCATTTCGGGATGTGGACTCAATTGCCATACGGTCCAAACCTATTCGGGAAAGGGCCCACGAGTGATGAATCCGTCCGGGTCGCGTAGGTAGGGCGGCGCGAGGTGTCACTGCATTGCCTACCTTCGCGTCAGGCTTGCACGGAGTGGCCGCCTGCTCGACCCCTGGTTGTCGGTAACATTTCAGTCACCGGGTAGACCAAACCTGACGGACTGTTTTAGGGTGGAGGTGCAGGGTTGAGCAAAGAGCCCGGCGCGGAAAGTGGGTCCCCGTGCTGTGTGCTCAACACGGGGACGTCTCACCTCGTGGAGTCCCCGCCCGGCATCAGTCGGTGGGGACTCCACTTCGACAGTATGCCAAGTTGGTGTATCTGCAGGTTACGTAAATATTGCAGGATGCGGAAGACGCCCGCTCCAGTCCGGGACCTCGATACTCGTCCTGTCTTAGTGGCTGGCGTTGTCATGGCGTGCGTGCGCGTGGGTCCGTGATCGACTGCGCGAAGCATCTCGACTTTCGAACTGACGTGATGCTGCCGTTGGATGCGCCGGTTTGCTCGTCGATCGCGATCGGGAACATCGGTTTCAGGTATGGGTTCGATGGGGTTGCCGTCGTTGACATGGTGGACGACCAGGCGCAAATTTCCTCTCTTCGAACCGGCGGCGCAGGCGTCACAATTTCTATCGTGGCGGGGGTAGACATTCTCTCTTGGTGTGTTGTATCTTTTTCTTGCAGGAACGAAATCAAGAGGTGCGGGAGAGATGAACTACCCGCAAGCAGTACCGCAGGGCAGGGACGTGCCGGGGCCGAAAATTGTTGTGAGTGTGTAGTTCAGGTCCCGGCACCCCCTTCACGAGGGTTACCGGACATGGTGTGTGCGTTCGGAAGCCCGAAGAGTGCAGTTGTTGTTAGTTCAGTGAGTGAAATCGGCCCCGTCTCGGCCCCGGCGCACCCCCCGCGCCGGGGGCCCCGTCCATTCGAAGTGAAAGTAGACCGCCATCTCGGCAGAGCGACCCGCCGGCGACCTGTCCGGCAAGTTCGACGACGAAGACTATCCCGCCTACAGCATGGGCCACGCCGCCGAACTCCTCGGTGTCCGGCAAGGATTCCTCCGCAGCCTCGATGCCGCGAAACTCCTCACCCCACAACGCTCCGCCGGTGGGCACCGCCGCTACTCGCGCTACCAACTGCGTATCGCCGCCCGCGCGCACGAACTCGTCGCCGCCGGCACCCCACTCGAGGCTGCGTGCCGGATCATCATTCTCGAAGATCAACTCGCCGAAGCGCGCCGCATCAACGCAGAACTTCAACAACGCGAGAACGGGGCCGGCGTCTGATCGCGGTTGGTTTCGGTGAATGAGCCGGCAGGAAGGAGCCTCGAGCCTTTAGCTGGGGTTCATGGTTCCCGGGGTGGTCGAGTGGTGACGGTGATCTGCGAGTGTGGTTGTCAGAGAAGGGTTTCGGGTCGGGCTGGGAGTTGTCCGGTTTCGAGGAAGATGATGCGTCGTCCGATGTCGACGGTGTGGTCGCAGAACCGTTCGTAGAACCGTCCGAGGAGGGTGACGTCGACTGCTGCTTGTACTCCGTGTGGCCATTGTGGTGCTTGGGTGACGGTGAACAGGCGCCGGTGCAGTTCGTCCATGACGGTGTCGGCGGCGACCAGCTTTTCGGCGCGTTCATGGTCGAGGTGGCGGAGTACTACTTGGGTTTCGGTGGCCCGGGCTACCGCGGTCTTCCCGATGTCCTGGATGACTGGCTGTGCTTCGGGTGGGACCGCCGGTGTGGAGTGGCGCAGGCGCGCGATCTTCGCTACATGGGTAGCGAGTCCGCCCATGCGTTGCAGACTGGCGGCGATGTGCAGGCCGCCGCCGGTGAATCGCAGGTCATGCGCGACGGGGGCCTGTAGGGCGAGGAGTGAGAATGCCTGGTGTTCCCAGTCGGCGGCGGCTTTGTCGAGGTCGGTGTTCGCGTCGAGTACTCGTTCGGCGGTGGGAAGGTCGACATCCAGCAAGGCTGTTGTTGCGTCGGCAATTGCTGTGATGGTGAGAGCGCACATGGCGGCGAGACCGGCAGCGAGGTCGTCGAGGCTGTCGGCGAAGTGTGTGCGCATCTGCTCACCTTAAGCGTGCCGAATGGTGTGCGACCAAGACTGGCAACAAAGGTGCGCCGGCCGATATGGACTCGAACCGAGCCGAGTGCCGAGTCGGGGTCACCACAGGGCCAGCGCTCCGGTGCTCGCGGCCATGAAGAACACACGCTGCGACCGCGTCGCAGCGTTGTGTCAGGTGGTGTGGAGCAGGAGATGATCGAAGCGTGTGCGTACCGCGGTGGGGATGTCGAGGTCGGTGGCTATTCGGGTGAGGAGTCCTTCGGCGATGTCGCGGAGTTTGGTGTTGGTGTGTTGGGAGTGCCAGACGAGGACGTCGAAGGCGCGGTCGGCGGGGATGCGGTAGATGAGCATGAGCATGCCTTTGGCTTGTTCGATCGCGCCGCGGGAGGCGGTGAGGTCGGCGACGACGTCGTCGACTGCTTCGGAGACGGTGGTGTCGATGGTGTCGGTGATGTCGATGTAGAAGCCGGAGCTGCCGATGACGGCACCGTCGTCGTCGAGGACGCGGTCGCCTACGACGACGACCGAGCGGGTGTGCCCGTGGGTGTCGATGATGCGGTGGCGGCTGCTGAATGCTCCGCCGGTGGTGCGGATGGTGTGCAGGGTGTGGGCGACGTGGGCTCTGTCGTCGGGGTGTTTGTGGGAGAGGAGCAGTTCGGTGGTCGGGGTGACGGCGGCGGTGGCGGGGTCGTATCCGTGCATGCGGGCTACGGTGTCGGACCATTCCCATCGGTCGCCGTGGCGGTGGTAGAGGAATCCCCCGACTCGGTGTGGGGCACCGGCTTTCGCGATCGGCTCTAATGTTCTGTTGTCCTCTGCCGGCACTCGTACGCCCTTCCGATCTTGCCTGTCCTCACTTGCTTGTTCGATGAAATTTATCGGATACGGCGGGTGACGGCGACACGTGGTTCCAGTCAGGGAGTGGTAATAGGCGAGGGCGACAGGGCGATCGTTATCGTCTGGTCGTGGTGTGTCCGGCCGGTCGAGCGGGGGAGGGATGGAAGCGCGTGAGTGTCGGTGTGTGTCGGGAGAAGTTTCTGGGGGAGTTGGGGCAGCTGTGTGGGCGGTTTCCCGATGATGCGGTGTTGATCGGGTCCTACGAGGCGGTCGTCGGCGGTGACGATGTGGTGTTCGGTTTGTTGATCGAGTTGGTGGGCCCATTGGCGCCGCTGTGTGCTGATGAGTTGTGGGAGTGTGTGAGCGGGTTTCTTCGCGACTTGAGGCGGGTGGAGTTGTTCGGCGAGCCGATCCAGTTGAGAAGTCCTGCGCGGGGGCGTTGTTCGCGGTACACGCCGCCGTCGATACGTCCGGTCATCCGGCTGTGATCGAGTGCCGGAAATGAATGCGGGATGCGAACCCTGAACGGCGTGCAGGTGTGCCCACGACGGGTCGGTGTGTGTATCCGTTGCCCGCGCGCATGGGATTGGATTGGCCTGCAGTTTCCGGTTGGTGCGTGCCTGGGTAGCCCGATCGGCGACTCGTTGCCTGTGCAACACTCCGCTGCAAGGCGTGGCTGTCCTGACCATTCCCCGGCGACATCGGCGTAGCAGAACTTCCCTCCGATTCGAGATGTCGGGGGCGATGCTGTCGTTTCGCTGATTTCGCTCGTGACCCGTGGTTGTCTGGTTATCGTGGTCTGATGACATTATCTCCGTCGTGGGTGGAGCTGGTCGGGAGAAATGCTGCGGCGGAGACGGTTTGCGTGTCGGGATCGATGCGCATGACCGGACAGGCGGGTGATCAGACCCCAGGCGGGGATTTCCGGTTCTGGCACGGCGCCGGAGGGCGGTGGCGCGTCGAGCGTGGTGGTGAGGTTGTCTACATGTCCAGCGTCGACGGGGAGGCGTTCGTGCGGATCGACAACGAGATGCAGCGCCATCGCGGCGGCTTCGGGGTTGTGCACCTGGGATCGATGTTCAGTCCGTTGGATCTGTTGGGGCCGGAGTCGGTGTTGCGGCGGATGAGCGTGCAGGGGACTGTATCCGAACCATGCCTGGATGTGGTCGGGGGAAGAGCCGCGTGGTCGATCACCATGACTCAGTCGTCGGGTGTGCCGGTTGATCTGGCGTTCGACAGTCGCACGGGTGTGCTCGTGCGACTGACCGGTCCGGAGGACGCCGGCGGTTTCGAGGTCCTCCATCTCACCGAGCACGGCCAGTTGGGTGCGGAGTTGTTTCGGTGGGACGGGCCGTCGGTGGATGCACCGATGTCTGCTCGGCGCCGCCCTGCCGGAGATCGCGAGCAGCGAGGTGCGTCGCGGGTAGAGGAGCTCACTGCGCTGGTAGCTGCTCTCGATCGTCCCCAGGAGGTGCTCGAGGTTGTAGTTGCCTCAAAGGGGGGAAGGGCTGCGCGTGAGGCGATCGCGGATCTTCTTGGTGTGTCGGCGGTCGGTGCGGAAGCGGTGGCGTCGATGGCGCTGATGGGGTTTCGGTCGGATGTGGCCCAGAGAGCGCGTGAGGAGTTGGCGGCGTTGCAGAGCCGTTCCCTCTGTGAGGGAGAGTAACGGCCAGACGCTGGGTGGCTCATCAGTGGTCGATAGTGTGGGGGGTCGGTCCCATTTGACGCGGATCGCCTTGGGGCAGGCGCTGATCGGTTCGGCGGCGAACGCAGTGGTGACGATCGGGGGCGTCATGTGAGGTTCGGCGCCAAGCTCGTCGAGTCTGTTGGGCCGGGAGGTGGGCAGTGTCCGTGGTCTCCACCTACCCACTTCGCCGGACGCGCGACGGGCAGGTGACGAAGTGTGTGTTGTACGCCAGTGAGGGACCGGGACAACAGTCGTCTCGGTCTGGCGCATCCCATCCCGGAGTCACGTTGGTGAAGCTCCGAGACGAGTGCGGTTCAGCGCTTGCGCCTGCCTGACGAAGCGGGGGTGCTGGTGGAATAGGTCTGGGAGACGGGCGTCCCGCCTCCCGTCGAGTGACCAGCCGGTCGACGGGCGCCCCACAGGCAACAATAGCTGCGAAATCCGCTACTGCACCGGGAGTTTCAATTTCAGGGACGGTGACTGGTGTGTCGGCGACGTCGACGGCGGACCGAGTGGATTGAACTGCGTGTCAGTTCGCAGGCTGCTTTTTCGACTGTACTCGTGTTGTGTTCTCGCTTGGGTTCGGGCGAGCTGCGATGGCTGGGATCGCTTCGGGTAGTGCGTGTTCGGTTTCTCCTTGTTCCATTGATTCTCTTCCCTGACGTTTCTGGTGAAAGTGATCTGGGTAACAAACCGGGGGTCGATGAGGAGGCTGTGATGGATGTGATTGTGTGGGCCGAGTCCGAGGAACGTGAGCGGTGGTGGCGACAGGTGATGGGCGTCGCGCCTGCAGGCGAGCGTGGCGTGGGTATTGAGGCTGGAGAGTTGACCACTAGCGGGTTTTCGGGGGCGTCGAGGAGGCGCGGATCGGCAGTCCGATCGATTCAGGGCGTGACCGCGGCCTGAGCACAGCCGCGTAGCCCAGGAGACTGATTCGAGCGGGAGATAATTGTCGATCGGTTTGCGTACGTGCTGTTCGGGGAATGGGCGTGTGCATGGTGCCAGAACCGAGGAGTCGATGATGATCGTGCGTTTGCCTGGTGTGTATCCACCTCAACAGGACACGTCCTTGCTGAACGATGCCCTGTTGGCGCATAGTCTGACACCGCGCACTCGGGTGTTGGATTTGTGCGCCGGTACGGGCGCGTTGTCCGTTGCCGCGGCCAAGGCGGGGGCCGGGCACGTTGTCGCGGTGGACATCGCGCGTCGTGCGTGTCTGAATGCGCGGCTCAATGCGGTCGCTGCCGGGAAGCGTATCGACGTTCGGCGTGGTGATCTGACGGCGGCGGTGCAGGGTGAGCTGTTCGACCTCGTCGTCTCCAACCCGCCGTATGTTCCAGCGTTGGGCGACGAGTTGCCTACGAGCGGTATCGAGCGTGCATGGGATGCCGGCAAAGACGGGCGGGCATTACTCGACAGGATCGCGTTGTCTTGCGCTGAAGTGTTGGCTCCGGGTGGGACGTTGCTGTTGCTGCAGTCAGCGCTGTGTGGTGTGCAGAAGACGGAGACGATCTTGGAAGAATGCGGTTTGACGGTGACTGTGGCGGCCAGGAGTTTCGTACCTTTCGGTCCCGTCATGCGTGCGCGCCGAGCGATTCTCGAGCAACGGGGTTTGATCGTGACCGGTCAGGATACTGAGGAACTCGTGGTTCTCCGCGCCACCAAATCAGCTCCTTCGACCAGCACGATGGCATGACGGCGAGGCATCGGTGTGCCGCGGCGCTGACGCCATCACTCTGGGGACTTCCGTTCCTGCCGCGTACACGAGCGGGACACGACGCAGACGTAGTGGGGTATCAGCGGGCAGGTGTCGGGGTGCGCACTGACAATATTGTGGGTGCGAGGGCGCGAATCGCTTCTCCGGCAAGGGTGTTGACTGCATGAGCGACTGCGTTGTGCCCGTGTCTCGGTTGCTGGGCGATATCACGCGGTATCTCGGTGTGGCCCAAACATCATCTCTGACACATGCTCAACGACACCAACCGGTCACCGGCATCAGCCAAGATTCACGGAGCGTTCGCCCCGGCGATCTCTACATCGCCCTACCCGGTCGGACCCACCACGGGGGCGCCCTCGCTGCGAGGCAGCGGCGAGGGAGGTCTCACTACTCCGCGCAGCCATGTCCGTCCGCCGCTTGGGGCGTGCACGGCAGCGTGGCGAGATCGGCGATGATGATGGCATTGTGGGTTCTTGGCTCGTCGAAATTTGGTAATCGCCGACCCCACCAGAATCCCGTTTCTGCATTTTCTGCCAGGCGTGCGCCGGCAATCGCGAGTTCTCAAACGCCTTCAGAGATTGCTGCTTCCAGGGGTTTGGAGGGCTTCAGCGGTTGATTCTGACTCCTCGTGGCGTGTTTAGCCGCCGTAAACGGTCACAAAGAGCGACCAGGACGCGGTACCCTCCGCTCTGAATGTGCCGTCATGGTCGTGTCGCGGTCGCGCACATGTTGGGCAGGCACTGTTTCATGTTCGCCACTGAGCGGTGCTGCTGTGACGAAGCGGTTTTCGGGCGTCGGCGTATGCGCCCGGCAGAGACGAAGGGTCCATTGTGCGTCGAAAAAGCGACTCTATCGGCACACTCGACTTTGCCCGTCACCGAGCGGCTGTGACCGCCAAACCTTCGGAGCCTAACACTTTTGAATGATCCTGAACGCGAACAGGTATCGAGCATATCGGCTGGTCAGATACGCTCGATATCTGCCACTGGTCTCAGGCTGCTCGGCACTGCTCGATAGCGGTTTTTCGTATGAACATGAATCTGTATCAGCAGGCGATGATGATGTTGGGGTCGGTCTTCATGTCCAACCATTTGCCGTAGGCGTCGTCGTTTTCCCGGTGGACGTCGGCGCATACCTCGGCCTGTGTATAGCCAGCGGGTTTGTAAACCGCGTAGATCGGGTTTCCCTCGTTGCTCTCCTGTCGGAGGGATGGGCAGGAGTGGTCGGTGCGCAGGTACTTCGCGCCGGGGTGCGCGGCGAGGGCATTTCCCACTTCGGTGGCATAGTTTCCGGGCTTGGTTGCGCTGTAGACGACCACGATCCCGAGACCATCGCACGTGGGTTGGGTGATAGGCGTCGACAGCCCGAGATCTCCTGACCCACCGACGGTATTGCCGGAGTCGTCGGCGCAGTGGGTGAAGCTGCTCAGTTCGGCTTCGGGAACGCCATCTGCCCGCGCTTGGGTGGGGCACATTGTGGTCGGGAACGATGTGTAGACAACCCACTTGCCGGCGACCACACGGACCAAAGAGGAGGAGTCGCCCAGAAGGTTCCAGACCACGTACGCCCACTGTCCGTGGCAACGGATTTGGCCACCAATATCGCGACTGAGATCGGTCTCGATGGCGTCAGCAGTGCACGGTGGCGTCGCTGTTGCGGTGGCATTGACTGCTCCGTCGCCCGTAACGACAACAAGTGTGAGGGCACCGTTCTCGCACTTCGATCCATAGCCGGCCAACTGGGAGGCGACAGCGGTCGGGCTCACGCACGTCCAGCCATCGAACATCGCTGACATGGTGTTGCCCTGGCGGGTGATCACCGGATCGTTGTAGTAGCGGTTGATGAGCGCCACAGCATCGGTACAGGTGATTGCACCAGTCTCTACGACCACGGTGCCGGGGGTGCCAGCCGGGAAAGTGACGGTGCCGCAGGTGCTTCCGGGGGTGGCGAGCGCGTCGGTAGTTGGTTGACGGTTCGGTTGTTGCGCCGGCTGGGAGGACGCGCTTGCCGTCTCGGGCTGGGCACTGACGGCCTGGCCGGATGTTGAACAGGCGGTTGCCACGAGGGTCATACCGACGATCGCTGTAATCGTTGCGCGTCGCAAGCCGAGTAGCTGTGCTGCCTTGTGCCGCATGCATCTCCCTGATGAGTCTGGTCAGTTCGACGATCTGACCTGTAGTCGCGTGGTTCCAGGCTTTTGTTACACCAACGGCCTGGTATCGGGGCGCATGCTCTGCACATCCTTACCTATAGACGAGCGCCGGCATTACTCCGGCGCGAGAGCAGATGATGCAAGTCTCTTCTGCGATTCTGCACGGTTCAGCGTCGGTGCCGCCGGTTGGTGGTTTAGCTAGCATCCGCCGAGCGGGGTTGCCACGAATTTCTTGGTGCCACCACGAACCTGAGTGACGGTGTCGGAGTCGCTGAGAGCACCAATTTTCGCGTTCTCGAACTGGAAACCTAAGTACATGGTCGGCTTACTGGGCTGGCTGACCACGAGGACTGGGCCGAGGTCATTCACTTGCTCGATCACATCGTCGCTGAAGGCGTTGCGTACCTGGGCGGGGGTGCTGCCTGTTCCCACTCCGTAAATTGGCCGTGAGCCCACCGCGCCGACAACTGCGTCATTTTTCACGTTGATTGCAGCGGTGGTCCCGTCGTAGTAGACGGTGCAATCGCCACCGACAGTCCTCATGTTAGTTTCGTCGATACCGTGGCTGGCCAGTTCTGATTCCACGGTGCCGGTGACAATGTTGCCGTAGCCGCCAAAAGTTATCGCTCCTGCTGAGGTAGGGGAGCGCGTGGTAGAAACTGCTGACGAGGTGGCTGCGGCGACTGAATTTCCTGCGTTTGTGCACATGAGAAATGGTTCGGTGACGAATTCTTTCGTACCACTCCAAATCTCGTAATGATTGAAACCGTCTGCTCCGATGGAGAAGGCCAAATATCGGTCAGGATGGTTCGGATCGCTAACTAGCAGGTCGGTGTTTTGTGGTGACCTGAAATTTGGCGTCGAAGTGAAAGTAGCTTCAGGATAGGCAGTTCTGATGTCCTGTTCGCTCGACGCGGATGTGATCCCGCTTGATGTCGAGGTGCTATTAGCGCCGACTATTTTGCCGTCGATAGTGAATATTTCAACGGTTGCGCCGTAGTTGCCGATCGAGTAGCGCATGCACCCGTCCACTGGTTCCCCGGCGGGGGTAATTCCCTGGGCAAGAAGGTCCGCTTCGCTCATTCCGGCCACCACTGGTCCAGCCCCACCGAAAGTCAGTGCCCAATCAGCTGGGGTCCTATTAGTGGATCCCGACAATGAATCGTCGAAACCACCGCAACCGGACAATGTCAAAGCCCCAGCGATACCCACAACCGCCGCGATCTGGAACCTCGAGACCATGCGTTGATGAACCCTTCTGATTAGTCGATGCACGCATCTTCACGATCGACGCAGCGTGTGTGGCGAACTCTAACTGGTGACCTCACGATGAACCAGGCCAAGATTGTCGATCAAGGGTGAGTGCTGTTCGGGTTTGCTGCGGGCGGGACGAGTTTGAACTGCCGCAATTGCGCTTTGATGGATTCGGGCCATGTTACGCGGTTCTTTGCCAGGTACCAGGCCGCTATACCGGATGCGACTGCGAGGATAATCCATACGATACTACCGCCGAGTTGCGACCCGAAGTCGTTGCTGGACGAGGCTTTTCCTGTCGCTAGGTCGTACTCCGTGGTTGTCGTCACTCCTTCGACTGAGAAGGTCCAGAATGCAGGGATGGCAAACAGTACTGTCAGGGCTCGCGCAACATGATAGGGGCGAAGTTCGAAAGCCATAGGTTCCTCCGAAAGGCATGTTCAGGTTTGGAGTTCGTGAGGTTGAGCGGGTGAGAGAGTTTTGACAGTAGTTGAACTTGGAGGGATCGCCGAGACGGCAAAAGTAGGGGCACACGCCGTCGTGAATAAGTAAATCAACGACCAGATACTCTTTACCCTTACGTAAGAGAGCGCAGGGTCGAGCAGTTGTGTGCTGAGTGAGCCCGATGGCGAGGTCGACTGTCCATCCGATTCCTCCGGGAACTTGCCCTCGAATGCCAGAAGAAATAGGTACTTTATCCGATGCCTTGGGCAACGCCAGGACCGGTACCTTAAATTGAGTACGGTGGTGCGCTAGGGTTATCGGCTGTTGCTTCACTGATGCAGATTCCGCGCTACCGTCAGGACCAAACCCCGTATTTGTCAATCAGAGGGTGCCACGTTTTCTCTGCGGTCGACGATGCAGTTAATGGAGACATCCCCTTACCGCACCACTGCGGACTGATCCAGGATGGACAATGAATTTAAGTAGAGGAGATATTCATGACGCGGAGTAGCTCGGTCGGCGCCCTTGCTGTTGGTGCTCTGATGTTTGGTGTGGTGTTGCTCACCGGATGTGGGAACGAAAACTCTACTGAGTCCAGCGCCACGCGCTTCGAGCGTCTTTGCAGCCAGTTCTGCGAAGACGGCGAAGAACTTGCCGACATCACGTGCACGAAGGCACACGGCAGTAACTGCTTGGCTGTAGTGGAGGATAAAGCCGATTTTGCGCATAGGATTACTCAAGTCGGTATCGCCGCAGGTTCGGTTCAGGGCCAGGCTCTCACTGTCAGCGAATCAGCACAGGCTTTTGAGAACGCCGGGTGTGGGATGGGTTCGATGTCAACGGGTTCCGCGAACTACTGCAAGAGCAGCTTGTCGACCTTCGAGGCTTCCTTCAACGAACTTCTCGACAGACTCAACCAGCGGTAGTCCGAATCCGATCACGGCTCGTCCAGCGCGTCGTCGCCTCCGCGATTGGTCCCCTCTGCCCGATTCGGGAGGAGCGACGCGGTGGCCAGATCGATGAGCGTGTCGGGGACAAGGAGGGCGAGTCCGTCCTGCCCGTACTCGCTGCGGGTGGTGTCGTCGCTGCGTCGGTGCAGGATGGTCAGCAGGGTATCGCGTTGTGGGGGAGACACTCTGACGGTCAGTGTGCCGTCGGCGGCTTCGGTGAGGGCTGCGAGGACTGCAGTGATGATCTGTTCGCGGACGGGGTCTGCGGTTTGGTCCATGCCGTGGTCGTCGAGCAGGATGACGTCGACTCCACGCGCCCGTGCCGCCCTGGCTGCGGCGGCGACGTCGGCGGTGTCGAGAATGGGGGCTCGGAGGGTGTCGCGTAGGTGCGCTTCGAGGAGGGTGCAGGCCCGTTGTTGCTCGTCGGTGATGTCCTCGTCTGTGGCGAGGTGTTCGAGGAGGGGGCGGGCCAGGTTGTCGAGTCGTCGTAGTTGTTGGTCGCGTTCGTCGAGGATCGCGGTGTCGGCGGCTTCGGCGGCGACGCGGATGATGGTTTGTTCGCGCAGTGCGAAGATGTCGCGGGCGGCGGGACGGATGGTCCAGGCGAAGAACGTCGCCATCAACAGTGGGGCGAGGTTGATGATGGAGATTCCGATGCCGTAGCCGGCGCCTTGTCCGGTTCGTTGCGCCCACCAGGCGCAACTTGCCAGGGTTGCGGTCATCCCGAGCCATGCCCACCAAGTCCGTCCGCGGACACACATATAGGTGTAGATCGCGGTCGCGGCGGAGAGAGGCCAGAGTTGTAGTAGACCGTCGATCGGGATCGGTACGACCGCGAACACCAGATTGAGGCTGATCGGTCCCGCCAGCGTCAGCGCAAGAGTTGTCCGATACGGCAGTGGATCACCGGCGGTCCGGATGAGAGCTATTGCGGCGGCACTGACCACAATCCAAGCTGATGTTTCGGCCCATAACGACTTTGCTGTGGGGGCTGTGGTGAGCGCGAGGAGAAGGAACGTCGCGATGAACGCGCCGACGACTACAGTGGCCGCGGCGGTGCGTAGCCCGAGGAGTTCGCGGACATCGCGGGTGTCGGAGGTTTGATGTTTCGCGCGCGATGCGGTGCGGTCGTCGGTCATGGCGCTGTCCATTCGATGTGCACGGTGGTGCCGCGTCCAGGTTCGGAGTCCACCCGCGCTGATCCACCGGCGATGGGTCGCATTCGTCCGAGGATGCTGACGGCGATGCCCAGGCGGTGTGGGGGGATCGAGGTGTGGTCGAATCCGACGCCGTCGTCGGCGATGGCGATGCTGATGCTGTCGGACTGTAAGGCTGCGGTGACTGTTCGGGTGGCCCGTGGTCCGGCGTGGAGGTGACTGTTGCGCAGTGCTTCGGAGAGCGCACCGCTCATGGACCGGACGGTGCTCACGGGAATCCGCAAGGTTTCTGCAGTCTCGGTGCCGGTTACGACGAACGAAGTGTTGGGGTCGATATCGACTGTAGCGGTGCGTAGTTGGGCGAGGGTCTCGTCGAGGCCGATGGACTGATCGGGATCGCTGACGGTGTGCAGTTCGTCGAGTTCACGCAAGGTCGTTGAGGCGAGGGCACGGACATTCTCTCGGTGTACTGGCCGTGACGCGGTCAGGAGGGTGGCGATCACTCCGTCGTGGATGAGGGCGTCGAAGCGTTCACGTTCGACGGCGCGGGCCCGTTGGGCGGCAGCGCTTGCGGCGGCGGCGTGCGTGGCATTGGTGGTGGCGTCGAGTAGCCGGCCGGTGCGTAGTGCCATCGCGGCTCCGCCGACGAACAAGGTGCAGAACATGATCGCGAAGGTGATGTCCGGGATCAGCATCGGCGCGGATGCGTTGACTCGGGCGGCGAGGTTGATCATTTGCACTGTGGTACAGCCGATCACGAGATGGATAAAGGCAACGCTCGTCGGCCAGGCGATGACGGCGGCGAGGCTGGCCAGGCCGGGGAACGCGGCCAGCCACACGCCGTCATCGCCTGGCAGTTGGGCCCCGGTCCATGCCAGGGGCCAGGTGAACGCGGCCGCGAGGAAGGCCAGTGCGGCCGCGGCGGCTGCCGAGCGCATCGCTGCGGTGCTGCGGCGGAAGGAGAGCAGGCCGGGCAGCATGCCGGACCCGAACACGACCACGACAGCGAGAGGTGTCCACCATCGATGCATGTGCGGTGTCGTGGTGGTGATCGAGGGGTACAGCAGTGCGAGGTAGGCGAGGTAGCCGACGCTGGTGAAGCGGGCGAACATGCGCAGGATGCGATCGGTGTTCGCCCGGCCGACGCCCGTCGCGGCGGATGGCACGGCCGGGCTGGTCATCGCAGTCCGCGTTCGGGGACCGGGAGCCACCCGTCTTCGACGGCGCGTTTGTAGAGGTCGGTTTTGGTGTTCGCGGGGCGTCCGGCGTCGGCGTATTTGGCGCGGATACGTCCGAGGTAGTCGTTGACGGTGTGGGTGGTCAATCCGGTCAGGCGAGCCACGCGGTCGGCCTTTTCCCCGGAGGCGTAGAGGGCGAGCACATCACGCTGACGCGGGCTGAGATCGACCTCGGCCAAATGGGGGTCACCGTCGACGGCAGCGGCCCACTCCGTGGTCACGACTGGTTCGCCCGCGACGGCGGCGATGATCGCGGCCACGACGACATCGACGGTCTCGGATTTGCGCACCACACCGAGGACGCCGGCCTTGGCCGCCAAACGCACGAGGTACGGATTTTCGGCGCCGGTGAAGATCAGGGTTTCCAGACCCGCGGCGCGGAGCTCGTCGACGTTGGTTTTCGGGGACGATCCGTCTGCGAGGCGTAGGTCGAGGATCGCCAGATCCAACGCGACCTCCTGGGCGAGTAGTGCGGAGACGGTGGGTGCTGAGGCGCACACGGACAGGGACGGGTACGGGGCGAGCATCGCCTCGAGGCCCATGACGACCGCCTCATGGTCCTCGACGACACCGATGCGGTGGACCGTGTCGGTGGGGGAGTAGGAGGGGGTATCGGTCACGTGGTGGACTCCGCTGCGCGTGTGAACAGGATCGACAGAACATAGCAGGGAGTTCGGAACGGGAAGTCGGTTTGCGGGTGTTCTCAGGCGCAGTGCACAGCGCGGGACCATTCGCTGATATGTCAGGCA
Organism: Rhodococcus sp. KB6; assembly: GCF_001445685.1. Taxonomy (NCBI): domain Bacteria; kingdom Bacillati; phylum Actinomycetota; class Actinomycetes; order Mycobacteriales; family Nocardiaceae; genus Rhodococcus; species Rhodococcus sp. KB6. Next base: position 44,659 of record NZ_LNAK01000024.1, on the reverse strand, counting down.
TCTGGTCCGCCACGATCGCGGATGGGCAGGTCGAGACGGGAATGGATTCAGGCACGACAGTGGGTGCCGGTGATGATGTCTGCTTCTTGTCGGTCACATCCTGATGATCGCGCCGGCGACGGGCGTGTCGGCGAGGTAGGCGTTCGGTGCGAGCGATCGAACGGCGTCGGCGATGTCGCCGCGGAGGCGCTCGATCGTTTCGCCGGCGACCAGGACGCCGTGCTGCGAGTGCGCGGAGACGAAGTCGAGGCGCCCGCTTGCACTTGAGGCATTGTCTTGAAGGGAGATGACTGCAGTGAACAAGTCGGGCGCTGCGACCGAGCCGAACCGCACACTGATCCGCCGGTCGGTGTTCTCGATCAGGTACAGGCCGAAGTGTTGGGCCGAGGGCCCAGGACCAGGCTGCAGTGTGTGAAGGAGATGTTCCCGGATCACTACGCTGCGGACGGGCGCCGAGAACAGCAATGCATGATCGAGCGCGAATCGGCCGTACCCCGAGACAGACTCGGCGGTAGGGCTTTCGGATCCACCGGTATATCGGGCGGGGACTGCGCGCAGGCTGTCCCAGGTGGTGTTCTTCTTGCGCATCCGATCCGAGACAAACCACACCGTGAGGCCGAGGGCGGTCAGCAAGAGCATCCACGCGATGTCGTCGTTGTAGAAACCGGTGATCCCTTTGACGCCGACAATCAGAATTGGAACAGCTCCGATGGCCCGGACGACGAGATACGGTCTGATGCCGGTGGCGTTCATGCGATGGTCCTCACCCCGTTGTGGACAGTACAGCGATACCGAAAACCTGGGGCGGCTCAGCGTTCGCACGTCATCGTTCGACCGTAGAACGGGTAGAAGTCGGCCGCGAGACAGCAGAATTGGGGGCACAGTACGTGCATGCCCTCTGCCCGACAGTGTCACCGAATGTAAACGACCGTAAGGTTCTCGCACCTGCCTCCGACGGTGACAGGCCGAGCGGATGCTGGCACGGCGGCCGTGCAATCGTGACACGTGCTCGGCGCCCTTTCAAAGAATGGGGATTGAGAGCGCAGTAGTCGGTCAGGGAACGATCCACAGTCCGGCGCCGGGGAGAACGGTGATCGGGCTTCCGGCGCCGCTGGTGGTGACGGTGGCAACCAGGACACCCGAACCGGTGATTGCGGTGGCTCCGGTAGCGGGTAATCCGAACCACAAGTTCGAGGTGCCTGCAACGCCCGTGGTGAGGTTGCGCCAGTGGACCATGCACGCGCAGATGCCTTCGGTGCCACGGAATTCGGTGATTCCGGGGCGTTCGGTGTCGGTGGTGGCCGTGACATGTTGCCCGACCAGAGGTCCGCCGAGCCCGGTCGGGCCGGTGGCGAGGCCGGCGACCGGGATGGGCAGCACAGTGTCGACGGGTTCCGCCGAAGCGCGGGACATGCTTGTGACGACCGCAGTTACAAGGATCGCCAGAACGACGATCCCTACTCTTCGGCAGAGAGCGACCCGTCGGAGCGACCGTGCGCGTGAGAGAGGAACGTCGCGTGACGCCGACGACGGCAGAGGGGAAATTCCTACCCGGCGATGATATTTCATGCGGTCCTCCCGAGAGATGAGACGCGGGGTGCACCGGGTGGTTTCACCAGTCCCAGCGCACACACTGTTCGGACTGACCTCGAGTGCACATCGCGCAAACACAAGTTCGTCACAGTGTGTACCAGTAGTTACCCCGTTTCCGGCCCCGACAACCACGACATGTAGACGATTGCCATCGAGCAGTCGGGCGCGCGACTCGGCGCGCGTCGAGACTTTCATCCGGTATAGGACGAACCCAGGTGCTCCCATGCACGAGATCGGGCAGCAGGTGCCTCGTCGCTCGGCCGCTGACCCTTCGCGCCGCCAGCGATGAGTGTGTGGTCGACGGGTGCTGACAGCGACTACGGCGCATACACATTCGGTGATACGAGCGGGGGACAGCTTCCAGGGACGCCCCTTCGGGAGGCGTCCGCATCGTCGTGCACGCCGGAAGGTATCGCACGGGGGCGTGTATGGGGAGACCACAGAATTGGGGGCATGCGCGAGGGGTGGGCTGTCGACTGAGATACATCTGATCGGGTGACGCTAACGAGGGACGAAAACACTCCGGAACCGGCACATCGCTACACCCGATCCTACCGAAACATTCGACACGTCTCGCTCGTGCACGGAAACAGCGCACACCGCACCTCAGTGCACAGGTGCACCGACGGCAGTGAAGGGATGACGAGAACACATGAGGACACGATTACAGCAGCGGCCTACCGGCCGCACTGGATCCGCCGGCGGGCATCGACGGAATGCGGTGCTTGCGCTGCTGAGCCTGCTGGTAGCCGTGGCCACGATCTCGGCGCCGATCGCCCAGGCACAAGAATCGGCATCGCAGCAATCGAGTGTGTTGTTCGTGGTCGATACCTCGGGATCGATGTCGGGATCCCCACTGACGCAAGCGAAAGAGGCGCTGCGCGCAGGGATCGACGCGCTCGCTCCCGGCCAGGCCGCCGGGCTGCGTAGTTTCAGCGGCAGCTGCGGCGACGGTGGCCGGTTGTTGGTTCCTGTCGCCACCGACAACAAAGACCAACTCAATGCCGCGACAACGCAACTCTCCGCCGACGGTGGTACCCCCACACCGGACGCCCTGAGGGCAGCAGCGCGCGACCTGCCGGCCAGCGGGGACCGCACCATCGTGTTGATCAGCGACGGACAGAGCAGCTGCGGAAACCCCTGTGCCGTTGCCCAAGAGATCAAGAACGATCTCGGTGTCGACTTCCGCGTCCATGCCGTCGGTTTCAACGCCCCGACCAATGCCGAGAGCGAGCTGAGCTGCATCGCCAATGCCACCGGCGGGCAGTACTTCACCGCCACCAACACCGACGAGCTCGCCGCAGCCATCTCCGCGGCAGTGGAAACGACCAACCCCGCCGAATGCGATGACGTGTACTTCGTCGGCGTCCGCGGATCCAGCGAGAAAGGTGAGGACGGTCAAGGGCCGGACACAACACTCGAAGAGTACGAGTCCGCGACCTTCGATCCTGTCTACACCAAAGATTCCGGCCCCAACGCCCGCACCACGGGGATGGGTGAACCCGTGAAAGCCGTCTTCGACGAACTGCACCATCAGGGCGAAGCCGGCACCCCGGAGATCGCATCGATGCAGGCCCGCGCGATCCGCTATCCCGCGATTCCGGTCAATCTCCTCGACCTCTCCTACATCGATCGGTACCAACGATCCGTCGCGGTCGGTGCCGACAACCTCGCGAAGGAACTGCGGCTGATCGCCTCGCACTGCCATCAGGCGTCCGTGGTGCTCGCCGGTTATTCTCAGGGCGCCGACGTGATCAACAAGACCATGGGCAACGCCCACCGCAGCGGCGAGACGTCGCTGTTCACTCAGGTGAAGAAGATCGTCGTCATCGGCGATCCCTCGCATCAACCCAACCGCGCCGAAAACGTCGGGGGATGGAGCAAGTTGGGCTCGACGAACGGCTCCGGCGCCTCGGTCTCGGCGTCGATCGCTGATCCTGATGCACTGAAATTCAAGGATGCCCACGCCGGACTTGTGTCCTCGATCTGCATGATCGGTGATCTGGTGTGCGATACCAGTTCGTTGGCGGTCCACGAAGCGATCGCGTCGAAATTCGGTTCGCAGACCATGACCCACACCCTGTACTCGGCATTGTCGATGCAATGCCCGGCAGTGAGCAACGCCTGGCAGTACGGCACCGACTGCAGTGGTCAAATACTGTTCACCGCGCTGGGGCACACCGCGGTGCCACGTTCACACGGCGGGCTCAGTGCCGATCAGGTTGTCGTGCAGTCCGGTACGCACCTGTGGGCCGGTTTCGTCGCGATTCGCGGCGCTGTGGGGCAGGTGACGAAGGTGGGCAAGTTCGTCGGAACGCTGTTCTCCGATCCGGTCGAGGTCGGAACGTTCGAGGTGAACGACGACGGTGTGGCGATCCTCGATTTCGTCGTTCCGAACGTTCCGCCTGGTGAGCATCATCTGGAACTGCGCGGCGACGACGGCAGCGTGTACCGACTGCCGATCCTCGTCACCGAGACACCGGTCACCGATGGACCCTTAGGGTATGTCGTCGACGGCACGACGGTGCACGTCCCCGACGCTACCGGGACGGGAAGCGTCGGCAGTTCGGGCAGTATCTTCGGCAGCTGACGACATAGTCTTCGTGTCAGCGACTGTTGTCCCGGTGCCGCGAAGGTACCGGGACAACAGTCGTCTCGGTCCGGCGTGGCCCCGTCCGGCGATAGCGCCGGCGAAGCACTCGGACATGAGAGTGATTCATGGTGGGGCTGATGTCAGGCGAAGAGGTGACGAGTTGCAGACGGGGCATGTAACGGGCGAGATTTATGGGGGCGTCCCGCCTCCCGTCGAGTGACCAGCCGGTCGACGGGCGCCCACAGGAAACATAACTGCGAAACCCGCTACTGCACAATAATTCCCCGATTCTCAAGGGGCAGGCCGGGTACGTCGGCGGCGCCAGAGAGTTCCGCTGAGTGATGCGATCTGTGCGCGGTGAGCGGCTGTTTTGCCCCTGTGGGAAGCCTGCTGACAGAATTCGGGCACGCGTGTAAGCCGACGTGGAGACTCACGACCGACAGGAGCGATTGGTATGTCCTGGTCCCGATTCGAGATGGTCCTCCGCCCGCTATCGGACTTGTTGTAGCAGAGTATTTTTCGCGGGCGACCGGGATGTTTGCGGTGAGGGTTCTCGATGCTCGCCGTGAAGGAGGAACAACGGGGTGGGCACGGTGGTCACCGACGTAGGAGTCGTCGTAGTCGGGGCTGTGGGCGGCGCACTGGTGCAGAGTGCGCGGTGCTGCTCGTGCAGGAGGTGACGCTCTCGCGGTGGGATCCAGGGTCCTTCGTAGACGCGGAGGTCGCATCCGCGGCACTGGGTTCGGAAGTAGCCTTCGCTCATCGATCGGGTTCCTTTCGTTATTTCTCGGCGACGAGTCTCGGCGGGCGTGTGGGGGCTGCCGACAGTCATGATCGCGTGGGGAAACCGTAGCGTTGCCGCATCCGGGTGAGGGCCGCGATGTCTTCATCGTTGACCTGTGTCGCGGCCGCCCAGGCGAGGCTGTCGGTGTAGTCGCGTCGACGTTGTCGTCATTCCTCGGGCGTGAGGGCCGTCGCGGCGGTGTGAGGGTCCGCGCAGTTCGATTCGGTGTTCTCGAATTGCGCGAGGTACGCGGCGAGGATGGCGGCGTCACGGCGAAATCTACTCAACACTGCTGTCTCACCTCGGTATGGCAGCGGTCGTACCGTCTCCACGACGTACCGGAGACAAGTTCTATTTCAGGCATGGGACGTGACGCTCCATTCGGTCCCGACCTGATGAAGACAGTGCAATCTTTGATCAATCGGACTTTAGCATCGCATCGCAGAGGTTCAGTTATCCCCAAGCTATTGGTGGGGCGGTGGCAGCGCTTCCAGAACCCTGGGTCGAGATTTTCAGGCGAGCGTGGTTGGGCAGATACGAGCATCGCGCGTGGACAACCATGCAGTTACCGGTGTCGAGTTCGAACAGACGGACTTTCACCGCACACCCGTATCGTTCGCCCCCCGTTTTTGGGGTCTCGGCAAGCTCTGACGTGCGTACTACGGTCGAGCAGTCAAGTGGACGACCCATCAGACGACCCCACCAGCGTGGCCTCGGCAGCCCTCACTGACGCCGGTCCGGCCGTCACCGATCTGCAGAGAAAAGGGACAAACTATGCATCTTCGAAGGTTCATGACAACAACTGCAGCGATCGCCGCGACGACAGTTGCCGGAGCTGCAGTCGCGTCGGCCGACGTGGTCATCCCGCAGACCCCGACCGTCCAGACAAGCATCGCCGGTGACACGTTCAGCGCTACTGTCACCAACACCAACACGATCAATTCACACTGCGGCCTGACTGTGCTGACCGCCGACCTTGCACCAACAACTGTTTTCCCCGCCGGTTTCGATATCGGCACCTCGAACTGGGACACCCACCCTGATCCCGTGTTGCCCGGTGACACCAAGACGTACACCGTCGATGACCTTGCCGCGGGCACGTATGTCTTCTACGCCGGATGCACGACGACGGAGAACGAAAACTCCGAATGGGTGAACTCGATGGTGCAGGCGGACACGTTCACCATTACCGCGACAACGGGGGAAGAAGGAGGACCGGGCGGTTCCCTCGGAAATCTCTTCGGGTCGTCCTGACCCCAACTTGCCGTGTGAAACGGAACTGCGGCGTACGGAAACGGACACCGATGGTCAGCGGGCAGTGTGTCCGGGACGCTGCGGCCTGTTCCTGGTCGTAGGGTCGATAGTGTCGCCGTGTTCTCGACCCAACCCCGAGAGGATGGCGCCAGGGCTTGTCGGCCTTACTCATGAGCGTCGACGGCCCTGTTCGGTGCGCTGGCTTCTGTCACGGTTGTCAGCGCGCCAGGGCTCCACCGGCGAAGTCTCACTCCCTTTCCGGTGGAGCCCCTCGTTCGGACCGTGTCTCGGACAACGATTCCGCCAACGGGGAAAGGCTGGAGTCGGAGCGATCACGGCGGGCCGGCTTCGGTGAACGCAGAACCTGACTGCTTAACACCAATGGACGCATCATCCCATTCTATGAGAATTCGAACAGCGGCCTGAAAAGTGAAACACGTTACCGAACAACGGTTTCCAGTTGTCTGTAAATTACGGTCACGCGATAGTTAAACATTCACAAACCGGACAGTCTGTGCTAGTTTTTGCTGATCTTTACTTGCATTCCTTATCGAGAGGTTCAACTCGTATGTCCACCACTGCTCGCCGCGCCGGAATCGTCGCCGCACTCGTCAGCTCCGCAGCCCTGATCGCCCCCGCTTTCGCCGGCGCGCTGCCCACTGGTTCGCTCGGCTCGGACGAGACGGCTCCCGGCGTCACGTGCGATGCAACCTCCACCGAAACCAGCGCCAACGGCTGGGGTATCCCGTTCGACGACGAGAAGAACCAGACCGCTTCGTACTCGGCCGAGAATGTTCTCGACGAGGACGGCTCCCTCGAGCTCGCGGTCGACGGCGTCGAAGACCGCTCCGTGTCATATCACTCGGCGGGCGGTGTGAAGCTCTCCGACATCCTCGACACCGACATCAGCTTCGCCGAACGCGCGGCCACGGCGAAGGCATCGTTCCAGCTGCGGCTGAGCGGAACCACCGGCGGCAAGTTCACCGACACCACCGGCTTCACCACCCTCGTGTGGGTGCCTGACGCCACCGCACCGGACACCACCGACGGCGCCGTGCACACCGACCTGCAGGACGGGCAGTGGTGGAGCACCCAGAACATCGACGGCGCAAAGGACTTCGCCCGCGTGAGCCTCGACGCCATCGCCGAAGCTCAGCCGAACGCTGTCATCGACCACTACGGCATCAGTATCGGCCGCGGCTCAGCCGCAACCTCCACCCTCGTGGATGCGGTGACGTTCAACGGTTGCACCACCAACTTCGCCAAGAAGGACGCTGAGACCGGTACCGGCTCGCTCGGCAACCTGGGCAACATCTTCGGCAGCTAGGGAAACGACCGGGGCGTGACATCCGGAGCGGTGGCGGTCACGAACGGCCACCGCCCGGCGAACTGGCAGCCCCAAGTCGCAGAAGGGTGGGGGCGGACCCCGGTGTATGCGGGGGTCTGCCCCTCCTTGCTTTGCTGTTTGTCACTACCGTTCAATCGATAATTTCTGAGGAGTTTTCATGGGATCGTTCGATACCGCATCGCTGAGCACCGAATCGCTCGAGGATCTCAATCTCGGCAAGGTCAGCGAACTGCTCAAGCTCGGCATCACCGCAGTCTCTTTCATCACCGCCCTGAATTCGCTCAGCTGAGCGCTGCCTCGGGTTGAGGCGGGGGAGAATGTAGCCGGGGTTCGGGAACTTACCGCCGCCGGAGTCGGCTGATGTGGCGGACGGAGTTCCCGGCCCACTCGAGAATGCGGTGGACTTGACCAGTGATCGTGGTGAGCGTCGGTGGGCCCCTTCGGCACGCTGGCTTCCGTCTCGGTTCTCGCGCGCCAGACCCGTCTGTAGGTTCACCTCTTTGTCTACGGGTTCTCCCTGGGGGTTGGATGTGCACCCTGCCCCTTGTTCCATCTTGGTGACGAGCGGCCGGCATCACGACGAACGCGTCCTCCGACCGGGCCTGCCAGTCGCGAGCACAACCTGTGCCGCGTGCTATCGCGGCAATCTGTCCGCCAGTTGCTTCCATACCGGCTAGGGACCACAGGTCCTTACATCCCGTCGCCTTCATGAAATCGTTTGGTCTCGGTGACACCAATGGGGGGTGATTGCAGGGGTGATTTCAGGGATGAGAGGCGGGTGAGCCTTCGCATCGCTCCAGATGCCCGATACACATAGCAGGTCGGGTTCCTGTGGTTGTTTGTGCCGACGTTTTGTGCCGTGCACCGATGAAAATGAAAGAGTTCTTGTTCGTGGTTTCAGCCGATGTTCGTGCGTACGCATCCGAGATCCTCGCATCTGCCGAGTTGATCCCCTTGCGGCACAAGCTCGTGGTGATGCTCGAGAAAGCAGCTCGGCTCACTACCGTTCATTCGTTCCCTGGGTCGAGTACCGCTTCTGTGCTGCGAACGTGGGCGTCGTCGGGGTCGCCACGGGCCACCCTGGTTACACCGGTGCTCCGTCCCATTGGCGAAGCTGTCGACGAGATTCACGACCTCATCGCAGGGACGGAGCCGCCTGGGGGACGGATTGTTCTGACCTTCCTTCACCCGAACCCCGTCACTGATCCCGGTGTACATGCTTACCTCCTCGAACTGCTCGAGCAATACGGCCATGTCGATCTGATCGTTTCCACAACCCACCGTCGGTTGGAATGTGCTGCCCGGGAAGGTGGACTGACGGTCCAGACCATCAGCGCTGACGACCTCGTCTTCACCGAGGACGACGTCCACGCTCTCGCGTCCAGCGTCAACCTCCCCGCGTCGGTCGCCGAGGTGGTTCGTCACTGCACGGCCGGAATCCCTACCGTGGTGATGGATACGATCACCGAGTTGGCGCTCCGCCCCGTTGCCGTGTCAGGGTCGCCCGAGCAGTGGCGTGCCGCCGCGGAGCGATGTGTCGATCGCTACCTGGCGACCCTCACGCCCCGCGGGCGTAGCAGGCGTCTCGGGATTATTCTCGAGGCGTTGTCCATTGCGCATCTGATCGATTCCGATGTCGCGGCAGTGCTCACCGACAACACAGCGACCACCGAAGACCTCCTGGCGCTCGAGCAGTCGGGAATCCTTCTCGCAGTCCAATCTTCGGACGGCACGTCCGGGGCGTGGACGATGACGGCACCTCTGCGAACATTGTTGAGCCTTCGCCCCCGTGTGCAAGACACCGCACGCGGTGAGCGCAAGATCGCGCTGGCGCACCATCATCGCCGGACGCAGACACCGCATCTCGCACTCCGGTACGCCGCTGAGGCGCACGAGTGGCCATTGGTCGTGGATGTCGTCGAAGAGTCGTGGGTGTCCATGCTCGCCCAACACATGGCGTTACTGCGCGATATCCTTGTGCGCATTCCGCCCCAGTACACACAGAACAAGGTTGCCGTTCAAGCTGGACTGAATCTGTTCACACGCAACGGATCACGATCGACTAGCATGACCGATGGACTCCCCCGCACTGTCGAAACTTTGCGGCAGTTGGCCGCAACCGACGAGGGAATCGACCGACTACGTATAGGTTCCATTCAATCGATCATGCACCGTGTCTCGGGCGATTTCCCCGCTGCAGCCGAGTTGGCCGTACACCTTTCGCAACTGAGCGGGTACATCCTCGAAATCAACCCCGAGCGGATCACCGACGAACTTCCCGTCCTCCGGCTGCAATGGGGCATCACACACCAACTCGCCGGTGATCTGACCACGTCCTCGATCGAACTCAACATGGCCTATCGCGGTCGCGAAGCCGCCGACACCGGATTCGTCGCAGCCAACGCAGCCGGCAGCTCGGCAATGAACTGGGCGATGGTCGGCGAACCGACCCGCGCACAATTGTGGCTGGATTACCAGAGCAAGCATCCGATCCCGGCGGGCTGGCTGGAGCAGATGGTTCAAGTCAGCGGCCTCGTCGCCCGCACCCTCCTCGCCCTGGACCGCCTGGAGGTCGAAACCGCCGGCGACGCGCTAACGGCACTCGGCGAACCATCGCATCGAGAAGAGCTGTGGGCGTACATCGTCTATGCGCGGTGCCTGCATGCACTGGCGACCGGTACCGCCTTCTCCGCGCTGGTCTTTCTGCGCCGCCAACGCGCCGCGCACCCGCACCGCGTGCGAGCTGGATCTGCAGCGATGCCCCTCCTGGCTGCGATGGAAATCGATCTCATGCTCGCCTGCGGCGAAGGCAACAATGCCTCTGCCTTGGCGCAGACCCTGACCGCGCCCGAATCCCATCCCTGGACCCTGGTCTCCGTTGCACGACTGCACTATCTGACCGGCGACTACAACGCAGCCTTGACCCTGTGCCGAGAACTCGATGCCGACCAGCAAGCGCGATATCCAGGGCTGCACACCGAAGCTCTCCTGCTCGAAGCCAGCATCCACCTTCGTATGGGGCACCTCGTGCGCGCCGGGAACTGCTGGAGATGTGCCGTCACCGTCGCCGAACAAACCGGTGCCCTGCGCCCGTTCACTACGATCGCCGACGCGGACATCGACGAACTGCAGAAAATCGAACATTCGGAGCTGGTGTCCAATGTTCGCACCGACATTCGTCCGGTCTTCCCTCCCGCCGTGTCGCTCGTCGTGGTCACCGAACGCGAGCACGCCGTACTGGCCCTGCTCGCAACAGGAATGGGGACAGCCGACATAGCAAAGGAACTCTTCGTGTCCATCAATACCGTCAAAACCCAATTACGCAGCCTGTACCAAAAAATCGGGGCCCACAACCGCCATGATGTCGTCATCATGGCCAAGCACCTGTCCATCATCTGATGAGTTCCCGCCCCTCCTCGCCGCGGCCTCCTCACTTCAGGTTGGTGATGCTGGCACTTCTGACGTTCACTCTCGCTTGCTCCGCCTGCACATCGCCGCACCCCAACGCCGACGACAGTGCAAGTCTTGACGCAGCAGCCAGGACAGTGGTCCACAGCAGGGGAGCCACCACTGTGGCACACGTGCCGGAACGTATCGTCGCGCTGTCCTCATCCTGGGCCGACACCGTCATCGCCTTCGGGCGCACCCCCGTTGGTGTCGGATCCATTGCCGGTATCAGCACCTCCGGCGGGCACTTTCCCTGGCAAGGTGACTACGCGTCGACCTCGATCACGCTCACTCTGGTGGGCGCGCCCGCGTACGAACAAATCGCGGCCCTGGCACCGGACCTGATTCTGGCGGACTACTCCGCCCGCGACGCCGCCGTGTACAACGCTCTCAGCGCTATTGCACCGACCATCGCCCCACTCGCTTCCACTGGTTACGTCGACCCGTGGCGCGCACAAGTCAGCGTCCTCGGACAGATCTTCAACGAAACAGACCGCGCCGAGCGTCTGATCACCGACACTGACAACGCCATCGCCGATGTCGCCCGACGACATCCCAACCTCGCTGGGCGGACCTTCCTCATCGCCACAGCCCGCCCCGGCACCGTCGCCTTGATCGCTTCCGACACCGACCCGGCGGCCGCGTTGTTCGTCGAACTCGGAATGCGCATGGATTCCGAGATCGTCGCCCAATCCCACGGGGTAACACGGACCAACATCGCCGTCGAGAACGCACTGCCGATGATGGGTGCCGACCTACTTCTGATTCAAGGACAAGCAGCGTTGTTGGAGGCGTCGATACCGGTATGGGGCAACCTGCCCGCGGTGCGATCGGGCGCTGTCGCGCACATCGACGGTCCCCTGTCCGCGGCGCTCAGCGACCCCAGCGTCCTCGCCATCGCATATCTCCTGCGTGCGCTCGAGCCACAACTTCGGCAAGTCGGATCGGCATCATGAGCCTCGCCCTGCCCCTTCCGCGTCAGTGAACATGTGCGGGGTCTATCTCGCTAACCGCGTTCGACGGTTTCCGTCAGTAAGTTTCCGATCCCGGGCCAACGATCGGTGAACGTGATCGCACACGCGTTCAGCGCAGGCCCTTGCTTGTCGGGCCAGAGCGGGTCGCCAACACAGCCTTCGGTATCCGCCCTGGTGTTCTTCTGTCGACACGGGTCTATCTCTTTAACGGTGTTTCGGCGGTTTTCCATCAGTAAGTTTCCGATCCCGGCCAACGATCGGCGAACGTGATCGCAAACGCGTTCAGAGCAGGCTTCCACCTCGTTATCCATCGTGCCTGGCCCTTGCCTGTCGGGTCGAGCGAACGCGTCACCAAATACAGACACTTCAGCGCAGCCGCCTCGGTAGGGAAATGGCCACGAGCTTTCACCGCCCTCCGATAGCGGGCATTGAGGGACTCAATCGCGTTGGTAGAGCACAGCACTCGCCGTATCTCGGTGTCGTAATCGAGGAACGGGATGAACTCCTGCCAGGCATTGGTCCATAGTCGGATGATCGCCGGATACGTGTTGCCCCAATGTTCGGCGAGATCGTCGAACGCTGCACTCGCTGCCGCCTCAGTCGGGGCAGTGTAGATCGGCTTGAGATCGTGTTTGAGCCCGTCCCAGTGTTGCCGACCCGACAGCCGAAAGGTGTTGCGGATCAAATGGATTACACACGTTTGGACCGTGGTCGCCGGCCACACGTTCTCGACGACCTCCGGTAGACCGTTCAATCCGTCGCAGACCAGGAAGAAAACGTCCAGGGTACCCCGATTTCGAATGTCAGTCAGTACGGACAGAATTTGGCGCCCTCACCGCCGGTGCCGGCCCACAGTGAGTGCCGAGTTGTGTCGGGCGCGGTTTCTACGGGAGTTGGGTCAGCTTCGCGAGCGGTTTCCCGATGACGAGGTGGTGATCGGTTCGTACGAGAGTGTCGTCGACAGTGACGACGAGGTGGTGTTCGGGTTGTTGATCGGGTTGGTGGGCCCGGCTGCTCCTGCGTGCGCAGATGTGTTGTGGGAGTGTGTGAGTGGGTTTCTTCGGGACCTGCGGCGGGTAGAGTTGTTCAGTGATCCGATACAGGGGAGAAGTCCTGTGCGGGGGCGTTATTCGCGGTACACGCCGCCGTTGAATCGTCCGATTGTCCGGCTGTAATCGAGTGTTGGCAGGTGCATGCGGGATGCCAACCCGGATCGATCGGTTCTCGTGCCCTCGCCGTCGAGTGCCATGGGATTCGCACAGACGGGTTCCGGTTGGTGCGTGCCGGCGAGATCTGCTCGGCGACTCGTTGCCTGTGCAGTGCTCCGCCGTACCGCTAGTTACCCGCTGGGGAAGGGGTGAACCGGCGCTGCGCAGTGCCGGGTGGCGGGCGCTGCGACGCCGGGGTTGCTGTGGGAATTGTGTCGCTGTTGGTTGCTCTCGCTGCGCACGGTTTGAGGGAACTGATGTTGGGGAAGGAATCGGGGATGAGTACAGCGGAGCAGACGTATCATCCGGGACAGAAAGCGCCGGTCAGCGGCTTCTACGAATGTGATTGCGGTGACGCGCACCGGGTCTACCGATGTCGCCGGCCACGTGTTGCCGCCACTGCCACAAGGATGCTCGGGCGGGGTGTGGCGACTGAAAGAAGCTCGGCCACAGTAGAGTTGATGTGCACGCGTGACACGGGCGGTACCCAGCCCGGGAAGGTACTTCTTCGATGTCGACAGACCTGTCCCCCGCGAGTTTCATCCGTCGGAGCCGTTCGAGGTGACAAAGCAGCTGGCGCGTGAGCTTGTGCGCGAGACGGGGGTCGACGGGGTCGGTGTCGCTGTTTTTGCGACCGACTCGACACGTGATCTCGTCTACGCCAGCGACGGCGTCGCGGAGGAGCTCGACGAAACGCAGTTCACGCTCGGGGAAGGTCCGTGCCTGGATGCTTTCCGTTTCGATAGCCCGGAGCTGCACGCCGACATGGCTGGCGGTGAGGCACGTGCGCGGTGGCCACTGTTCACGGCCCAGGTGTTGGGGTTGGGGGCGGCGAGCGTCTACGCCTACCCCCTCGGCGGTGGAGGGTCCCCGTTCGGGGTGCTCGAGTTGTACGGCAGTTCGCCGATTGCATTGGCGCAGTCCGAGGACGTGAAGTGTCGCTCGTACGCGCACACGATCGCTCATGCGGTGCTTGCCGAACTCGCTCCGGTGTACGCCTTGACGTCGGGGAGTGATGTGGGGGTGTTTCGGCGCGGGAACGTGAACGTCGCGTCCGGGATACTCGCTGCCTACCACAGGATTTCGGTAGAGGAGGCGATGGTGCGTCTGCGTGCGCGGGCTTTCTCGCGGCAACACCGCATCACGGCGGTCGCTCAGGGCGTCATCGCCGGGGATCGTTTCGACACCGACGAGTGACAGCGGGGGCATCACGTCATTGCTGTCCTGGGGCGGTAGGGTCACGGTATCGGTGAAACCAGCGCCGCCACCCTTTTTGAGTCTCGCAGGATGGTGCCTGCGAGATAGGACCATCCATCATGACTCGCGACGAACTCTGTACTGCGCTCGATGCGCCTGCGCCGCATGTTGACGTCATCACCGCGCAGCAATACGACTCCGACGACATAGCGGTCGCGGTGGAGCGTTTCGGTGCGCTCCTACGAACCCCGATGCCCTTACCTTCGCTGCTGCAATCAGTGTGTGCGCAAGTGGTGGCGACGATCCCCACGGCGGACATGGCCGGCGTCACCGTCCTCTCCCCACGAGACAAAGAACCGGAGACGGTCGCGTGCACCGACGAGCGCGCCCTCGACGTCGACGTCGATCAGTACCGCGCGAACGAAGGGCCGTGTCTGGAAGCGGCACGCACCCGGCAGGTGGTGCGGGTACGCATCGACGACGCCGCACTACGGTGGCCCGAGTTCGCGAAGAACGTCGCCGGAATGGGAGTGGCAAGCTACCTCTCGGCGCCGCTCACGATCGATGACGACCATGTGGGGGCGTTGAATCTCTACAGTTACGACGATCACGGGTTCAGCGAGATCGACGAGGTGCTGTTGCAGGTGTTCGTCGCCGCGGTCGAGGGCGCGGTATGGAATGCACGGCGGGCGGAGCAGTGGCGAGTCGAGGTCGAGGGTCTGCAGGAGGCGATGAAGACGCGGGCGGCGATCGAGCAGGCCAAGGGAATGCTGATGGTGTTGCATGGGATCAGTGCGGAGCGTGCGTTCGAGGTGCTGGTCGAACAGTCCCAGTCGCGCAATATTCGGGTCGCGGCGATTGCGGCCGAGGTCGTGGAAACACTGACCAAGCAGTAGCCGCAGACGGGGATATCGGAGAAGAACATAAGGAGAATGCGTGGTGGACTGGTTTGTATCAATATGGGATGAGGATTCGGAGGCTCACCTGTACCGCGGCGGTGAAGGGTTTGATCGTGCGTCGGTGATCGAGCAGGCGGTTGCCGCGGGGCGGTTGATCGTGCGCCGCGAGGACGGTTCGATCGTCGGAGTGGTAGGAAAAGTGGTCATCGACGGCACCCCGGTTGACGCGATCGCGTTCGGCGACTTCAGTGTGAGTGATGACGAGCTCCGCGGTCTCCTGGCCACCAAGCTTGACCGCGTGCAGGGATCTTCGGAGCTCGGCCGGAGTGCTGGCTCGTCGAGTGGGGTCGAATTCCGGAAGGGCTGACTGGGATCGGGAGTTTGGCTGCCAATTGTTTTTCTGTTCAACGTCTTCCGTGCGCTGCCGTGTGAAGTATCTAGGTGTCCGTGCCGGTAGGAAGTTTTGTGGGGTCCGCCGGGCCGGAGCGCGGGGTGCACTGTCCGGCGGACCGATCCGAAGCTTCGCCGCCGGGGGTGTTCAGACATCGGCGTGGCTGTGCGATCGCGAATTTAGGGTCGGAGATTCGAAAATGTTGGGCGGAGCCGGGTTTCAGGTGAGTTTTCCGAGTTCGAAAGAATCGGTAGAGCAGGATGGTGCGTTCTCGTTCGGGGAGGGCGAGGAGTGCGGGTCGGAGGGTTTCGTGGTTGTCGATGCCGTCGAGGGCGGTGTCGTAGTCTCCGCGGGTGTCTGCGAGGGAGACGCCGTCTTTGAAGGTCTCCACGTCGAGGGATGTCGACTGGTACGAGTCGCCGGCGGCGACGATCTGCCCGATCTCGGACGGTTCTACGCCGATCTCGTCGGCGAGTTCGGGTGTGGTGGGTTCGCGGCCGAGGTGTTGTGTGAGCGAGGATTGCGCTTTCTTGAGGGCGAGGTAGTTTTCCTGCAGTGAGCGTGGGACGCGGACACCCCACCCTTTGTCGCGGAAGTGTTTGCGCACTTCTCCCATCATTGTGGGAAGGGCGAAGGACAGGAAGTCTTTCCCTTTGTCGAGGTCGAAGCGGTTGACTGCGCTGACCAGGCCGAGGCGGGCGACCTGGACGAGGTCGTCGTGAGATTGTCCGCGGGTGTTGATCGGGTGCTACGAGGCGGTCGTGGACGGCGGCGATGATGTGGTGTTCGGTTTGTTGATCGGGTTGGTGGGCCCATCGGCGCCGGTGTGTGCTGATGAGTTGTGGGAGTGTGTGAGCGGGTTTCTTCGCGACTTGAGGCGGGTGGAGTTGTTCGGCGAGCCGATTCGGTGGAGGAGCCCTGCGCGGGGGCGCTGTTCGCGGTACACGCCGCCGCCTGGACGTCCGGTAATCCGGCAATGATGCGCGGGGCGAACTTAGTTCAGAGACGGTGGCCTCATGCGCCTGACAGAGACCGCCTCTGAACCGGGGCGATTCGTGTCCGCGCTGCGCTTCATATTTGCCGGCCGTTTCAGTTCCTGCGCTTGTTTGATGCCGTAGTCGGCGGTGGGGCGGTGGGGAATGGAAACTCGGAGGTGGTGAACTCGATGGTGTCTACGAAGACGTTCACCATTCCGGCAGAAGGGAAGGAGGATCGGTCAACGAGGTTGTCGCACGGGCGGGCACTCACTTGTCACTGCCCTCGTGGTGATGAACCAACCTCCAGACGCGGCCGATTTCGTCGCTGGATCTCCTGCAAACTCGATCGTCGGCCGTGGCGTACACGCGTCGAGGACACTCCCCGACGCTGCCCGGTGCGCCCGGGCCCACGCCAGCTGCTCCCGGAGTCCGGTGACTGTTCAGCAGGTGCTCGTTCAGTGGGCCGGCGGCCACAACAGGGTCAAGATGTCGCCGTCGATCGGTTCGCCCGCGGCGGCGGCGAACCGGCGCATGGTGTAGGCCAAGGCATTACGGTCATCGGACGTCATCCGCGCCAGGACCGCCGATATCGCCTCCCGGCGGTGGGCGCTGACCCGGTCCACCAGTTCTTGTCCGGCAGGAGTGAGGGTCAACGTCAGGTGCCGGCGATCGTCGAGCGCGTCGCGCCGATCCAACAGGCCGGCTTTGATCAGCCGGTCCACCGCCCGGGAGGCGTTCGAGGGATGCACCGCGAGTGCCGCAGCAACAGCAGCCAAGTTCACGGGCCCGCGGGTGTCGACCAAGACCAGGATCCGCAGGTGCGGCACCGTGACGAGTTCTTCCGCCTCGGCGACGGAGGCTGCGGCGATGCCGACCAGGGTCCGCGAGGCCCAGAGCACCGCGTCCACCTGCTCGGTGAAATGGTTCTCCGCATCGACCCCGTGCTCTCTTACTGCGCTCATACCCACATCCTGCACTCAGCCATTGCGCAGTCGCAACCATTGCGCGTTTGATGGGAGGAACATTACTACCGATGCCCGGTCAGGGGCGGGGTACTACGTAACCTCACCGGGCTACTGATCCGCTCCGTGCGGGAAGGAGTTGTCGATGACCGTTTCACGGGACCGAATCGCTGAACCGTGGGGTGCGCGCACCCCGTACGGGCGGGGGCAGGGGTGGCCGCAACGGGTGGATCAGCACCTCGCTGAGGGCGTCGAGTCGGGGTCGGTGGATCGGTGGGTGCAGTCCGCGTCGATTCTGCATTCCAATGGTGACGCGCTCGATATCGCGGTGAAGGACGGTGCGATCGTCGGTGTCCGAGGGCGCGGGGTCGACCGGGTCAACCGGGGGAGGTTGGGGCCGAAGGATCTGTTCGGGTGGCAGGCCAACGGATCGAAGGACCGGCTCACCCGGCCGTTGATCCGCCGCGGCGGCGCCCTGGTGGAGACGGACTGGGATACCGCGATGAACGCCGTAGTGGCCCGCAGTCGGCAACTGTTGGACGATCAGGGGCCGAGCGCGATCGGGTTCTACACCTCGGGGCAGTTGTTTCTCGAGGAGTATTACGCCCTCGGGGTGATCGCCCACGGGGCGATCGGCACCAATCACGTGGACGGAAACACCCGCCTGTGCACCGCGACCGCCGCCGAGGCACTCAAGGAATCGTTCGGCTGCGACGGGCAACCCGCCTCCTACACCGACATCGACCACGCCGACGTGATTGCTCTGTTCGGGCACAACGTGGCCGAAACGCAGACGGTGTTGTGGTCCCGGATCCTGGATCGGCTCGCCGGGCCGAATCCGCCGGCAATTCTGTGTGTCGATCCGCGGCCGACACCGGTCGCCCAGCACGCCACCGTCCACCTGGCGCCGCTGCCGGGTACCAACGTCGCGCTGATGAACGGACTGCTCCATGAGATCGTCGAGCACGACTGGATCGACAGGCAGTGGATCGAGCAGCATACTGTCGGTTTCGAGGACCTGCGCACCCAACTCGCTCCTTACACGCCGGAGAAGGTGGCGTCGATCTGCGACGTACCGGTGGCGGATCTGCGCGAAGCCGCCCGGCTGATCGGCATGACCGATCGTCTGCTGTCGACGGTACTGCAAGGCTTCTACCAGTCCCATCAAGCCACTGCCGCTGCTGTGCAGGTCAACAACGTGCACCTGATCCGCGGCATGCTCGGCAAACCCGGCTGCGGGGTACTGCAGATGAACGGACAACCCACCGCGCAGAACACCCGCGAATGCGGCGCCGACGGTGACCTTGCCGGATTCCGCAACTGGGCCAACGACTCTCACGTCGCCGAACTCGCGCAGTTGTGGAACATCGACCCCTCCCAGATTCCGCACTACGGCCCGCCCACGCATGCGATGCAGATGTTCCGGTACGCCGAACAGGGCTCGTTGAAGATGTTGTGGGTGAGCGCGACGAATCCCGCGGTATCACTGCCCGAACTCGCGCGGATCCGGTCGATCCTGTCTCAGGACAGGCTCTTCCTCGTTGTGCAGGACATTTTTCTGACCGAGACCGCACAGCTGGCAGATGTGGTGCTTCCCGCAGCGGCGTGGGGAGAGAAGACCGGGACCTTCACCAACGTCGACCGCACCGTGCACCTGTCCGACAAAGCGGTGGAACCGCCCGGGCAGGCGCGCCCGGATCTGGACATCTTCCTCGACTACGCCCGCCGAATGGACTTCCGCGACAAGGACGGTGGCCCACTGCCGGCGTGGCACGACGCGGAAACCGCGTTCGCGGCGTGGAAGGACTGCTCCGCAGGCAGACCCTGCGACTACACCGGCATCACCTACGAGCGGCTGCGCGGCGGATCCGGAATCCAATGGCCCTGCAACACCGAACATCCCGGCGGCACCGAACGCCTCTATACCGGCGGCGAATTCTTCTCCGCACCCGAGTACTGCGAATCGTACGGCAAGGATCTGGTCACCGGCACTCCGCTCGAACCCACCGAATACCGAGCCCTCAATCCGGACGCCAAAGCGATCATCAAAGCCGCGGAGTATCTTCCGGCGCACGAAAAACCCGATGAGCGTTACCCGTTCGCGTTGATCACCGGCCGCACCCTGTACCACTTTCATACCCGCACCAAGACCGGTCGTGCCCGCCAACTCGACGACGCAGCCCCTGCTGTGTGGGTCGAGATCTCGCGAGCGGACGCACGCAACCTCGGCATCGAGGAGGGGGACCTGCTCGAGGTCTCCTCTCCCCGCGGGCTCCTGCACGCCCAGGCCCGGGTGAGCGGCATCCGGTCCGGAGTGTTGTTCGTTCCGTTCCACTACGGCTACTGGGACACTGGTGGCGGCGAGCACGACCGCGCGGCGAACGAACTGACGATCACCGACTGGGATCCGGTGTCCAAGCAGCCGATCTTCAAGACCGCCGCCGCGGCGGTGACCCGGATTCGCGCCGGCGACGGTCCGGCGCCCGCCCCGACCACCACCGCCTCCGCCCCTGCCACACCGGCAGCGGCGTCGATCCCGTCGACCGTCGGCGGAGCGGCGGCGATGGTGACCGAACACCTGCCCTCGACCCCGAAGGTGACCGAATGAAGATCAATCTGGCATTGCGGGAGCTGCACCGCTCCGAACACACACTCGCCCTGGCCCTCGCTGCTGTGTCAGCTCGGCACGCGACCGACCACGAGATCCATCACGTCGCCTACGATCTCGCCGAATGGTCACGCACCCATCTGCGTGAGCTCGCAGCCGCCGCAACCCGCTACGATCTCGATCTGGACGCTGCACCGCGCACCGTGCCGTTGACGTCCCCGATCCAAGCGAAACTGAGCGAACTGCTCGGCCACCGGCCAGAACCCGCCCTGGTGTTGTTGATGGATTTGCGCCGTTTGCACCGCGTCACCGCGGGCGTGTCCGTCGATTGGGAACTTCTCGCCCAAGGCGCGCAGGCGGTCAAGGATCAGGACTTGCTCGCGCTCACCGCGCGCTGCCATCCGCAGACGCTACGGCAGCTGCGATGGTCCAATGCGATGCTCAAAGTGCTTGCGCCTCAAGTCTTGGCCAGCTAACAGCGGCGGGGACGGGCACGTGCCCTGCACGCCCGCGTCCCGATCGATTGTCGGAGTCCGCCTGTGAGGAAAGGAGTAGTGAGATGAGTGGCCCACGCATCGTGCATGTGGCGCTGGCCGACGACTGGGAGGGCTGTCGGCGCTTCGGGGAATACGACGTCGCCACGGTAGCAACCTCGTTCGACGACATCGGATACATTCACGCCAGCACCAGCATGCATCTACCAGCCGTACTCGAGCAGCCCTACGGCCAGGTGAAGTTGCCGCTGCTGTTGATCGTGCTCGACGAACAGAGTCTCGCCGCTGCCGGAATCGATATCAGCTGGCGCACCGACGGGAGCGCGCAGCTCACTCCGCGGATACTCTCGCCCTTCCCGATGGAGGCTCCGATCGTCGTCGAGGCCATCGAACTCGACTACGAAGACGGCGGATGGGTGACGCCGGACCTGGCAGGTTTCGCCGTGCGCGAGGATGCGCCCGCGCCGCTGTGACCGCTCGCCCATCATCTACTCGTCCGAGGTCTGCCGTTGTCGCTGTTCGATCGACAGCCCGGCATCGACGGGCGCGATCTGGCGGATCCGAGCCAGCGACGCGCGGTGACCCCGCCACGGAACGTGCGCGCGGAGGTTCGCTGGAACGGGTCGCCGTCAGTGCTCGGGGATCGGGCGAAACGAATCCGGTGACGCCGCATACCAATCCGCCGCCCACGACGGCGGCGGGTCGGACAACAGCTCACCCGTGCGCAGCCGTGGATAGATTTCGGCGTAGGACCGGATGTCGGTGGGTGATACTTTCTTGCGCAGCATCTCGGTGGTCAGTTCGGCCGGGTGACGGGCGCCCATCGATGCCATGATCTCCACTGCCTGGCGCACGGTGCTCTCGTGGTATCGCTGGACGCGACGAGATTTGTCGGGCACGTCCAAGGCGCGTGTTCGTTTCGGATCCTGGGTGGCGACACCGACCGGGCAGGTGTTGGTGTTACAGCGCTGCGCTTGAATGCACCCGATGGCCATCATCATGGCGCGGGCAGAATTGGTGTAATCCGCACCTTGAATGAGCCGCTTGACGATGTCGGTACCGGTGGCGATCTTCCCACTTGCGCCGATGGCGATCCTGCCGCGCAGCCTGGTGCCGACCAGCGCGTTGTGCACGGTCATCAACCCTTCCGTGAGAGGGAGCCCGACGTTGTCCTCGTATTCGAGTGGTGCAGCGGCAGTTCCGCCCTCCGCGCCGTCGACGATGACGAAGTCCGGGATAGTTCCTTCCGCCTGCATAGCTTTACAGATTGCGAGGAACTCGATCCGGGACCCCACACACAATTTGAAACCCACCGGTTTACCGCCGCTGAGTTCACGTAGCTGCGCGAGGAAGCGCACGAGTTCGCGGGGAGTGTGGAAGACGGAATGGGCGGAGGGACTGACACATTTCTGCCGCGGCGGGACACCGCGGTAACGGGCGATTTATTCGCTGACTGTCGCCGCCGGCAACACTCCGCCGACACCGGGTTTCGCTCCCTGGCTGAGCTTGAGTGAGATCGCCCTCACATTCTCGTGGGCGGATTTGTCGGCGAACTGCGCCGCGTCGAACTCGCCGCGCCGGGTGCGGGCACCGAAGTACCCCGAACCCAGCTCCCACACGAGATCACCGCCCCCGTCGAGATGATAAGGGGTGATGCCTCCTTCGCCGGTGTCGTGCGCGAAGTGCCCGGCGGCAGCGCCTGTGTTGAGCGCACGCAGAGCGTTGGCAGAGAGCGCGCCGAAGCTCATCGAAGAAACGTTGAGCAACGACATCGAGTACGGCTTGCTGCAATCCGGTCCGCCGAGCATTACCCGCGGCGGCTCCTCCGGTTCCGGAACAGGCGATGCCGAGTGCACGAGATATTCGTAGCCCACCTCGCCGATATCACGTTCGGTACCGAACGAGAGCTCCCCGTGTATGCCTTTGGCGCGCTCGTAGATGACCGTGCGCACGTCTCGGTCGAACGGACGACCGTCGAAGTTCCGCTCGATGAAGTACTGCTGCAACTCCGGTCGCACGCTTTCGAGAAGGTAGCGCAGATGCCCGACTACCGGATAGATCCGTAGCAGTGAATGCCGGCGCTGGGCGACATCGAAAATCCCCACACCAAGCAGGACAACGCAGACGGTAACCAACAGCCACCATCCCGCGCCCACGAGCGTTGCCACGATGCCGAGCACGAGTAGTGCAAGTCCAAGAGAACCGACCATGAAAATTCGCAGCACCGAACACCTCTCATCGAGCAGGGATCGTCGCACAGGCACCCCAGACCAACGTAGCTCGACGATAATCGCCCGGCCACCTGCGTCCCCGGACGGGTGACCGATGATGCAACAACCCTCGCGGCCGATTGCGCCGCTCCGTGACACGGTCGCAGGCAGTCGACGTAACGCAGCACGACGCTTAGCGGATGTGCGGGGGAAGGGTTCGGTCAGGGCAGCGTGACCGAATTGGGGCATGCGTCGCTCAGTCGTTCCAGAGCGCGAGTGCTAGGTCCACTCGATCGCCGCGCATGGGCGTTCCTTCACCGCGTAGTAGGGCGAGAGCATTATTGCCGTGGCAGGCGGCCGGGGTGCCGTTGGCGTAGACGACGCGGTGCCAGTGCGTTTCGTCTGCCCAACGGGTCATGACCTGCCCGACTTGGCGAGGGTGTCCGTTGACGAGGGTGGCGATCAGTCCGTATGTCATTACTCGGCCTGCAGGGATACCGTCGATGATGTCGAGGACGCGGCGAGCGAATGGAGAGGGTCCTTCTTCGTTTACTTCGGTCGACAATTCAGACATTGAAATACTTTGCTTCCGGGTGGTGCAGGACAAAAGCGTCCGTGGACTGCTCGGGATGCAGCTGCAGTTCTTCGGACAATTCGACGCCGATTCGCTCGGGTTCGAGCAACGCCACCAACTTGGCACGATCCTCGAGGTCCGGGCACGCGCCGTATCCGAACGAGTAACGAGCGCCGCGGTACTCGAGATCGAAGTAGCCGGCAACCTCGGTCGGGTCCTGCTCCGCGACGGTATGCCCCTCGGGGAGCACAAGCTCTTCACGAACGCGTCGATGCCAGTACTCGGCCAGAGATTCCGTGAGTTGGACGCCGATTCCGTGAACTTCGAGGTAATCACGGTACGAGTTCGACGCGAACAATTCGTTGGCGAAGTCCGCGATCGGCTGACCCATCGTCACCAACTGGAACGGAAGAACGTCCACCTGGCCGGTCGCTTCTGCTTCCTTACGCGAGCGCACGAAGTCAGCGATGCACAGGAAACGGTCGCGATGCTGACGCGGGTAGGTGAACCGGAACCGTTCAGGTGCATCCGGTTTCGGTTCGGTGAGCACGATGACGTCGTCGCCCTCCGAGATCGCCGGGAAGTAGCCGTACACAACCGCGGCGTGCGCGAGGATGCCCTCGGACGTCAGCCGATCGAGCCAGTATCGGAGCCGCGGACGGCCTTCCGACTCGACCAGTTCCTCGTACGTCGGACCGTCGCCCTTGCGCTGACCGCGAAGGCCCCACTGGCCGAGGAAGAGAGCGCGCTCGTCGAGCAGCCCCGAGTACTCGGACAGAGAGATTCCCTTGACGATGCGCGAGCCCCAGAACGGCGGTGTCGGCACCGCAATGTCGGTAGCGACATCGGAACGCTCCGGCAGGACGACGGGAACCGCTGCAGCTTTACGCTTTTCGGCGATGCGCTTGGAACGCTCGTGACGAGCCTTACGCTCGGCAGCCTTCTCGCGAGCAGCGATGGCCTCTGGGCTGTCCGGCGCCGGGCCGCCGCCGCGCTTGGTCGTCATGATCTGGTCCATCAAGTTCAGACCCTCGAAAGCGTCGCGGGCATAGCTGACGTCGCCCTCGTACACCTCCTGCAGATCGTTCTCGACGTACGAACGCGTCAGCGCGGCACCACCCAGCAAAACCGGGAACTGTTCCGAGACACCGCGAGAGTTCAGTTCCTTGAGGTTGTCCTTCATGACCACTGTCGACTTCACGAGCAGTCCGGACATGCCGATGACATCGGCCTTGTGCTCGATCGCAGCATCGAGAATGGTCGCGATGGGCTGCTTGATGCCGAGGTTCACGACGTCGTAACCGTTGTTACTCAAGATGATGTCGACAAGGTTCTTGCCGATATCGTGGACGTCGCCCTTGACCGTCGCAATGACGAGGCGGCCCTTGCCGTCGTCGTCCGTCGCTTCCATGTGCGGCTCGAGGAACGCAACTGCTGCCTTCATGACCTCGGCGGACTGCAGAACGAACGGCAACTGCATCTGTCCGGAACCGAACAGTTCACCGACGGTCTTCATGCCCGAAAGCAGTGTCTCGTTGATGATTTCGATCGGGGACTTGACCGTCATTGCTTCGGTGAGATCGTCGTCGAGGCCGTTGCGCTCGCCGTCGACGATGCGACGCTCGAGCCGGTCGAACAACGGAAGTCCGGCGAGTTCCTGCGCACGGGACTCGCGCGCCGACGCAGCCGAGACACCCTCGAACAGAGCCATCAGCTTCTGCAGCGGGTCGTAGCCCTCGCTACGACGGTCGTAGACCAGGTCGAGTGCGGTTTCACGCTGCTCGTCCGGAATTCGCGCCATCGGCAAAATCTTGGACGCGTGAACGATCGCCGTGTCCAGACCGGCCTCGGTGCACTCGTGCAGGAACACCGAGTTGAGGACCTGCCGTGCGGCCGGGTTCAAACCGAACGAAATGTTCGAGATACCCAGGGTGAAGTGCAGTTCCGGGTACGCAGCCTTGAGCTGACGGATGGCTTCGATGGTCTCGATGCCGTCGCGTCGCACCTCTTCCTGACCGGTGGAGATGGGGAAGGTCAAGGCGTCGACGATGATGTCGGACTCGGCGAGTCCCCAGTTTCCCTTGATGTCCTCGATCAGACGCTTGGCGATGGCGACCTTGGTCTCGGCGGTGCGAGCCTGGCCCTCTTCGTCGATGGTCAGGGCGACGACTGCCGCGCCGTGCTCCTTGACCAACGTCATGATCTTGTGAAAACGCGATTCGGGGCCGGCGCCGTCCTCGTAGTTGACGGAGTTGACAGCGCAGCGGCCACCGAGGTGTTCGAGACCGGCCTGCAACACGGCAGGCTCGGTGGAGTCGAGCATGATCGGCAGCGTCGAGGACGTCGCCAGACGGCTGGCCAGTTCCGACATGTCGGCGGCACCGTCGCGGCCCACGTAGTCGACGTTGAGGTCGAGCATGTGTGCGCCGTCGCGGGTCTGGTCCTTGGCGATGTCCAGGCACTTCTGGTAGTCCGCGGAGAGCATTGCCTCGCGGAAAGCCTTGGAGCCGTTGGAGTTCGTGCGTTCACCGATCATCAGGATGCTGGCGTCCTGCTCGAACGGCACCGCCGAGTACAGCGAAGAGGTACTCGGCTCGTGGATCGGGGTGCGCTGGGCCTTCTCGACCTGACGGACCGCGTCGGCGACCGCGCTGATGTGCTCGGGTGTCGTACCGCAGCAGCCGCCTACGAGGCCGAGTCCGAACTCGGAAACGAAACCACTGAGGGCTTCGGCCAATTCGTCGGCGGTCAGCGGGTACTCGGCGCCCTTGGGGCCGAGCTGCGGCAGGCCGGCATTGGGCATGACCGACACCGGCAGCGTCGAGTACTTGGACAGGTGCCGGAGATGTTCGCTCATCTCGGCCGGCCCGGTGGCACAGTTCAGGCCGATCATGTCGATACCGAGTGGCTCGAGTGCCGTCAGCGCCGCACCGATCTCACTGCCCAGGAGCATCGTTCCAGTTGTCTCTACCGTCACGTGCGTGATGATCGGCAAACGCAGTCCGAGTTGCTCCATCGCGCGCTGACTGCCGAGAATGGCCGCCTTCACCTGAAGCAGGTCCTGGCAGGTTTCGACGAGGATGGCGTCGGCGCCACCGTCGATCATGCCGAGCGCGGCTTCGGTGTACGCGTCACGAAGGACTGCGTACGGTGCGTGTCCGAGGCTGGGGAGCTTGGTTCCCGGTCCCATCGAGCCGAGTACGAATCGGGCCATGCCGTCGCGGCCTGGTCCCATCTCGTCCGCTACTTCACGGGCGAGAGCAGTGCCTTTTTCCGCGAGTTCGCGGATCCGGTGAGAGATGTCGTAGTCGGCGAGGTTGGGCAGGTTGCAACCGAAGGTGTTGGTCTCGACGGCATCGGCACCAGCGGCGAAGTACGCACGGTGGATGTCTTTGAGCACGTCGGGACGGGTGTCGTTGAGGATCTCATTGCACCCCTCGAGGCCGAGGAAGTCGTCCAGGGTGAGGTCCGCGGCCTGCAACATGGTGCCCATCGCTCCGTCGCCGATGACAACGCGCTGTTTCAGCGCATCAAGCAGGGCAGAGTTCAACGGGCCGGACGTGCCGCCGGTCATGGACTCCGAGGACACAGGGGCGATCGGAGCGTTGGTCTCGGATCGGTTCAATGCACTTACCTCACAGGTCGGTTGTCATCGACACGAGACAGCGCCGCAGACCCGCACCCAGAGAAAGAGCAGGGCACAGTTCGGCAACTCGATCGTGATCGACAACGAAACAGAAGGATAACGGTCGAATCAGTGGCCGCAGAAGGCCGTCGATACTTTCAGATTGTTTTGGCGACGGTCAGCAGTACGCTCGAGGACTCCAACGCTTCGAGAGAATGCCGAGCATTCGGGACGATCAACAGATCGCCGGATGAGCCCTCCCACGCGTTTTCGGCTGCGCACAGGCGTACCCGACCGGTGAGCACGTAGACGGTCGCTTCCCCGGGGTTCTCGTGCTCGTCGAGCCTTTGCCCCGCAGCCAGCGCGATGACAGTTTGACGCAGGACGTGCTCATGGCCGCCGTACACGGTACGAGCGCTGCGGCCGCTCTTCGAGTTTTCCGCCTTGTCGGCGAGTTGGCGCGCTAGCGCTGTCAAAGACATCTTTTCCACGATGGTCGCTTTCTGTCATTTGTCCGGTGCCGTCGAGGGTTCACGTCGTTTTCGGCTCGTCGGCTACGAGGTTGCGAGCAGGTTTCTCTGGTGGTTGGTGTGTGTGCGGCATCTACACAGTCGTGATCGAAGTCCGCCCGGGATCATGTAGTTGTATCGGCATCGTGCACGAGGTTCCATCAGGCCTGTGTCGGGGGTTGCGGATGATCTCGTGTGGTGAGGAACTTCGCGGGGTCACTACCGGCACGAGCGCCGCTGCTGAGCCATCGGGCGAATCCTCGAGGATCGCGACGTTCGAGTTCGTCGAGGTAACGCTCGCGGGTACGCGCGAGGTGCAGCGCGTCCGGAGTCGGTGTCGATGGATCATGGTGCAGCGCCGCATAACTCACGCGCCAACATCGGCACAGAGCTTCGTTCGACAGGTCGCTGCAGTCCGGTAGCGGAAGAAGCGGCACCTCGACGGCGCTGGTGTGGATCAGAGGGCTTGTCGGCGAGCACGGGGGTGACTGGGTGAACTTGACCCTGCCGTGACAATAGCGGGACACCGGGGGAGAGGTGAGGGTCATCAGCAGTATCAGCGGTAAGGCAGCAGCGCCGGAGAGCGCGATCAATCCGATGACACCGGCCACGACTGCCGCCCACGTAGCGCCGTCTCGTAGCACAATCGCCAGGAGGGTTCGCGGTGGTGGGGTAGCGCGAAGTGTGATCGGTCGCAACCAGGGTGAACCCGCTCCGATCAATACTGCGGCAATCATCGCCGATATCAGTACGTCGGCAGAGACGGTGAGGAATGCGACGATCCCCCCTGACGCGGTAAGGACCGCTGCGGCGACCCACCAGATGATGCGATAGATGCTCATGGGATGTAATCCCTTGCCGTGAGGAAGTGTCCAACTGTTCCTGTCTCGGTGCGGTCCGCGAAACGGCGAATAGGTGCGAGTACACCGGCGGTCCCACAACGAGCGGGGGAGGGGAATGCGACTGCGCGACAGCAACATCGATGTACACGATCCTGTGTGTCATTGCTGCTCCAGTTGTGCCAGGCACGTATGTGGGGTGTCCCAGGGGGTGAGCGTGCTCTCGATCTGGCGTGCGCCGAGTCGTGTCAGGACCCCGCGTATCAAGCCCAGGTGCAAGGAGCAGACAACGCCGGGGTTTTGTCGGGCGACGCTTTCGAACGGGCAGGCGTGCAATCGGATCCGCGTCGGTGATGTCGAGGTTTCGAGTTCCGGATCGAACCCCATCTCCGCGAACAAGGTGGTGACGACGAGCGCTGCTTCTTCTGTCGGCCGGCCGGTTCCGGAGGTTGCGCCGAGTTCGTCGCTCGCCCACTGTCTGCCCGCAGCCTCGGCGAGGTTCTCCGGGGTGCCGTCGCTCTGGCGTGCGAAGTGGGCCGCCAGAACGTGAGCCAACTTTTCGTATCCGGAGGTGGCGCCGACTCCTGACCCGAGTGCATTCTGTGCCCGGTAGAGCTGGCGTGGACGCCCACGGGTGACGTTGTGTTCGGTCTCCTTCGCGATCAGACCGACCTCGATCAGTGCGTTCAAGTGGAACCGAACTGTGGTCACATGCAGATCGCACAAATCGGCCAGTTCGGCGGCGGTCATCGATTCCGCGCCGGCTCGCAGGGCGTCCAGCAGTTGGACTCGGCGCCGTGACGCCAGTACTGCATGAGTACCGGCGCGTGCCGACCCTGTTCCTTTTCGTATCGCCATACTGTAAGACTTTAGAGGAAAGATGTCCTCGAAAATAGGCAGTGTCCTGGAGGCCGCTCATGACGTACGTGATCGCTGCACCATGTATCGACGTGATGGACCGAGGATGTGTCGAGGAATGTCCGGTGGACTGCATCTACGAAGGGGCACGGTCGCTCTACATCCACCCGGACGAATGCATCGACTGCGGAGCGTGCGAACCGGTCTGCCCGGTCGAGGCCATCTCGTACGAATCCGACGTGCCCGCCCGCTGGGAAGATTTCATCGACGACAACGCTCACTTCTTTCATCGTCTACTACCCGGAGCGGCCGAGGTGGTGGGATCTCCGGGTGGGGCCGCGAAGCGTGGTCGCGTCGGCGTCGATACGGAGTTGGTAGGCGGGTATCCGCACCCGGGCGATCCGGATGGCGGACCGCCGTTCGGCGAGCAGTGAGGGTGGCCCATGACTCCCGTTGTGACAGAACTCCTTCCTTCGCGGCCCTACCCGAAACACCGGGGGTTCAAGGGCACGTTCCTCTATTCCGCTGCCACCACGACCGATCCAAAAAAGCTGGGCGTGATGTATCTGGTCACCTCGTTCGCCTTCTTCATGTTGGGCGGATTGATGGCCCTGCTGATCCGGACCGAACTTGCCGTCCCCGGTCTTCAGTTTCTCTCGAACGAGCAGTACAACCAGCTCTTCACCATGCACGGCACGATCATGTTGCTGCTGTATGCGACTCCGATCGTCTTCGGCTTCGCGAACTACATACTTCCCCTGCAAATCGGTGCACCGGATGTCGCGTTCCCGCGACTGAACGCGCTCAGCTACTGGCTGTACCTGTTCGGTGCGCTCATCACCGTATCCGGATTCCTCACCCCGGGCGGAGCCGCGGACTTCGGATGGACGGGATATACCCCGCTGACCAGTGCACTGCATTCACCAGGTGTCGGCGGAGATCTGTGGATCATGGGACTCGCACTGGCCGGCGTCGGGACCATCTTGGGCGGGGTCAACATGATCACCACCGTGATCTGTTTGCGAGCACCCGGGATGACGATGTTCCGGATGCCCATCTTCACGTGGAATGTCTTCATCACCATGATCCTGGTGTTGTTGGCTTTTCCTATTCTCACAGCAGCGCTGATGGGTCTGCTCGTGGACCGACACTTGGGCGGGCATCTCTTCGATCCCGCCACCGGTGGTGCGATCCTGTGGCAACATCTGTTCTGGTTCTTCGGACATCCCGAGGTGTACATCGTGGCCATACCGTTCTTCGGGATCGTCTCGGAGATCTTTCCCGTCTTCTCCCGCAAGCCGATCTTCGGCTATGCCGGACTCGTCTACGCGACGATCGCCATCTCTGCGCTGTCGGCGGCAGTGTGGGCACATCACATGTTTGCCACGGGAGCCGTTCTGCTGCCGTTCTTTTCGATGATGAGTTTTCTCATTGCCATACCCACCGGGGTCAAATTCTTCAACTGGATCGGAACGATGTGGAAAGGACAACTGACCTTCGAGTCGCCGATGATGTTCTCGCTCGGATTTCTGATCACTTTCCTCTTTGGCGGTCTGTCGGGGGTGATACTGGCGAGCCCGCCCCTCGACTTCCACGTCACCGATTCGTATTTCCTCGTCGCGCACTTCCACTACGTTCTCTTCGGGACCATCGTCTTCGCCACATACGCCGGGATCTATTTCTGGTTCCCGAAGATCACCGGACGATTCATGAACGAACGACTCGGTAGGTGGCATTTCTGGACGACTTTCGTCGGTTTTCATACAACCTTTCTGGTTCAACATTGGCTCGGCGCCGAAGGCATGCCGCGGCGGTATGCCGACTACTTACCCTCGGACGGATTCACCACGCTGAACTCGATCTCGACGATCGGTTCGTTTGTTCTCGGAGCGTCACTGCTGCCGTTCGTGTGGAACGTGTTCACCTCGTACCGCTACGGAGAGGTCGTGACGGTCGACGATCCGTGGGGTTACGGAAATTCGCTCGAATGGGCAACAAGTTGTCCGCCGCCGCGGCACAACTTCACCGAACTGCCTCGGATCCGCTCCGAGCGTCCCGCGTTCGAACTGCATTACCCGCACATGGTCGAACGAATGAGGACCGAAGAACATGCAGCTAGAAGGAAGATTTCCACAGCCGTAGTGGAAGGACCGAACTCGATCCCGTCCAGTGAGGTCGATGGCCTATGACCGAAGCGGCACGCTACGCGCAATTAATCTTGCCGGTCTTTTGGCTCGGGATGGTCGCTGCGATTTCCTTCCTGGAAGCACCGATCAAGTTTCGCGCTCCCGGAGTGAGCCTGGCCATCGGGCTCGGGATCGGCCGCAAGGTTTTCACCGCGCTGAACGCGGTGGAGTTGGTTCTGGCACTGATATTGCTGGCATCGTGCGCGGTCGCGAAACCTGCCGTCCCCGCGTTGACGTTCGTTGTACTAGCCGTGTCGGTGCTCGTTGTTCAGGTTGCGGCGATCCGACCACGGCTGAGTGAACGGTCAGACCGAATCCTTGCCGGAGAAGTCTTACCTCGTTCGAGGACACACGTGGTGTACATCGCTTTCGAGTTGGTGAAGGTCGTGTTGTTGATCAGTGCGATCATCTCCCTGTTCCAGGTGTTGACCGCATGTCTTCACTGACACCCGGACCACTTCCACGAAAGGTTCCCGATGAACGAATGCATTTTTCACATAGCCCTTGCTGATGACTGGGAAGGCGCTCAACGATTCGGAGAATATGAAGGATCAACCCGCGCAAAGACTCTCGATCAGGTTGGCTTCGTCCACGCTGCCACTGCAGGGGATCTCGAGAATGTTCTCGCGACAGTGTACGGAGACCTCCGACTTCCACTGGTAGTGGTAGTTGTCGATCAGGATGCTCTCCTTGCAGCGGGGGTCTCGATCAGGTGGGACGAGCGCAACCCATCACCTCCTGGTGCAGACACACGGGTTCCCCGGATCCTCGGAGCAATACCGTTGGATCCGGACATCGTCCTCGATGTTCTCCCGATCGACGAAGTCGGCGGGGAATGGGTCGTTCCCGACATGTCCGCATATACGCTCCGAGATACGACGCGGTAGCCGACAAAACTCAGGTAAGCCGACTTTCCGACCAATAGTGATGAGCAGGGTCAGGTCCTCGAACAATTTTTGCACGCCAGTTACCTAGCCGGTGTCACCTACAGCGTTTGGATGTAACCGATGGTTGACTCCACCGATCCGTCTACAGCGCCGAGAGCGGACCCCGATGCCGTGCGGACTCCTACTGTGGCGCAAAGCTTCCGCACGCAATTGATCCCAGGCGCGGACGTCGTCGACCCTGTCACCTGGGCGGGTTCGGTGCCATATGCCACCGGCATCACACCTCGTATGCGCATCGGCCACAGCAAGCGGTTCAACCTGCTCTGGCTGCTCCCTATCGGATTCGTCGTCCTGATCGCGACAATGGCTGCGGCACAGCACTTGCGTGGGTTGTCGTCGGTGCAGGTGTTCATCGAACAGCACCCCGGAGTCGGCGAGGTCCGCCCAGGGGAAACGTCTGCCCTTCCTGCATGGTTGGGTGCGCAACACTTTCTCAATCTGTTTCTGATGGTCTTCATCATCCGGTCGGGCATACAGGTTCTCACCGACCACCCTCGGCTGTACTGGACCCGGCACAGCACTCCTGGCCGGGAGTGGTTTCATATCTAAAAGCCTGTTCCTGCCGATCCCTTGCGGACAGCGCGCGACGGACCCAACCGTGCAACATGGGGCCGATGCCTACACGTGCGATCTCAAGCTCGACTGTTGATAAGTCGCTCGACGCAAAAGTGTACGACGGTCTTCGGCGGCAGACCGATTCCAGATCGAGTCCCCACAGCCGTTACACCGTCGACAGTTGCCGTTTGGGTGCGATGTAGGTGAGCGAACCGTCGATAGCTTGGGGTTAGCGATAATCCGGATTGAACTGTTACGGTGAGTTACTTGAAAGTTGTTCGTTCTTCATGAGGTCGGGGCCGAATGGAGCTCCACCAGCAATGAAACTATGTAGCACAGTGCTTTTCCGGAACGAAAGTCCCTGTACATTATTTGTCCGTCGTTGCGTTCGACGCATCGAGCTGTCTCACCGAGATCCGATCGATGCTTGCGGGATCATTGCAGTGCCATTCCGTACGGCCGCAATCAGCGTTAAGACGGTGACGCCATGACGAGCAGATGTCGGCGCGAAGCCGCATTGCTCGCCGTGTTTCTGGCACAATTCGAACCCGTAGCCGGGGGACAGAAACCGACCGTCACTCGCCTCACCGCCCGTGAGATCGACCAATGGCGAGAGGACTACGAGCAAGCGCTGCAATGGTCAGCTGCAACGAGTTTCAGCACGAACGACGTCGCCAACCTCAAGGAAATGCGTCGACGGTACGGATTTACCTCCGTCCTCTGAGAGTGCACTACGGGACGATGTGCTCGACTCGACCTTTCGGCAACAAACCAATATTGCACGGTCGGTGCCGCTTCACAGCGTTCTCGACCATGTTTGACGTGGTGCGTTGGGCCTTCGTTTGAGATCCCCCTCACATAATAGTCATCTCAGATGCGAATTATGTAGGTTCAGATCATGCAACTGACGCAGTTCACCGATCTGGGATTGCGCGTCGTCATGCGGTTGGCCGTACTCGACGCCGATGCCTCCCCCAGTACCCGGGTAATTGCGCAGCAGCTCAACGTGTCGTACTCCCATGCCACCAAGGTGGTTACACGGCTCGGTGAGCTTGGCATCGTCACAACCAGGCGCGGTCGCGGCGGCGGGCTTTCCATCACCGAACTCGGCCGCACCGCCACCATCGGCTGGCTGGCCAGACGCCTCGAAGGCCCGGGTGAAGTCGTCGACTGCGAAGGCGACAAACCGTGCCCACTTCGCGGCGGCTGCCTCCTTCGGAGCGCTTTGCGCGAAGCACAGGAAGCGTTTTTCGTTTCACTCGACGCGGTCACGATCGAAGACGTCATCCGGCAGCCGTCCAAAACTGTCCTGCTACGCCTCACCACCCGGAGCGACGAAGCAGGCTGATCAATCGAATTTCGACCGAACGGAGCAGCTCATGCTTTCCCCACAGTCAACCGAGGTCATTCGCGCCACCCTTCCCGTGGTCGGCGCCGCCATCGGCGATATCACAACCCTGTTCTACCGCAAGATGTTCGACGCACATCCTGAACTCGAACGTGATTTGTTCAATCGCGGCAATCAGAAACAGGGCGAACAGCAGAAGGCTCTCGCCGGCGCCATCGCGGCATTCGCGACGCTTCAGCTCGAGCCGGACAGCGCCAAGGTCGATCTCATACTCTCACGCATCGCGCACAAGCATGCGTCGCTGGGAATCACGCCCGACCAGTACGCAATCGTGCACGAACACCTCTTTGCCGCGATCGTCGAAATACTAGGCGATGCAGTCACTCCCGACGTCGCAGCAGCCTGGGACGAAGTCTACTGGC
Organism: Rhodococcus sp. KB6; assembly: GCF_001445685.1. Lineage (NCBI taxonomy): Bacteria > Bacillati > Actinomycetota > Actinomycetes > Mycobacteriales > Nocardiaceae > Rhodococcus > Rhodococcus sp. KB6. The sequence goes on along the minus strand of NZ_LNAK01000024.1, from coordinate 9,857 downwards.
TGATGGCGGAAACCCTCATCACGATGGAGCGTGGCCTCTACCAACTCGCCGGCGTCGACGCCGGTGACGTCTGGCGCACGGTCAGGATCAGCGAACGAGTTCTTCAGTCCGCCGATACCGTCTCCCTGACGCTCACTTCGCTAGACGGCAGTGCACTCCCCACCTTCGCACCCGGACAGTATCTTTCGGTCGGGGTTACGCTGCCCGACGGCGCTCGCCAGATCCGCCAATACAGCCTGTGTTCGATACCGAGCAGCGCAGACTGGCGGATCAGCGTCAAGCGAATCTCCGGCACTCCTGATGGCGAAGTGTCGAACTTCCTCTACAACAACGTATTCGAAGGTCAGGAACTCTCCGTCACCACGCCTTTCGGTGATCTCACCATGCCGGATGACAACTCACCTCTCCTACTCGCGTCGGCCGGAATCGGTTGCACACCGATGATCGGGATGCTCAATCATCTCGTGGACACCGGCGCCGAGCGTTCGGTCTCTGTCATTCATGCGGATCGATCCATCGCGGACCATGCTCACCGCGCGGAACTCAGCACACTCGTCGACAAGATTCCCGCCGCAACTTTGCATCGTTGGTACGAGGATCTCGGCACGCACGTGGCGTTCGGATCGGTTCACGAAGGACGGGCGGATTTGCAAGACATTGCAGTGGAGCCCGATACCCAAGCCTTCCTCTGCGGGCCGATGCCGTTCATGTTGGCGATGCGCGCATCGTTGCTCGAAAGGGATGTTCCGGCGCAGAATATCCACTACGAGGTCTTCGGGCCCGACAGCTGGGCCAACACCTGAGCGGAGCCGACATGACGGAAGAGCAACCGGTGGAAACTCTTTCGCGGTGGTCCGGTTCCGGAGCGATGTGGCGGGTTCTGCACAGAACCCCCACCTCGATCACGGTGTCACTACGACGCTGCGACGACGGCGAGGAAGTGGACCGGCTGACCTCGTCCGATCCAGATCTCCTCGCGTGGATCGGCGACCGCTCCGGCAGCGAGGACTGACCGGACCACTGCTTGTGGTCGACGGGCACGTTATCCGTGGAATCGTGGTGCGATCAGCTCTCGGGGTAACTGTTCTGGGCTTGGGTAAGCGACGATGACACGTATACCGTCAGGGTCGCAGCCATCGACGAAAGTCACTCCACCGACTACCTGGGTGAAGGTAGAGGCATCGTATGCGCGTAATCGAGCACCGATCCGCGCCAATTCTTCTTCGGTATCAGCGGACCACATGACGTAGCGGACGCCGATATTGCTGATGTTGGGCCGGGATGCGTCTTTTTGGACATACATGTAAATCTGAAAATCGTCCGGCGTCAGGAGAAGGGCCGCCTCGCGTTCGCGAAGGGCGACACGGCAGGTGAACACGTCGCAGTAGTAGCTCACAGACCGGTCCAAGTGGGCTACTTGCATCACCGACGAGGCAACTTTCGCGGCAGCACACATTTTTTGTCCCATAACTCCCGAGCAGGCCAGAGGTCTTCACAGTACCGTCATGCTCGACACCCTGGCTCGTACTGCAAAACCGACTTCTGAACGCGGCAAGATCGTCCGCCACTGTCGCGTACACAGCGTTTCCCCGTCCGCGTGTCGAGTACTCGATCTGCGAAGGGAGACGTCGGCATGGTCGGTCCAACGCGACTAGTGTGCCCGACCCGAGGACCTTCGCTCCGACGATCCCACGGAGTCGCGCATGAGGGCGATCGGGATGGAACAGAAGCGGTCCATCATCGACGCGGGCATCGCTGACCCGCGGTAATGTCAGCATCGTTGCACGTCGCAACCTGTCGAGTCCGCGTGAGAGAGCACTCGACAGGTTCAACCGACTTATTCAGCACAGGACCGAACGTGGTCCGAGTGTCCTCTCTTTGCGGTGATCGCCTGGTGCAGTCTTTCTTCGAGAGCTTCTCGGTCGCGTGACAGTGGGGTCCGGCCTGTGCAGGTCCTCGCTGTGGACAATTGGGGAGGGCGTCCTTCCTCAACGAGGTGAAGCTTGTGTTCATGTCAGGATGATGGTCTGGACCGTGTCAGAGGGTCCTGGAGCCTGATCCGGATTTGTGGTTCTCGCCGGTGCACAGCGAACTATCGACGTTAATATCGTTGTGCCGCAACAGGGACGGAGAAGACGGCGTCGGTCGGTGCGGCGGGGGCAGGGTGTGTTTCGAAGAACTACGCAACCTCCGGCGACGATCCAGGTTCGTCGTACGCTGTGGCGTCGTGTCATCGCGTACCACTGTCTTTGCGATGGGATAGTTGTCTTCGGTGCAGTGAACAGAGATGATGACCGCAGGCGCCCCGACCTGAGTGTGGACCACTTGGGGACCAGCTCACGGTCTGGGGCCGCAGGGGCCGACGGAAAGTCGATGTCACCGAAGATGATCGAAGGGACGCGCCTGTCGAGCTCGCCCGCCGTGCTGCCTCTGGTCTGTCTAGGGGTTCAAAAGCGAAGGGGGTGGGTGAGACGGGTCAACCCCTGTATCGGCTCGGGTACAGCACAGTCAGAATTCATACGCCGGCTCGTCGTCGAGGATCTTTGTGAACATCTCGATGAGCCCGCTCCTGTCGGATTCGGCCCGGGCGGTGTGGCACGCACCGTGCAACTCGTCGTCGTCGGTCTTCTGCCAATCGAGTCCGGCCCCACGTTCCGAGAGAAGCAGGTCGAAGAACTCGCGAGTTGCCCGGCCATTGCCCTCCCGAAAGGGGTGCGCAAAGTTCGCGTAGTCGTACAAGTATGCGATTTTGCGCGCAAGGCCCACCTCACTCACCGTCGCGAGCTGTGTACATTCGTATATCTCGAACGCGACATGATCCATCGCCTGATGAATATTGCCTGGCGGGCAGAACGACTGGTTGCCCTTCTCTGTACCCACAGTGCGCACGTCGCCGGCCCAGAGGTACACATCTTGGAAGAGCTGACGGTGGATGGCCTGAAGGAACGTAAGGTCATAGGTTCGGTCCCCGAGGAGTCCGGGGGATTCACGAAGTTCGATTATTCGGGCTTCGACAAGATCGTTCTCTGCATCGCTGAGCGCCTCGATCGTGTCGGCGCCCACACGGTTACGTAGAACGTCCGTGCCGGGGATGAAGTAGCCCTGCCAGTCCGTCTCGAGGTCACCGGTATTCCACGGATGCTGCACTGGTTACTGGACGTTGTACCGGCGGCGAACCCGATCGCCGAGCTCAGTCGCGGTGATCGTTCCGCGCGCGTAGGCGAGCTGGTCCGTGCGGGTGGCGGCGGTGCTGCGGGCGCCCTCGAGTTCGGTGCTCTTGCGGATAGCCCGGATCGTCTTCACTCGACGTTTGGTCTTCTGCAACTCGGTCATGGAACTTCACCTCCTGGTATCTCCAGAATAGTCGACGGACCCGAGATCTCGTGGAGGCGGTGTCGACGGACGTGGGGGCGTGGCTCGTTAACTGGTTTTAGCGATCTGTTCGGCTGCGCCTCAATCTGTGCTGCAATTCCGGCCGTCTCCACCACGACCGCAGTGCTGGATCGGCGGGCGCCGGGTGGCAGCCTTCGCGTGATGGTGCCGACTGTGACTGGGGGCTCTGATCCGGTTGGCACGGGTGAGCGGGGAATGAAGACGTCACGTCACCGCCAGTTGGACGGTGGACGGTGATGGGTGATCCGTTCGAACCTCGTCCATCCCTGCAACGAAGTTTTCGGATCGGCGGATCACGCCTGCAAGTCGCGTGGGGGCCCGTGTTGCACCCCACAGTGAAGTCAGTCGACGCAGTTGTCACATACTCTGTTTCAGCCAGGAGGATGGTGTCCGCAGCGGCCGATTCTCCGTTCGGGCGGGACTTCGCTCGGTTGCCCTGTCAAGGCAGAGGGATGAAGACTTGCGCTCGCGCAGACGGTCTCCGGGCCCTGCAGTATGCGTAGCAACGCGGCGTGAGGAGCGCCCCTAACAATCCCCGGCCGGGCAGGAGTGGTGGTGGTTCGGCGCGGCAACGAACATCGGGCATAAGCGGCCTATTCTGAAGGATCGGGTGGGTACCAGATGCGTGTTCCGTCGATTTTCGCGAATGATGTCATGGTGTGTGGTTTGGCTGAGGTGGGGCTCATGATGTCGAGGACCTGGTAGTCGCGTAGGAGTAGGGCGTCGCCGATCATCGATCGGTGGCATCGCCACGGGACGGCTTCGGCGCACATGATCGTGGTGACGGCTCCGGTTGCGGCGGTGCATAATTGGTCGATGCCTTCTTGGAAGGGCTCTGTTTGCATGTAGTCGGCGTAGCCGCGGAACGAGGTGTTGCGCCAGGCGCCGTTGATGGAGTTTTTCGTGGTGTGGCGCAGTCCTCCGAGCCTCTCGATCCATTGATAACGAATGCCCTGGCTGGGGAGGGCTTCGGTGAGGGCATCGTGTCCGAACTGGGGGTTGTGACGCGATTGGGGGACGGAGCGGACGTCGACGACTTGTTCTACATCGTGGGCGCGGAGAAGTTCGACGAATTCGTCGAACGGGTGTGTCGAGTGGCCGACCGTATACATGCGTTTCATGCACTCCATCATCAGGTGCGGGAGGTACTCGCGCTTCCAAATGCTCATCGCCGCGGGGAGGCGAGAAACGTGCGGAGAAGTCCTGTTTCAACCCCCAGCGCACGGCGTTCCTGGTCGTGTGCACAATGAATGAATGCCACGTTCGAGTCCGGTGTCTGCTTGGAAGTCCCTTCGTGAGGGCAACGAGCGGTTTGTCAACGACGCGTCCATTCATCCCAGTCAGGGGATTGCCGATCGCGCGAAACTCGTCGACGGGCAGCACCCCACTGCGGTGTTGTTCGGTTGCGGAGATTCGCGCGTAGCCGCGGAGATCATTTTCGATCAGGGTCTGGGCGACATGTTCGTCGTGCGCACCGCGGGTCACGTGCTCGATGATTCGGTTCTCGGTTCGATCGAGTACGCCGTCGATATTCTCGACGTGCCGCTGATCGTCGTGCTCGGGCACGACGGTTGCGGCGCAGTGAAGGCAACGCTGGACGCTCTGGACGAGAATGCGGTGCCCGATGGTTTCATTCGTAGTGTGATCGAGCGTGTTGCACCGTCGATTCTGATGGGCCGCAACGAAGGTCTGTCCACGGTCGACGAACTCGAAGGTCGTCATGTGGTGGAGACGGGGTCGTTGATCATGCAGAGGTCGCGGATCATCGCCGACAAGGTGGGCAAGGGTACGTGCGCGATCGTCGGCGTCACGTATGCGTTGTCGGACGGCCGGATGCGCCTGCAGGGCACTGTCGGTGATGTCGGAGAAACCGCAACGGGCTCCGAGTCCGGTGACGCCGATCGCCTCGCCTGAAACGACCGCGCCAGAACGCCAGTAAACCATCGGCTGGGCGGCTGGAAATTTCTGTCAGGATCCCGCGAATGCCGCCAGGCCAGCGTGAAGGCGGGGAGCGGGTCATCGACGTATCGCGGCTTAGGGGTGTTTGATCATGCAGGAATCTTTGGCGCATGTGTTGACGGAGATCCGAGGGTGCACGCTGTGCGCTGACCAGCTGCCCTACGGTCCGCGGCCCGTCGTGCAGGCCGGTCCCTCCGCTCGGTTACGCATTATCGGCCAGGCACCCGGACGTAAAGTCCACACCACCGGTATCGCATGGGACGACCCGTCGGGGGATCGTCTGCGCCGGTGGCTGGATCTCACGTCGACGCAGTTCTACGATCCGGGCACGGTCGCGCTCACGTCGATGGGGTTCTGCTATCCCGGCAAAGCACGTTCGGGCGATAAACCGCCGCAACGAGAATGTGCAGCCCGGTGGCACCCGCGGCTCGACGATCACTTGCCGAGCATTGCGCTCACGGTATTGGTCGGTCAGTATGCACACGCCTATTACTTAGGGCGGGATCGCAGAACGTCGTTGACCGATACCGTCCGCGCTGCCGAGGATTACTTGCCGCTCGGCTATCTCCCTGTACCGCATCCGTCTCCGCGCAATCAACCGTGGCTGTCGAAGAACCCGTGGTTCGAGGAGGACGTGTTACCGATCGCGCAGGCTGCAGTTCGGGCCCTCCACCTTTGACCGCTGCCGGTTCTCCTGGTGCACGGCCTACGAACGCGTCTCGCCTGGTCAGTGCCGCATGTGCCAGCGTCGATGTCGAGTGCGGGATTACTCTGTTCGGCGTGACCGACGTATCGACTCGACAGCGCCGAGCCTGCTGACCCACTGAGCTGAGCAACTGGCGTGGTCACTTTGTTGCTCTCACCGACCTCGACGCCGCGAACTGTTCCGGGGAGAACAACCACGCGGGGGCTCGCTGTTCGGACCCGACGATTGCTGCGCCCGTAATTCATTGGCGAGAGTCGAATGTAGGGCCGGGCCGGGCGTCACGCTTGCCTGCTCGATCGCGGCAGCGGATGGTGAGGGGATGGATCGCTACTGAATTACCATGCCCGACGGTTCGGCCGTCGACGAATACTTCCACTCGGACAACGACGCAATCACAGCAGCCACGGAAGCGAACTCGGGCACGAGTTGTGGGATCACCGTCGAACGCTACGCCGAGGACGGCCACCTCTTCGCAACGCATTTCCCTCAAGGAGGGCACCGCGGTACCGCCCGCCGGCACCGCCCTCGCCCCGGATAGGCCAGCAATCGTCCAGTCCAGGATATAGAGAATGTTGTTGCGTCCCGATACGGCGGCGAAATCGGCTCGTTGATCCTCTTCCGGGAAACAGCATGGCAATCATCAAGTGCCGCAAGGCTTCGATCTCAACCGGGCCCGCAGTGCCGTTCCCTTCCAACATGGGATCTACAGACTGTGGACTTCCTGCCTGTCGTGCCGACGGCACGTACCTGTCAATGACGGGTGATGACCCCGGACCTCCGCCGGTATCGCGATACGTGATCCACAGCGGTGCTCGACTGCCGTTCCGCAAGATTGAAGCGTAGGAGGTCGGGTTGACTCACCACCGTATGTCGCATCGCCTGAACAACGAATTATGCTTCGGCGGAAAGTGATACGAGTTTCTGTTGTAGTTTCGGCTCCATGTCGTGATGTGGCAACTCTCCGAACGAAGTGTTAGCACGTTCTGCGATTCCGGAGGCAGTTCGTTCACTGGTTTTTGTCGGGGCGCAGGCCGCCGAATGCCCTAATGTGTGTTCTCCCCGAATTACGTGAAACGTGCAACGAGCAATTGCGTGAATTCAAGAAATATGGTGGGCTGTCGTTGCCGGAGGGGTAGGCAGTATCAGGGCGCTGGCAGAGACGTGAGTTCCTGTTTTCGTAGGGATCGACGAGTGTGAAAAATGCCCAAGGTTCTCGGGTGCTCCTGCGCGGGCGTGATTGCGTTGGGTCGATGTCGGCCCTGGCAGCGTCGGCCCGGGTTATGTCGTTGCAGCTGCGGGAATCAGCAGGAGATCGTCGGAAGAACTCGGCCACATGATGTCCAACCGCCCCGCCCACTACAACTAAAGGACTAACCCGAAAGAACTAACTCCTCCCGTAGAAGAGGTTTGTCCGATTCGGCCTAACGCAAACCGTCCGGTCTGTGCTAATTTTCTGTTCTTCGTCATCGGTTTGGTTCTGCTCGGCGGCATGATCTTCGCTTCGACGTCGGAATCAGCTGTGCGACTGCGCTCTTCGCTGGATCTGATCGGTGCAGTACTGCTCGGATCGGGCATCGCCGGAATTCTGATCGGCGGTTTTCGGAAGCTTAAATTTCCCCTGTGAGAGGCGTCAATCGCATGTCCAAGAACACTCGTCGTACCGGAACCATCGCTGCCCTCGTCGGCGCAGCCGCGCTGATCGCGCCGGCCTTCGCCCATGCCGCACCGACCGGTTCGCTCGGCTCCGCAGATCCGGGGGCGGGCTTCACGTGTTCCGCGACGTCGACTGAAACCACCGCCAACGGATGGGGCATCCCGTTCACCGACGAGAAGGACCAGACCGCCTCCTACTCGGCAGAAAACGTCTTCGACAAGGACGGCTCACTCAAACTCGAAGTCACCGATGTCACGGATCGCTCCGTCTCGTACCACGCGGCCGGCAGCATCAAGCTCGCCGACGCTGCAGCGAAGGAGATCGGGTTCTCCGAGCGCGCAGTCACCACCAGCGCCGCGTTCCAGCTACGCCTGACCGGCACCACGAACCCGGCCGACAACGGTTTCACCACTCTGGTGTGGGTCCCGAGCCAGAATGGCGCACCCGTTACGACGGACGCGGTGAATCACGAGAACATCCAGGACGGACTCTGGTGGAGCACCCGCACCATCGGCGGCGCAGCCAAGGGCGTTCCCACCTCACTCGACGCCATCGTCGCAGCTAATCCCGACGCCAAGGTCGAGCACTACGGCGTCAGCGTCGGAACCGGCTCAGCAGCCTCGAGCGTCTTCGTCGACGCAGTGAAGCTCAACGGATGCACAACCAACTTCGCCAAGAAGGACGCCGACCCCGAGACCGGAACCGGCTCACTCGGCAACATCTTCGGTAGCCTCTCCTGACCTGAGGTTCCACACACAAAAATCAGGCGCACTCTCCACGCGGAGAGTGGGCCTGATTTTTACGTGACTGCGAGTGACGATGGATCTTTTCGGCCGCGTCGTGCAGAAGTATCGCCTGACAAGGGTCGGAGTCGATTGCGTTGTGAGGCATTACTTTCGTGGGTTGTTTCCGGTTCGTCGAGCTGCAGTATCGTCGCACTCCAGTCGGCTAGTTCGGCAAGGTCAATCGGCATTGGAATCGAGGTTCCGGTATGCCCAGGTCTGGGGAGTGAACCAGGGGGGGCGCGGTCATCCGCGACAGCAAGAGCATTCGAGATCGCTTTGGCTTCACGGCCCGCGTAAAAGGGGTCCCCCGGTACCTCGACCCCGGACAGATCACGCACTCGTTCCAGGAGCATTCCGTTTCCGAAAGCGATGGTATCGACCGTCCCAGGCGAACAACTCCTCGTCGATTTCGTCGCAGACAGCGATGTGAGTGATAGCCGAGAATTTGGCCGGATTCGATGTCGATCCAGATTCGTAGCGGGTGCAGTATGGGGGGAGTCGGGGTCAGTTCGACTGTCCAGGAACGCCGTCCGGCGAATTCGGCTTCGTCTACTTCGCTTGTGGGCAGGTTGAAGACGTCGCTTGTCCTGTCGGTGGCAGTTCTGCGCCGTAGTAGGAACTTGTTGACATCTAGACAGGGGAGATGGCCTGGAGAACAGGTGCGGGGGCGTTGCGCGTCGGCGGTGAAATCCCACGCTTTATCGCCGTTGGTGACGAAGATCAGCCGTCCGTCCTCGTGTTCGATGCAGAGCTGATCACCGTCCCGCCATACTCGGCAGCCGTCCCTTGCCTGCGCCGATGTCGGGGGAGTTCCGGGCGTTGGGGTCAGCGCTGCGCCCTCTGGGTCTCCGTTCGTCCGGATTTCGCGGATGACGCGGCGCAGGGCAGTTTCGGGGGCTCGGTGAGCTGTCAGAACCTCGAGCTATGCCGTCACCCCAAAAGCCTAGGACTCAGGCCTGGGGGGTTCGCGACTTCATTGAAATTCATGACCACGGACGCAGGGGCCTCGCTGACCGTCCCCAGAGGTGACGCCCCGCGGGGCGTGGAGCTTCTTTTCGGACCATCGTGGGTCCGCGTTCACGTTCGTGAGCTCGGCGCTCTCGAGACCAACAAGTTGGACTGATGGATGGCCAGAGAGCGACTTCCAGCCAAGGACATACACGCATTACATTGGGTTTCGGTTTTGTGACGCCCACCGCGATCAGAAGGTTCCTGGATGCGTGGCAACGCATCCATGACACGCTGAATCGCCCTGGGTTCGGTGGAGACTTCTGGCCTTGGAAACGAGGATGGAAGCATGCCGAATGAACGGGTGTCAGGGAGGCCGACGATGCGGCGGTATTCGCCGGAGGAGAAGGCC
>NZ_LNAK01000152.1:0-262 GCF_001445685.1 Rhodococcus sp. KB6 | reverse complement strand
CGGGTTCGGCGCTCGTGGCTGTCCCCAGGAGCGCGGTAAATGCCACATCGAGGTTCGTGAACCCCTCGACCAGCAACGGGCGCACCACTGTCATGGGCGTAGCATCATCTGCCACGTCCGAGACGAAGATCGAGATCCAATCCATTCTGTGTTGCCGCCCGAACATTATCGATTCGGGCCGACCGACACGGAGTCCGGTCCGAATCGAGGCGCCGGTTTGATCCAATTCAACGACCTCCCATCCAGCCTGTGCGCAGAAGGG
>NZ_LNAK01000151.1:77494-384210 GCF_001445685.1 Rhodococcus sp. KB6 | reverse complement strand
CCGAACTGCGACAAACACTTCGAGAGATGTGAAGATTCTCGACATCTTCGAGGGCACCCAGCAGATCCAGCAGCTGATCGTCGCACGCCGCCTGCTCGGAAAGTCGTCCGCCGAACTGAAGTGACGGTCGCACGGACCAGATTCCGAAACACTCCGCCCCGCCACCTTTCGAGGTGGCGGGGCGGAGTGCTCGGTCGCCATCGTGAAACTTCACCACCGAAACCTGATTGCGCATTAGTGTGTAATCAGTCCTACAACGACGCTCGGAAGAGGTTCACGTATGCCCGGATTGGTCACCAAGGTCACTGACACCATCGGCGCGGCGGGGGTCATGTTCCGAGCCGGACTCGTCCCGTTCCCTCGCCTCGATCGCGGACTCAAATCCATTGCAGCCGTGGACAAGTACGGACCCTTTGCCGGGCCGGTCCATGCACACGCCGAGAACGGCTACGACGCGGTGGCGATCATCGACGAGCGCGGCCCCATCACCTATGCCGAGCTCGAGCGTCAGAGCAACGCGTTGGTCCGGGCGTGGCAGGCCGACGGCATCACCTCCGACTCCGTCATGGGTGCGATGTGCCGTAACCATCGAGGCTTGGTCCTGACCATGCTGGCGGCAGCGAAAAACGGAACGAAGCTCGTTCTCATGAACACGGGCTTCGCTCGGCCCCAACTCGTGGACGTCGCCGCGCGGGAGAAGGTGGTCGCCTTCGTCTACGACGACGAGTTCGCGGACATCGCCGATGCCTTGCCGGACGACGTCGTCGTCTATCGTTCCTGGCCAGAGGGCACGGCCGCTGACGGTTCCACGGCAGCTACTCTCGACGAGGCCATCGCCGGACGCACCACGTCGTCGGTGCCGGCACCCGAGAAGAACGGTGGCTTCGTCCTCCTCACCAGCGGCACAACGGGAACTCCCAAGGGTGCGCCGCGTGGCCACACCTCCCCTCTCGCGTCGGCGCAGTTCCTCGACCGCGTGCCGTTGCGCCGCGGACAGACCATGATGATGGCGGCCCCCGCCTTCCACGGAACCGGCGTCTCGCAGTTCGCTCTCGCGTTGGCGCTCGGCCAGACCGTCGTCATGCATCGAAAGTTCGATCCGGAGAACACGATCAAGCTTGTCGCCCAGTACAAGTGCGACAGTCTGGTCGTGGTCCCGACGATGCTCACTCGCATCATCGACCTCGGTCCCGACGTGCTGTCCAAGTACGACACGTCGAACCTGAAGATCATCTTCTCGGCAGGTTCGTCACTCTCACCCGACCTGTGCAAGCGAGTCACGGCCTCGTTCGGGTACGTCCTCTACAACCTGTACGGATCCACCGAGGTCGCAGTGGCCACGGTCGCGACTCCCGAGGATCTGACCATTGCGCCGGGAACCGCGGGCCGCGCTCCGGTGACCTGTCACGTCGAACTGTTCGACGAGAACAACAGGAAGATCACCACCCCACACACGATCGGCAGGATCTTCGTCGCCAGCGGGCTGAGCTTCGAGGGATACACCGACGGGCGCGACAAGGAACGTATCGACGGACTTCTCTCGACCGGCGACGTCGGACACTTCGACGCCAACGGCCTCCTCTTCGTCGACGGCCGCGACGACGACATGATCGTCTCCGGTGGCGAGAACGTCTACCCGCTCGAAGTCGAGAACCTGCTCGCCGATCGCGAGGACGTCTTGGAAGCGGCAGTCATCGGAGTCGAGGACGCCGACTTCGGGCACCGCCTGCGAGCGTTTGTCGTCGTCGCCCACGGCGCCGACCAGAACTCCGACGAGCTGAAGGATCACGTCCGGTCGAATCTCGCGCGCTACAAGGTTCCCCGCGAGATCGTCTTCATCGACGAACTTCCCCGCAACGCCACCGGAAAGCTGTTGCGCCGCGTCCTGATCGAGATGGAGATCAGCGAAGACTGAGCACAGTCACAAAGCGCTGAGCGTGCGGATCAATTCCGCCTCGTCGACGCGAGTGGAGTGCCCGTCGCGGAGTACGACCTCGCCCGCAACCAACACCGTGTCCACTATCTGACGACTGCCCGTCGTGAGAATGGACGCGCCCGGATCTCGTACCGGGAGGCAACCGAAGTCGCGTTCGAACCGAATCATGGTGAGGTCGGCGGGATCACCCACGGAGATCCCGCCGGACCTGGCCGGCAGACCGAGTGCTGCGTTTGCACCGCCGGATGCGATGTCGATCATGGCTTCGAAGCCGAGCAGGTCGGCGCGGCCGCGCGCGGCTCGCTGCACGTAGGCGCCGGTGCGCAGCGTCTCGAGCATGTCCTGAGTATCGTTGCTGGCTGCGCCGTCCACACCCAACCCCACCGCGATCCCCGCGTCGAGGAAACTCGGGACGGGCGCGATTCCGCTACCGAGCCGCATGTTGCTGACGGGGTTGTACGACACTCCGACGCCGCGCTCCGCCAGCACCTTCTGACCACGGTCGTCGAGTTCGACGCAGTGGACCGCCAGCACCCGGTCCCACAAGAACCCATGGGAATCCAGGTAGTCGACCGCGTTCATGCCCGCGTGTTCGGTACACATCGTGTTGTCGGTCTGCGTCTCGAGCAGGTGAATCGAGACCGTCAGGTCGCGAGCCTGCGCGAACTCACGCACTTCCGACATCCCCTCCGGGGTCAGCGAACGCGGGTTCGGTACCGCGACTGCCACGTCGACGCGGGAACCTGCGACGTCGCGCATCATCTGATCCGTATGTGCGAGAACGTCTCCGAGTGGTTGCATGAGCCGCGGATCGAAGCCCCACTTCCTCGTCTTGTCCGCCCGGTCTGCGGTTCCGCGTCCCAGTACGGCACGAATCCCGGTGTCGTGCAACGCCCGGATCACAGCGTCGTGAACCTCGCTGGACGGGTGCGGCCACATGTGTTCGACCAGGGTGGTCGTACCGCTGCGCAATGCCTCCAGCGAGGCTGCGACAGTGGCCGTGTATGCGCGCTCCGGCGTGATCTGAACCGACTCTTCTGCGACCGCGAGTAGCCATTCGAGAAGCGGTGTCCCTTCGGCGATCCCACGCATCAGTGACTGCTGAAGGTGCGTATGGGTGTTGACGAACCCAGGGATCAGATACGCCCCCGATCCGTCCACACTTCCAGGTGTGGCGGTGCCGGTCGACTTCTCGATCGATTCGACCACCCCATTCGAGACGACGACGTCGTGGCCGGTCAGCCATTGCCCGCCGCTGTACAACGTCACGTCCCGGATGATCGCGTCGGTCATGTTCTTGGGCGCGGTAGTCATCGCCAGTTCTCCTGAAAGTGTGTGACGGAACGGATACGGATCAACGCGCGAAGTTCGCGCGCACTCGCTGGTCGATGTAGTCCTCGGCAGTGATCGGCGGGTACTTGCCCGCCGGCCCCTCGATGGTCACGTCGCGGTTCGCCTGAGCGAAGAACGCGAGGCTGTAGCGGGCTCCCCGATAGTCGGTGACTCCGGGACTCTTGACCCGATGAAAATTCGACGGCAGGACGTCATCACTCCATCTCATCAGCATGTCGCCGATGTTGCAGGTGATCGCTTCCTCAGCCGGCACCACTGACGTCCATTCCTGGGTGTCCATCTCCTTGCCCGGGCACAGTTGCAAACCGCCCTGACCGTCACGCTGGAAAAGCAATGTCAGGCAATCGAAATCGGTGTGTGCTCCGGCACGCCACATCCCTTCGACATCTGCGTCGGCGGCAAGGGGGAAGTAGTGGAGTAGTCGCAGTGTGCTCTGGTACGTGTCCACCGACGGGTCATGTGCCCTGGTGAAGAAGTCTCGTTCGAATCCCAGCTTCTCGGCGAAGCACGACAACAGGTCCATCGCAATGCCCCAGCACTTGGCTTCGAAGTCCAGGATCGTTTCGCGGAATCCGCCCAATTCGTCTGCAGTGGGCCACAGATCACCCATATGCGGGCGGGTCACCTGATAGGACTCTTTCTGATCAGGTGTTCCGATGGACGGACGCACCTGCGTCATGCTCTCCCAGCCGGAGTTGAAACCCTTCTTGAGCGGATACTGCGCTTTGACCTCAGTGGGCAGTGCAAAGAATCGCTCGGCCGCCGCGAAAGCCTCGCGGACCTGGTCCAGATCGATCCCGTGATTGACGATTTGGAAGAATCCGATGTCGGTCGCTGCCGACCACAACTCCTCGGCGATCTCGCTGCGCCGGTTCTCGAAATCCGAGAGATCGATTCTTCGGACCTCGCGGTCGGTGGTCTCCGTGCCCAGGCCACCCATGCGGGTCTCGCGGTTGAGTTCTGTCATGTCGTACGTCATTTGCTGTCAGCTCCTTCAGCGGATTCCGATGGACCGATCGGTGAACTTGTCGGTGTAGATCTCTTCTGCAGTCAATGACTGCGGTATCGCCGCACCCCCGTCGTTCAGGATGGGCTTCAGTTCTTCGACGGTGTGAGCGACTCGCGTCATGTCGAACGTGCCGACGGATCCGTCCGCCTCGTTCGCGATCAGGCCCTTCTCTTTCAAGAGTTGGGCACTGAACGCTGCTTCACCCTCGGTGTAGGGAGAGAACGACACGTCCTGCGAGACGACGTCGACAATGGCAGCATTCGCCGTATCCGGCGCTGTGATGTAGTCCGCGGTGGCCTGCTGAATGATCGGAACCAGCTTGCTCAAACACGGGGAGAGTGTCTCGACCTTGTCGGCACGAACGGAAACATTGGACGCGTAGATGTCGAAACCCGAATCTTTCAGCAGGTCATAGGAAACCGGCTTGTCCCACGCCGGCGTCTCCTTCTCGTACGTGTACGGTTCCGAATTCGCGAATCCTTGCTGAGCGATGGTCGGGTCACCGACAAATCGCGAGGGAGCTCCGTCGTAGCTCGTGTCGAGCTGAGACTGCTTCAGTAGGCCTTTCGCCACGAGCCACTGCGGAAACAGTTGCTCCTTGGAAACGACGACACTCGCGTCGGACTTGCCGATATCGGCAACACTCGCCCATTCCGGATGAGACTCTTTGTCCCACATGAGGATTGCCGGGCTGTACTTGAGCAATGGCGTGACGGCCACAACGGGCTGACTTGCCGCTGCCGCGATCACCTGATCGCCGTGCACCAAGCCGAGAGTGATCGAATCGTCGACGTACATCTGGGAGCTGACGGATTGGAACCCGATTGCCGGTCCCCCGGCCCGCAAGGTCAAGTCGACTCCGGTGTCCTTCCCTCCGGCGACAAGAGTCCCGCTGACGGACTTGTCGTCGGTGTCGACCGAATAGCCGGGACCAAGCATCTCGAAGAGCGCTCCCATATCCGACTGTGGCTGCCATTGGAGTTGAACCACAACGTTTTCCGGACAGAGACCCGCTAGGTTCTGAGCCTCGGCAGCTGGTTCGAGAGATTCAGCCTTGGCCGTCTCAGCCTCACTGGAGCTGCACGCAGTCAATCCGATGGCTGCACACATGGCCAGTGCCGCGCCGGCCGCTCCCACACTTCTGCGATTGGAATGCACCTTGCGATTTGAATACACAGCGTCTCCTTCGTGAAAACAATTGGGATGTGGGCGAACCAGGAAGGATGATCCGATGTGCACACTCTGCAGCACATGGATTACATGCAATCGACTAGTTGTTTCCATCAGGTAACGCGCGCCAGGATTCTCGCTTCACCTGCAATGTCACCTCACATTTACATTCAGCAATCTAGGCGACATACATGCAATTCAAGATGGTTCATACATCTTGAAGAACTTTTGCATGCATTATTGAACCGGAGGCTCAGATGGAACTCGCGAACACGATGCAGGATGCCGACGCTCGCAAGCTCACCGCACCGATGCAGATGGTCTTTTCCGATGTCGTCAAGAAGTTCGATACCGGCACTGTCGCGCTGGACGGCATCGATCTGAACGTGGAGCGAGGAGACTTCGTCGCCGTGGTCGGACCCTCCGGCTGCGGCAAGTCGACTTTGTTGCGCATGGCGGCCGGCCTCGAGCGACCGACCAGCGGCGCGGTTGCCCTCGACACCGAATCAGTTGGCTTCATCTTCCAGGAGCCGACTCTCCTCCCCTGGCGAACCGTGCAGGCCAACGTCGAATTGTCCGCCGAACTCGGTGGCGGCGACAAAGCAGCCCGAAAGTTGCGCGCCGACGAGGCAATTCGCGCAGTGGGCCTGGCGGACTTTGCGAAACAACTGCCCAACGCGTTGTCGGGCGGAATGAAGATGCGCGTCTCGTTGGCACGTGCGCTCACCCTCGCACCTGCTGTGATGCTGCTCGACGAACCTTTCGGTGCTCTCGACGAGATGACACGACTGGAGATGCAGGTAGAGCTGCAAAGGCTCTACACCGACAAGGGGTTCACCTCGATGTTCATCACGCACTCGGTATCCGAGGCCGTGTACCTCGCAAACAAGGTGGTCGTCATGACCGCCCGGCCCGGACGAATCCATTCGGTCGTGGACATCGATTTCCCGTACCCGCGTAGCCCGGAACTGCGCTACGACGCCCGATACACCGAACACGTCGCCGAGATCTCGGCCAGTCTCCATGGGAGCTCACGATGACCGAAGTCCTTGCAGTGCAACAGGGCACCACCGCACGCAATTCCGCCGTTCGCACTGATTCTGCGACCGCCGCGCGAGCACAGTCACAGCCCGGACGGCCCTCGCGAATGAGAGCGCTCGGCACCTTCCTGCTCTATCCGCTGCTCTCACTTGCCGGCGCGGTCGCAGCGTGGTCGATCGTCAGCTACCTCGTTCTCTCCCCGGAACGTCGATTTCTCCTTCCGCCGCCGAGTCAAGTACTGACAAAGTCGCTACTCGACTGGAAACACCTCTCTCCCATGCTCGAAGCCCTCGCAGTGACGGCACAGGTAGCACTGGTCGGCTTCGTCGTCGCGGTGGCAGTCGGCGTCGGAACCGGCGTGCTGATGAGCCAGGCCAAGTGGATCGAGCGGATCGTCTATCCCTATGCCGTTGTGCTGCAGGTCATTCCCATCCTCGCCATCGTCCCCCTCATCGGGCTCTGGTTCGGCTACGGCATGACCGCGCGCACCCTGGTGTGCGTTCTCATCGCAGCCTTCCCGATCATCACCAACACACACTTCGGATTGCAATCGGTCGATCGCGGACTGCACGAACTCTTCACCCTAGGCCGCGCCTCGCGTTGGGATCGACTTGTGAAACTCGAACTGCGAGCGGCAATGCCGGCCATTCTCACCGGCATCCGCACCGCCTCCGGCCTTGTTGTCGTCGGTGCCATCATCGGCGACATGTTCTTCGCCAAAGGACAACCCGGTATCGGGACCCTGCTCGACGTCTACCGAAGCCGCCTTCAGTCCGAGGATCTGATCGCCGCGATCGTGATCGCGTCGGTGTTCGGTGTCCTCGTCTTCTCTGCCTTTGGATTCCTCTCACGTGTGCTCGTCGGTAAGTGGCACACGTCCGGCCGCAAGGACTTTAAATGACCCACGAAACTCCTGTCTTCGAAATCCCTACGATCGATATCAGCCCGTACCTCCGCGGCGAGGCAGCGGTTGCAAACGCCACCAACAGCACTGCCTGTGCGGAAGTGGCAGCTCAACTCGATCGCGCGTGCCGGGAGGTCGGATTCATACAGATTGTCGGACACAGCATTCCACGATCGGCGACCGAAGGCCTGGCCGACGCTCTCGACGAGTTCTTTGCTCTCCCACTGACGGTGAAGAACAACTATCGCCGTCCCTCGTCCGAGAACCGCGGCTACTCACCACCGAAATCGGAATCACTCAGCATGAGCCTGGGCGTCGCCGCTGCGAACCAGATGAACGATTTCTACGAAGCAATAGTCGTGGGCACAGAGGTGAGCGACTATCCGGGCGTCGACCTACCCGAGTCCAGCTACGCCGCCAACACCTGGCCCGTGGCCGCGCCCGGATTCCGACCGGCAATCGAAGAGTATTTCCGTCATGCCCAGGGCTTGGCACGAATCCTGATGTGCGCCTTTACCGACGCTCTCGGATTGCAGCCCGGGTACTTCGATTCGATGCTCGACCATTCGATCGACGCGATGAAGATGAACAACTACGCACTGCCCGAGGGCGAGATCCGCATCTCCGGCGACATGACGGGAATGGGCGCTCACACCGACTTCGGAATCTTGACCATCCTGTGGGCAGATCGAGTTCCGGGTCTTCAAGTTCTGAGTGCCGACGGCGTATGGCACGACGTCCAACCTGCCGACGGCGCACTCTTGATCAACCTCGGCGACGCGATGGCACGCTGGACGAACGACCGATGGCGCTCGACAGTGCACCGAGTCGACCCACCTATCGTCGATGGTCAGATCATCCGACGTCGCTCTGCCGCATTCTTTTTCGACGGGAACTACGACGCCGTCATCGAAGCACTGCCAGGGACTCTCACACCGGGCGAAGTGGGATACCCGCCGATCACGATCGCTGAGAACATCGCGGCCAAAGTGGCCGGACTGAAAGGCGCGACGGCGCCCGAGGTCGACAGTCGCAGCGCTGACCGGGTGCGCGCCGCTGGATAGCGCTCCCGGGTACCGTCGACATCGTGCAGGATCGAAGTGAGGACAAGATGACCACCACCGAACGAGCTTTACTCACCGAGTCCGTGCACGAGACGCTTCGCGAACTGATCTTTTCGGGCGAGCTGGCGCCGGGGACACCACTGAGTGTTCCCGCGCTGGCGAGCAAGCTCAATGTCAGTCGAACGCCGGTCCGCGAGGCCGTGCAGCAGTTGATCTACGAGGGCATCGCCGTCCACACACGGAATGCGGGTGCAAAAGTCGATTCGCTGGACGCGGAGTCTCTGCGCGCGGTCTTCGAGGTGCGTGAGGTACTCGACGGTCTCGCGGCGTTCAACGCGACGGCCAATGCCACGCACGAAACCGTGTCACAGCTGAACAAGATGGTGCAGGTGCAACGCGAACTTCTCGAGAGCCCGCCGGATCAGCGTCGGGATTCGAAGCTCGACCTCGAGTTCCACACCTTGATTCGTGAGACTGCATGCAATCACCCGCTCAGCGAAGCCCTGCATCGTCTGGATGGTCAGTCACACCTCTACCGTTCGGACATGTGGAGCCTCGAGCTCAATCGGCGGATCGCCGTCACCGAGCACGCACGTATAGTCGCGGCCATCGAATCGGGTGACGCCTTGGGGGCGAGGACTGCCGCGAGCGCACACGTAGCCGGGCTACTCGTCCGAACAACCCGGACCTGAAGCTTTACCGAAATGACGGAAACAGCGTGTCAGGCCAGGTGATGTCGCCGTCGTTCTCGTCCACGAACGTACCGACACAGTCGCGCCCCAAAGCGCTGATCGCTCTCGAGATGACCTCTGGATGCTCGAGCTCGGTGAGGTGGTCTCCTCCGGTTCCGGCCCCGGGAACGCCATCGACGTACACCCGGCACTGGCCCCCGTCCAACCGACCGTCCGCCCACTCGCCCGAACTCTGCACCACCGAATAGTAGGCAGATCCAGGAGTGTCCTCACCGGCATTGAGCTTGGTGAGAACTTCGGAGAACATGCAGGTGTCGTAACCGTCGGCAGGGCCTTGTACGCAGCCACCGGGGCTACCGTACTGTGGCGCACCGATGGCGACGAATGAATCCACTACTTCGGAGCCACCGAGGAACTTCGCGTAGTACCGGGAGCTCAGTCCACCCGCACTGTGCGCGATCACCCCGACGGAGTCAGCGCCGGTAGCGTAGGAGCGAATCGAATCCGCAATCAGCTCGGCGTCGGCCGCAATCATCTTGCCGGGTGCGTCGACGAAGTGTGTCTCGTAGCCCGCAGCGCTCAGTGCCTCGTCGAGGGCGCGGTAGGTCGCCTGGTGCATTTCTCCCGAGTTGTAGAGCTGCTGCCCCGGAACGATGAAGACCACGCGCTTCGCATCGGTGATCCGCCCACCGGCGGCAGCGCTTCCTGCCGAGAACGCCAGAGCGGTGGTCACCAGCGAAGTAGTCACCGCCATCGCCAAAAGAATCTTCGAGAGTCGCACGTCGCCACCCTACGACGGCTGCGCACAAAAAAGGACCGCCGCACTGGAATCCAGTGCGGCGGTCCTTTTCTAGTAGCGGGGACAGGATTTGAACCTGCGACCTCTGGGTTATGAGCCCAGCGAGCTACCGAGCTGCTCCACCCCGCGATGCATGGACAAAGTTACACGAGCAGGTGAACGGAACGCAAATCGCCTGCGCTGGAGCGAAATACACGCCTGAAAGTCGCGAAATCGGGTGACTGGGTTCACAAAATACCCGTGAGCATCAACACATAACAAGCATGTAACGAACGTACGTCGAAACGGCATCGGAAAGGCTCTACCAGCACAAACGCTAAAATTTTGGGTCGAGAGCAGACCAGACAGTCCGGAAAATTGCGAATCGACCCTCGTTCGACGCTCCCGTACGGTCGGTCCCGGCCCGAATCAACCGGGCGAACGCCGACCCGCCGCTGCTCCACTCTGCCCCGCGGGATCGGAACCCCCGAAACCTTCGAGGGGCAGAGACACGGAGAGACAAGCGCCCGGGAAAGTCAGCATCATCGCCGACCCGCAGGCCCGCCGATGTCAGCAAGCGCGGAGAGGATTTACCCCGACATGACGTACACCAGCATCAGCAAGCGTGCATTCGGCACATTGGCAGTAGCCGGCGCACTTGTCGCAGTGCCCCTCACCATGAGCACCGGCACCGCTTCCGCAGCCACCCACAACTGGGACGGCGTCGCACAGTGCGAGAGCGGTGGCGACTGGAACATCAACACCGGAAACGGCTACTACGGCGGCCTGCAGTTCTCGCAGAGCACCTGGACCGCCAACGGTGGCACCGGCTCGCCCGCCAACGCTTCCAAGGAAGAGCAGATCCGCGTCGCCGAGAACACCCTGCAGAGCCAGGGCCCCGGCGCATGGCCCGTCTGCGGCCAGCGTCTGACCGTCGCGAGCGAGCCTGCAGTCGAAGAAGCTCCCGCCGCAGCACCGGCTCCCGTCGCCGAGGCACCCGCAGTTGCTCCCGCCATCGAGATCCCGGCCGAGCTCAAGCCCGCCGCACAGCAGGCTTACGACACCGCTCGTGACCTCGCCGGCCAGTACGGCTTCGCCGCACAGTTCCAGCAGCTCTCCGATGCCAACGCACCGATCGTTGCAGCACTGCGCTGATTCAGCTCGTGCAGCTTCACCTGAGAACACAAGAAGGCCCGCCATCCGATCGGATGGCGGGCCTTCTATGACTCACGAACTGACGCCGCTTACCTCGGCAGCGCCTGGTACGCGTCAACAGCCTTCTGCAAGCGGTCGAGCGCAGCACCGTAGCTGGTGAAGTCACCGCTCTGTTGCGCCGACTTCAATGCCGCCATTGCCGAATTGACCTCGGCCAACGCCTTCGTGACGTCATCCGAAGAAGCCGGCGGGGCCGGTGCCGTCGGAGTTGTCGGCGTTTCCGGTTGCGCTCCGGTATCAGGATCGGGTGCCGGCTGGGTGACCGTCGCTGCCGAACCTGCGCCCGGCCAAATCTGACTGATCGCCTCGGAGACGGTCGGTGCATAACCGATCCGAATGCCGTTGGTGTCGCTGAAGCTCACCAGCACACGCGCCAACTGAGGGAACGCGTTCTGCGAGTTTCGCTGCGAGTACAAGGGCTCGACGTAGAGGATTCCGCCCTCGGCAATCGGCAGAGTCAGCAGGTTTCCGTACTGAATCTTGTTCGACTGCTTGAGCAGTGACACTTCCGAAGCAACACGCGAATCCGACGTCATCGCAGACTGGGCCTGCTGCGGACCCTGAGTCTGCGTATCTGTCGGCAACTGCAGCACCGTGAACTTGCCGTAGTTCTCCTTGTCGTTCGCCACCGAGATGTAGGCCGACAGCAACTCACGACTGAACCCGACCATCGGACTGGTCAGACGGAAATCCGCCTTCGCGGTGTCCTTGTCGCCCACCAGCACGTAGTACGGCGGCTGGTTGGCCGACGTGTCGATCGTCGGATCGCTCGGAACCGACCAGAACGCATTGTTGGTGAAGAACTCACTCGGATCGTCGACGTGGTACTTCGCCAGCATCTCTCGCTGGACCTTGAACATGTCCTCCGGGTACCGGAAGTGCGCCTGCAGGTCGTCCGAGATTTCGCTCTTCGGCTTCACCGTGTTCGGGAAGACTCCCATCCATGCCTTCAGAACCGGATCCTGCTCGTCGACCTGGTACAGCGTGACCGTGCCGTCGTAGGCGTCGACCGTGGCCTTCACTGAGTTACGGATGTAGGAGAACTCCTGGCGCGGAATGAGGCGCCCGGTCGTCTGGTCGATACTGTCCTCGACCAACCCGTCGAGCGAACTGCGCTGCGCGTACGGGTAGTCCTGGGCGGTGGTGTAGCCGTCGATGATCCACTGCATCTTGCCGTCGACCACTGCGGGGTAAGCAGCGCCGTCGGTCGTCAGCCAAGGCGCGACCTCCTCGACTCTTTCCTTCGGATCACGCTTGAAGATGATCTTGGAGTTCGAGCCGATTGCACTCGAGAACAAGATGTTGCGCTCGGTGTACTTCGCCGCGAATGCAAGACGGTTGAACCAGTTGCCGATCGAAACGCCACCCGAACCTGTGTAGGTGTACTTCGAGGTGTCGGTGTCGTACTCACGAGGTCCCTCGCCGTCGACAGAACCGACGATCGAGTAATCGGCGTCCGACTGACTGATCACCTCGCCGTAGTACGAACGAGGATTGTCCACCTTGAGATTCTCGTTCTCGGGCGTGGTCGTCAGGTCGCTCACCGAGTAGATCGGGTAGCCACCGGTGTTGTTCTGACTGTCGCCCTGCACGGCCGTGACTTCGTTGGCCTGGGCGGCGACGAAACCGTTGCCGTGCGTGTAGACCGTGTGCTTGTTGATCCAGTCCGTCTGGTTGCCGGAAAGGTTGTTCGGCGACAGCTCACGCGCGGCGACAACGAAGTCGCGCAACTGGCCGTCTTGTTCGTAACGATCGACGTTGAGCGTCTGCGGGAACCCGTAGAAGTTCTTGAGCTGACGCTGAGCGGTGAACGTCGGCGACAGAATGGTCGGATCCAACAGGCGTGTGTTCGCGATCGTGGTCCGGTCTGCCGGAACGTCCTGGGGCTGCTTGGTGCCAATTCCCGGATAGTCGACGTAGTCGACGTTTTCTTCCGTGATCCCGTACGCCTGACGGGTCGCTTCGATGTTTCGTTCGATGTACGTGCTCTCCTTCTGCGCCGCATTGGGCTTGACGGAGAACTGCTCGACGATCATCGGGTAGACGGCACCGACGAGGACCGACGAAAGAACCAGTAGAGCGACTGCCATGGCCGGTATCCGAAGATCCCGCGTGAAGATCGAGGCGAAGAACGCCAAGGCGCAGATGACCGCAATGGACAACAGAATGAGCTTCGCCGGCAGGACCGCATTGATGTCGGTGAAGCCCGGGCCGGTGAACGTCGGTTCCTTACGACTACTCGACATCAACGAGTACCGATCAAACCAGTACGCCACCGCCTTGAGAAGCACAAAGGTGCCGGCGATGACAGCCAGCTGAATACGAGCGGCCGTGGTGAACGTCCCATTGCGCCCGGCCAACTTGATCCCACCGAAAACGTAGTGGGTGACCAGGTTTGCCACGAAGGCAAGCAAAATCGAGACGAACAACCAATTCAGAACGAAACGGTAGAACGGCAGATCGAACGTGTAGAAGCCGACGTCCAAGTTGAACTGAGGATCGGTGATCCCGAAAGCCTGGCCGTTGAGGAACAACTGGATAGTGACCCAGTTGGCCTGTGCGATGAGACCGGACAGGATGCCGATCGCTACCGGAATGATCACGCCGAAAAGACGAAGACGCGACATGACGGTGGTGCGGTAGCGCGCGATCGGATCATTGGGTCCGGAGACCGGGACGAACACCGGGCGTGCGCGGTACGCGAGAAGCATCGCGAGCCACACGATGGCGCCGACGACAATTCCGACGACCAGGAAGAGCACGAATCGCGTCAGCAGAACCTTGGTGAAGACACCGCGGAAGCCGACTTCGCCGAACCACAACCAGTCCGTGTACATGCCGATCAGTCGCGGCCCCACGAGCAGCAAGGCCGCCACTACGACAGCCACCACCAACAAGATTCGACTGCGTCTGGACAGAGAGGGTAAACCTGCGGGGGGCCGCATGCCCACGTGCCACGCTCCAAGATTTGGCGACGCCGTGGCGTCGCAACCGATTGCATCGATCACTGCGGCCACGCCCGAGTGGACTTGGCCGTTTCCGACCACTCTACGTAACAACGGTCACGGGTTGACAACACGGAGAGCGGGGAGCCGGACAGAAGGTGGGAGGATGAACGTGTGAGTGAAGAGAATATGAGCAGATCACCGAGTGCCCTCGCCCGGTGCGTTCATGAAGTTGTCGACCACATCGACGCCGAAGGCTGGGATCAGCCGCCGAAGCTGTACGCGTTGGTACCCACCGAAATGCTCGCCGCGGCCGAACCCGGACTGCTCGACCAACTCGCCGAGGGCGCCGAATACACACCTATCGAACAGGAATCGCTTCCCGAGGACATCATCGGCGGTTCACGGGCACTCGACGAGTTCCTGGCGACGACGCATTGGCCCGAGTCCGTGCAGGGTTGCATCCTGGTGCAGGAGATCGTCGTCCTGCCGCCCGAGGCGGAATCGGATCTCGACCACGCCACGGCGCCGGTGTTGACCGATCAGCACGCGGCGGACGAGGTCGCGCGGCTGACGGCCAACGCGCATCCCGATCGACGCGAGGCTCGACTGTTCGTCGGCGTGCTCCGTGACGGTCCCTCGCTGTCGCTCCTACAGATGCGTCCCGACGAGGATGCGGATCCGTACGGTGACTTGGAACTGCTCACCTACGACGGTCTTGCACCTCACCTCGTGCACGCCCTGTACGCGACGCTCGACGAGGTCGAAGAAGACTGACAGAGTCGTCGGCGGCCAGGCAGCTTTCAGCAGCGGGGTGCGTCGCCGCCCGTGTTGAGGCTCTCGAGTGAGTCCACTGCGCCGGGCAGGTTGTCGACCTTGACGAGTCGAAGCCCGTCCGGCGCATTCTGTTTCGCCTCGTCACAGTTCTGGGCCGGCACGAGGAAGGTCTCAGCACCGGCTTGGGACGCGGCGATCAACTTGTACCTGATGCCGCCGATCGGACCGACCTCGCCGTCGGAGTCGATGGTGCCCGTTCCGGCCACGAACTTTCCACCGTTGAGCTCCCCCGGAGTCAGCTTGTCGACCAAGGCCAGTGTGAACATCAGTCCGGCAGAAGGACCGCCGATGTCGGCGAGATTGAACTGCACGGTGAAGGGAACGTCCGGGACCTCGTTGGGTGTGACGCCGAGGTAACCCGATTCGGGCTTGTTGGGCCGCGCCCCGACGGTGACCGGCACAACGGTCTCCACACCCTCACGTAGGACGGTGACGTCGATCGCGGTGCCGGGCGCGATCGCACCGACCGTGTCCTGAACGCCGGTGATGGTGGTTACCGGAGTGTCGCCGATCTTGACCAGGACGTCGCCTTCTTGCAGGGCACCCGCAGCGGGACCGTCCGGAGTCACCTTCGAAACAGTCAGTGCCACCGGCTTGCCGAGAAAGTGCAGTGCCGCCAACTCGGCACTGTCCTCGGACTGCTGGAAGTCGGCGGTGTTGGCCTGCTGAATCTCTTCCTTCGACTTCTCGGGCGGATAGATCTCCGAGCGAGGGACGAGTCCGTTGCTGCCACTCGCCCACAGTCCGAACGCTTCGAAGATGTTGAGGCCGTCGCGAACCGACACCGTTGTCATGTTGAGGTTGCCGTCGGTGGGATCGACCTCGGTCCCCTGGATGTCCACGACGGGCTTACCGTCGACGTCGCCGAGCGTGTTGAAGGTGGGGCCCGGACCGAGTGCGACATAAGGAACAGTGACCATTGTTCCGACGACTCCCAACACGACGATGGGTGCGAGTGCGGCCAAGAGCGTCACTATCCGTCGATTCACCTGATCCAGAGTAAAGCGCGAAGGCTCCGGAGCACCGATCGCACCGCCTGAGCGCCGTGCGTGTTCGCCGTCAGCGTGACTCGGAGGGCGACTCCGACCGCTCGAGCCTTGTACCGTTGAGGTATGAGCAATATGCCGTTCGGCTTCTCCAACTCCGACGACGATCCCGATCGCGACAAGAACGCGGCGGGTGGCAATCCGTTCGGGGGTGGTGACATGCCGTTCGGGTTCGGCGCGGGCGGTGAGGGATTCGATCCGGCTCAGCTCGGCCAGATGCTCACCCAGTTCGGGCAGATGCTGAGCGGAATGGGCTCGTCGATGGGCCAGGGCGGTACGTCCGGCCCGGTCAACTACGACATCGCCAAGAAGCTGGCACGCCAACAGATCGGATCGGTCACACCGATCACCGAGGGCAACGTCAAGGCGATCGCCGACGCCGCGCACCTGGCCGAGATGTGGCTGGACGCCGCGACAACGCTCCCTGCCGGAGCGAGCCGCACTCTTGCGTGGACTCCGAACGACTGGCTCGACAACACGATCGACACCTGGAAGCGACTCTGTGATCCGGTGGCCGAGAAGGTAGCGGGCATGTGGGTCCAGGGTCTTCCGGCCGAAGCACAGCAGATGGCTGGCCCGATGCTGGGCATGCTCGGCCAGATGGGCGGACTCGCGTTCGGCTCGCAATTGGGCCAGGCACTCGGCCAACTGTCCACCGAGGTGCTCTCCTCCACTGACATCGGCCTGCCCCTCGGCCCCGAAGGCACCGCGGCCCTTCTCCCGGCTGCGGTTCAGGCTTTCAGTGAGGGTCTCGAACAGCCGCATCAGGAAGTTCTGGTCTTCCTCGCCGCGCGGGAAGCCGCTCATCAGCGCCTTTACAGTCACGTTCCGTGGCTGCGCCAGCGTGTTCTCGCGACAGTGGAGGAATACGCCCGCGGAATCACCATGGACTTCTCGGCGATGGAAGAATTCGCCAAGGACCTCGATCCATCCGCTCTCACCGATCCGAGCAAGCTCGAAGCGTTGATGCAGCAGGGCACGTTCGAGCCGCAGAACACACCGGAGCAGAAAGCCGCTCTCGAACGTCTCGAGACTCTGCTTGCGCTGGTCGAGGGCTGGGTGGAGACGGTCGTCACCGCCGCACTCGGCGAGCGACTGCCTGGTGTTGCCGCGATGAGTGAGACGTTGCGGCGTCGCCGCGCTACCGGCGGCCCCGCCGAACAGACCTTTGCGACGCTGGTCGGACTCGAACTTCGTCCTCGCAAGGTCCGTGAAGCGGCTGGTTTGTGGCAGAAGCTCACTGCGAAAGCCGGTATGGACGTTCGCGACGGCGTCTGGTCGCATCCCGACCTGATGCCCGATTCGAGCGATCTCGACGCACCGGACGGATTTGTCGCCCGTGTCCTCGGCGCCGGCGAAGCCGGTAATTTCGACGACCCGATAGCCCAGCTCGAAGCCGTCGTGGCAAAAGAGCGTGCGGCCGAGGAAGCGATGGACAAGACCCGCGAGGACGACGAAGAGAAGTAATCCCTTCTCGACCGATTTTCGCAGATCAGCCGCGATGACCGCCTGTGGATAACTGCCGCTGACGGGGACTCGCCGAGGGCCCGTCGTGCCAGCATCGAATGATGACCGGTCACACACACGACGACACCAGACAAGACAGCACTTCACAGCGATCCGCGGGACCTCGATGGGACCCGCGGATCGCTGTTCTGTCGCGCCCGGATGGTCGACTGCAGCTGGGATGGACCCCCGGACGTGCCGTCCTGCTGACTCTGCCTGTCGGGGTCGACGATCGCGCGGTGAAGTCGATCCTGCGCAAAATGGACGGCTCGAGATCCCGCGCAAACATCCTCTGGGAAGCGTCGAGGCTCGGGATTCCCACATCCGTGACGGAGGAGTTGCTCGAGCAACTCGCCGATTCCGGTTTCGTCCACACTGCCCGCAGAAGCACCGCGACGGTCCGGATTCACGGTGTCGGTCCGCTCTCTGACGCCATCGAGCGCGCACTGGTCACCGGCGGGGTCAGCACGCGTCGCTCGCGCGGGTATCGCAACACCGACGTCGTGCGCACGTGGAACGAACAACTGGTGGTCCTGGCCGACGACGTCGTAACTGATCCTCGTCTGGTCAGCGATCTCGTTCGCTGCGGACTCCCCCACCTTTCCGTCCGCATCCGCGACGGCAACGGTGTGGTCGGTCCTCTTGTCCTGCCTGGTCAGTCGAGTTGCCTGCGGTGCGCCGACATCCTCCGATCCGAACTCGACCCTCATTGGCTTCATCTGTCCGCGCAGCTACTCGGCAGCGCAGGCCACGCGGAATCGGCGATGATCCATGCAAGTGTCGCGCTGGCCCTGGCCGAGATCGACTCCGCATTATCCGAGACAGCGGCGACGCATGCGGCCAGTCTGTCGTCGACGCTCGAGATCGCGCTCCGTCCGTATCGGATCACAACCAAGCGCTGGCCTCGGCAAATATCCTGCAGTTGCCAATACCTGGCACCTGTTTCGGGCAAAGGACGCTCCAGTCAGACATGATGGTGTGGTGTCCGAGATCCCACGCAAGAGTTCTGCCCGTACTGCCAAACTCGCGAGCATCCCCCTGGGGATGGCCGGTCGCGCCGCCATGGGCTTCGGACGCAAGCTCGCCGGCGGTGACAAAGGCGAGATCGACGCGCAGTTGAGCGCGAAGGCCGCCGAGCAATTGTTCGCGGTGCTGGGCGAACTCAAGGGTGGCGCGATGAAGCTGGGCCAAGCGCTCAGCGTCATGGAGGCGGCAATTCCGGAGGAATTCGCCGAGCCGTACCGCGAGTCGCTGAACAAGCTTCAGGCCGCTGCCCCACCGCTGCCGACCAAGCAAGTACACAAGATGCTCGACCAGCAACTCGGAACCAAGTGGCGCGACCGATTCCAGTCGTTCGACGACGAACCGACCGCGTCGGCAAGCATCGGGCAGGTTCACCGAGCCGTCTGGGCGGACGGCCGCGACGTAGCCGTGAAAGTTCAGTACCCCGGCGCCGACGAAGCTCTACGCGCCGATCTCAAGACCCTGGGCAGATTTGCCGGTCTCTTCGGTTCGGTCATGCCCGGTGTCGACGTACGGCCCGTGATCGAGGAGTTCACCGCGCGCACGGAGGAAGAACTCGACTATCGGATCGAGGCGAACAATCAGCGAGCTTTTGCCAAAGAGTTCGACGGAGATCCCCAATTCGTGATCCCGCACGTCGTGGCGAGCGCGCCGAAAGTGGTCGTGACCGAATGGATGACGGCAACCCCGTTGACCAGAATCATCGAGAGTGGAACGCCGGAGCAGCGCAACGCGGCCGGTGCACTACTCGCCGAATTCCACTTCGCGTCTCCGGCCCGTGTCGGATTGCTCCACTGTGACCCGCACCCCGGCAATTTCATGCTTCTCGAGGACGGCCGACTCGGCGTCATCGACTTCGGTGCTGCTGCGCCGTTCCCGAACGGACTGCCACGGGTTCTCGGCACGATGGTGCGCTTGGCTGTCGAGGAACAATTCGACGAGTTGACGGAGTTGTTGCGCGCCAACGGTTTCGTGATCCCCGGACGCACGGTGACCGACAAGGAGATCGCGGATTACCTGCGACCCTTCACCGACCCGATCCAGACCGAGTCATTTCACTTCACTCGAGCATGGCTGCAAAAGGCCGCCGGAACCGCCACTGACTTCAACAGTGCGCAGTTCCGAACGGCCCGTGCACTCAACCTTCCGGCCGAGTATTTGATGATCTTCCGTGTTCTTCTCGGTTCGGTCGGCATATGCGCCCAGTTGGACGCATATGCCCCGTACATGGAAATCCTGACTCGTTGGTTGCCAGGGTTCGCGGAGCCGGTTCTGGATGACACCGGCTCCGCCGAATAAGACACCGGCTCCGCCGAATAGGGCTCTCACGCGCACACAAGTTGCTTGCGTGGGCGCCCTCTCGGTCTCTTGCGCGCTATGACGGCCCCCTGATCGAGGATCTCGCCGCCCCACACCCCCCACGGCTCGGCGCGGTCGAGAGCCGCACTGAGACAACGGGAACGGATGGGGCACTGCGCGCACAGTGCCTTCGCCTGCTCGAGTTCGGCCGGAGCTTCGGCGAACCAGAGATCGGGGTTGGATGCCCGGCACGGCAGGTCGCGGCGGGTGGACGCGACCTCGATGAACGTGACTGCAGCCGAAGTGACGTCGGTGGAAGTTACTGCAGTGGTGGAGTTTTCGGATTCCACGCGGATTGTCTGGGCAGACAACTCGGTCTCCTAGTGCTCGGATGCGAAACTGTGTCGCACGATATGGGTTCGATGGGTGCGAACCTGAGCCGAGTCGGAAACCAGATGAAGAGGGCTATCCAACACAAAGGCCACGGTCCGCAGGGGCTGCGGGTCCGTGGCCGTAAGTGAACGGATGTGTCCTACCGAGAAATACCTCGATGGCTTAAGAACACGGACTCGACAGCTGCTTTCTTTGCTGCTGCTTGAGGGCGCAGGCGGAGCGCATGCTGCGCCCATCCCGCTGCACGCGGCAGCATGGGGGCGGCAACAGCGAACTTTGCGCTTGCGCACGCTTCGTAAGAGATCAAGTTCGTCATTTTTTTGCCACCTCCATTTCGTGTCGGTCCGGATAGTTTCTGCGCACAGGTTGCCCCGTAACACTGAAAACCAGAGTAGAGAATCTGCCGAATCTGCACAACCTATTTTTGACCTGCGGTTATGTAACTCACCGTTGTCGATTCGGATGTGTTGTCAGATATCGAGTGTTGCCGCTCGCAGTTCACCGCGAATGACAGCTAGTACGTCTTCCCCGAAGTTGTCGAGTTTCTTCGGCCCGATTCCAGGGATCGAAACCAGTCCACGATTATCTTGTGGTCGTTGTTCGGCAATAGCCATCAGTGTGTTGTCACTGAAGACGACATAGGCCGGAACTTTGAGTTCTCTGGACTTGTCCAGACGCCAGGCCTTGAGGTGCTCGAGCAATTCCAGGTCGACATTGGACGGGCATTTTTCGCAGCGCCCGAGCATGGTCGCCGACGTCCCGATCAACGGTTTCCCGCAGACGCGGCAGCGCGGACGCTTCTTGTTCCCCGACGACGGCGCGGCGACGCGCGAAGCCGGCGAGTCCTCGGGGATGAGCCCGTTGAGGAACCTCGACCGGCGACGGGACTTGCGTCCACCCTCATTGCGGGCCAATGCCCACGACAGCTGCAGATGCTCGCGAGCACGAGTAACCCCCACGTACAGAAGCCGACGCTCCTCCTCCACCGCGACGTCGTCGGCGCCCGAATTGGCGTCGCCGAGAACGTGTTGGATAGGCAGGGTGCCGTCGTTGAGGCCGACCAGGAACACCGCATCCCATTCGAGTCCCTTGGCCGCGTGGAGCGAGGCCAGCGTCACACCTTGCACGGTCGGTGGGTGCCGCGCCTCGGCTCGGGCCGTGAGCTCCTGTAGAAGCCCGGTGAGCGTCAGTTCAGGTTCGTGGACAAGTTGTTCTTCGGTGAGCGCCACGAGAGCCGAGAGCGAAGCCCAGCGCTCGCGTGCCTGAGTACCCGAAGGCTCTTCGTTGGTCAGGCCGAGCGGCGCGAGCACAGCGCGGACGAGTGAGACCAGTGCTTCGCCGTTGTCTGCACCTTCGGGGAGGTCGTCGCGTCCAGCAGCCTGACGCAGCGCTGCCACCGCCTGACGTACCTCGGTGCGAGTGAAGAAGCCCTCTCCACCGCGCACCTGGAACGGAATGCCCAGCTTCGTCAGGGCCTGCTCGTGCGCCTCCGACTGAGCATTGATCCGGTACAGAACAGCGATCTCGGCCGCAGGGGTGCCTGCCGCGATCAGCCGTTTGATCGCCCGCGCAACGCCGAGTGCTTCGGCCGGCTCGTCGTCGAACTCCATGAACTCCGGCTCAGGCCCCGGCGCGCGCTGCCCGATCAGCTGCAGACGCGTCCCGGCGATCCGCCCGCGCGCGGCACCGATCACGCGGTTCGCCAACGACACGACCTCAGGGGTGGAGCGGTAATCCCGTTCGAGCCGAACGACGGTCGCTTCGGGGAATTTCCGGGAGAAGTCCAACAGATAGTTGGGGGTGGCTCCGGTGAAGGAGTAGATGGTCTGATTCGCATCGCCCACCACGGTCAGATCGTCTCGGTCGCCCAGCCAGGCGTCGAGCACACGCTGCTGCAGTGGGGTGACGTCCTGATACTCGTCCACGACGAAGCAGCGATACCGCTCGCGGAACTCGTCGGCGACTGTCGAATGCTCTTCGAGAGCTGCCGCCGTGTGCAGTAGGAGATCGTCGAAATCAAGCAGCATGCCGTCCTGGCCGCGTGCTTTCAGCTCTTCGTATGCGGCATACACCTGGGCCACCTTGGTGGCATCGACCGGTGCCTCACGGCGAATCTTGGCGATCGCGCGTGGGTAATCCTCCGGCGCGATCAGCGACGCCTTCGACCACTCGATTTCACTGGCGAGGTCGCGGACGCTTTCCGTGCTGGTGGACAATCCCACCCGGGCTGCGGCACTGCTGACAACGGCGAACTTTCGGTCCAGCAGACGCCACGGCGTGTCGCCGACAACCTGCGGCCAGAAGTACTTCAGTTGACGGAGAGCAGCAGCGTGAAAAGTTCGAGCCTGCACCTGCGGCCCACTCCCGCCGACGCCCAGCTCACGGAGACGTCCACGCATTTCCCCGGCCGCACGAGCGGTGAACGTCACGGCAAGCACCTGACCGGCCGACACGTGACCGTCGGCAACCAGATGAGCGATCCGGCGCGTGATGGTGCGGGTTTTGCCTGTTCCAGCGCCCGCGAGGACACATACCGGGCCGCGTGGCGCGAGCACGGCGGCCGATTGTTCTGGATCCAGTCCGGTGTCCGCAGGCATGGGGACCATCATGGCAGGACGTTCCGACACTCCATTCGCCGCGCCCGACGGTATGTGGGCAAGAGAACACGGGCCGATACGGAACAACGCTCTCGGTCGTGGTGTTATATCGGCCGTGACTTCTACCGAAAATGCGCCTGCCCTGACCATCTACTCGACCACGTGGTGCGGCTACTGCCGTCGCCTCAAGACGCAGCTCAACGCGTCGGGGATCGAGTACACCGAGATCGACATCGAGAACGATCCGGCAGCAGCCGATTTCGTCGGCAGCGTCAACGGTGGCAATCACGTCGTTCCGACCGTGAAGTACGGCGACGGCAGCGTTGCGACCAACCCGTCGCTCAACCAGGTCAAGCAGGCTCTGGGTCTGTAGACCTTCTCCGGCTGCTACTTGACCCAGCTCTCGAGCATTCCGCGAGCGATGGAGATCGACCCGGGCAGCAGCAGTGGCGCGTCCGCTTCCGAACCCCAGTCGCCGAGTTCGAGAGCGGCGCGCACCTCGTCCTTCGTGAACCAGGTGCCCTCGGCGATCTCGCCGTCCGCGAACAGCAGCGGAGCGGCGGGGTCGCCGATTGCGGCGAAGCCCAACATCACCGAGCGAGGGAACGGCCAAGGCTGGCTCCCGAGGTATCGAACGCTGTGCACGTCGATACCGACTTCTTCCTTGATCTCGCGGACAACACACGTTTCGAGTGACTCCCCGGCCTCGACGAATCCCGCGAGAATCGAGAAACGGCGCTGCGGCCAGGTCGGCTGACGCGCGAGTAGAACTCGATCGCCGCCGTCGTGCACCAGGCAGATGACCGCCGGATCCGTTCGGGGAAACTCCTCGTGGCCGGTGGACGTGGAAATGCGTGACCAGCCGGACATCGTGGGTTCACTCGGTGCGCCGTCGATAGCGCTGAATCCGGCACTGTCGTGCCAGTTGAGAATCGCGACGGCACCGGTCAACAAACCGGCGTCCGCGTCGTCGAGTGTTCCGCCGAGCATCCGCAATTCAGACAAAGTGCCCGCCAGCAGCGACACCCGCACCGCCCAGACGTGGCGATTCTCCCGAATTCCCAGGAAGACCGCGCCGCGCACCGGTTCGGGCCCCAACTCGGTTGCCTCGGCGAAGACCAATTGACCTTCCGGCGACACCTTGACCTGACCCCGTGAATTCACACGGAGGAGCAGTGCGTCCGCCCAACCCGTCGTCAGTGCAGCGGCGTCCGACCGCAATTCCTCGGCGCGGCCGACGCTCGAGCGTGAGAGCAGAGGTGTTTCGGTCAGCTGGAAGTCGTTCACGCTCACGACATTACTGCGCGCACGAAGCTCGGTAACACTCAGTTCGTGACGCGGCGAATGTAGAGCAGTCGATCGTTCTCTTCGACGGCGTCCACCTCGGGTGAACCGACGCGAACCAGACGGCCGTCACGAACGACCCCGAGCACGATGTCGGAGAGATGACGCGGAGAGCCGCCGACCTCGTCGCGCTCGACGGCACGCTCGGCAATCGCGAATCCGGCCTCCGGAGTCAGCAGGTCTTCGATCATCTCCACGACGGTCGGCGTCGTGGTCGCGATGCCGAGGAGTCGACCCGCCGTCTCCGAGGACACGACGACGGAGTCTGCGCCGGACTGACGCAGAAGATGCGCGTTGTCGGCTTCACGGATGGCTGCGGCGATCTTGGCTTTCGGCGCGATTTCGCGGGCTGTCAGCGTCACGAGCACTGCGGTGTCGTCACGGTTGGTTGCCACGATGATCGACGACGCATTCTGCGCACCTGCCAACCGAAGTACGTCCGATTTCGTCGCCGAACCGAACACCGTCACCAGGCCCTTGCTCGCCGCCGAATCGAGGACGGTCTGATCGGTGTCCACGACCACGATCTCCGACGCCGGCACACCGTCACCGAGCATTGCTTCGATTGCCGTCCGCCCCTTGGTCCCGTATCCGACGACGACGGTGTGATTACGCACGTGCTGCCTCCAACGCTGAATTTTGAACGCCTGACGCGAACTCTCGGTCAGAGCTGAAAGTGTTGTTCCGACCAACACGATCAAGAAGAAGATCCGAAGTGGCGTGATCAACAGGACGTTGACCAGGCGCGCCGACGGCGTGAACGGAGTGATATCGCCGTAACCGGTGGTCGAGAGCGAAACCGTCGCATAGTAAATGCAGTCGAGCAGCGACAGCTCGTTGTCCTGTGCGTCCCGGTATCCCGCGCGATCGATGTACACGATCAACACGGCGGCGCCGAGAGCACCCAACGCGATGAGAACTCGCTTGTAGATGGCCCGCGCCGGACTTGTCTGTAGCTGGGGAATGCGCAGCACCCCGACAAGGGCGAAGTCAGGCTGATCGGTCAATGCTTCCGACCTGGTCAAACGCGCCCGGAGCTTACCGGCCATACATCGACTCTCTCACTCGAACTTACGAAATACCTACACGGACATCGGCAGGCAGCGTAACCCTCGAAGATCGACTTCGGAACTCGGGCGCCGAATAGCGCGCGGGTCGTGGCGCCGGTAGTGGCAAGAAGGTCCACCGTGAGGCAGGCTGGGCAAATGCCTTTCACCGGTTCGACGTCCACTCCCAGCCAAGCGGCCGCTCTTCGTTTGTCGGCCCTCCTTCTCGGCGCCGGCACCATGCATTTCGTGGCGCCTTCCTTCTTCGACAGCACCGTTCCCCGCCAGCTTCCCGGACAGGCCCGCACCTACACCCAGGTGTCCGGCGTCGCGGAACTGGCGATCGGCGCTGCCTTGGCCGTGCCGAAGACCCGCAAGCTCGGCGCGGGCCTTGCCGCCGCGCTCTTTGTCGCCGTGTTCCCCGCCAACATCCAGATGGCGATCGACTGGTGCCGAAGCCCGAAGACGTCCACACCGCAGAAGATCGGTTCGATCGCACGTCTTCCCCTGCAGGTTCCGCTGGTGACCGAAGCACTCAAGGCTCGTCGAAACGCAAGCTAATCTTGCGCGCCTGCCGTTCGGATGAGGCGAGCGAGAGCCTCACCGTCCGGCAGGTTCTCGGGTGCGATGGTGCGACCCGATCGAACGTAGTGAAACGCCGCCCGCACCTTGTCGGCCGGAAACTGTTCGTTGCGCCCCGCCGAACGGGCTCTGGCCGACATCAATTCGGCCCAGGCCACCCGATACGCGGCCAACTGCATCACAACAGCGTCCTCGTTGGCGGCCGACGGTTCGGCACCGGTCTTCCAGTCGATCACCGTCCATCCGCCGTCGGGATCGGCGAACACAGCGTCGATCCGACCGCGTAAAACCGTTCCGGCAATGGATGTTTCGAAAGGAACTTCCACTTCGATCGGGCTGCGATTGGCCCACGGGGACCGCAGGAACGCATCCTGAAGTTTCACCAGATCGGTCTCGGGACCCGCGCCGGTATCCGCGGCGCCGGGTAGTTCGTCGAGATCCAACAGTCGGGTCGCACCGAACCTTCGCTCGATCCAGGCGTGAAAAGCCGTGCCGCGCCGCGCGAGCGGGTTAGGTGGGTACGGCAGTGGTCTACGCAGCCGTGCCGCGAGTTCATCCGGATCTGCCTTGAGGTCGACGAGCTGAGTCACCGAAAGCTGCGCCGGGAGAATCACTTCGGCACGCGCGTTTGCCCGGGCTTCGCGCTCGGCCAGTAGAACGTCGACGTCCGAGGCCCAGTTCTCCGGATCGTCCTCCGGTTCTTCCGTCTCTTCGCTGTCTTGCGGCAGCGATGCAAGTGCGGACAGGACGCTCGCGGCTCCGGCCTCGACCGCGCCGCGACGCGCACCCAGCGGGTCGGGCGGCCACTGCGCAGTACGGGGTGTGGAGGCCAACGGGTTCTCGGTGTCGGGTTCCGGTGCAGGCGCCCATTCCTCCACGACGCCGATCGCACCGCGTGAGTCTTCTTCACCGGCATCGTTTTCGGCCGTGACCATCTGATGCAGCTCGTCCAGGAACTCCGAAGGCCCCTTCGGTTCCGAACCGGATTCCGCCCAGTGATGCGCCGAGATGAACAGCGCCCGTTCGGTTCTGGTCAGCGCGACGTAGAACAGTCGCCGGTCCTCGTCCAGTCGACGGTTGGACAAGGCCTTCTTGTGCGCCGTGATCGCGTTCTCGAGGTCCTTGCGGTTGTACAGCTCCTCGAGGTCGAGCACCGGAACTCCGTCGGCCGAATCCGCGTCGACCGCCCGGTCACCACGCAACGACGGTGGCAGTTCGGCGAGCGCCCCGAGCCACGATCCGGACGCGGTGGACGAGGGGAACACCCCGTCGCTGACATGCGGGATCGCCACTACTTCCCATTCGAGCCCCTTCGCCGAGTGCACGGTCAAGATCTGCACGCGATCCGGCGCCACCTCCACTTCGCCCGGAGTGAGGCCCTTTTCGATCTGTTCGGCGGCCGCGAAGAATGCGAGCATCCCGGGCAGATTGGCTGTTGGACGCGTCGCGTAATTGGCGACGACGTCGGCAAATGCGTCGAGATGCTCGCGGCCCGCGGTCCCGACGACACCGACTCGGGTTCGCGCGCCTGCCTCGATTCCGATACCGAGCACCCGCTCGACCTCCGCCACCAGTTCGGTGAGCGGCTGGCCGATACGTTCGCGCAACGACGCCAACTCTGCCGCTATCGCGTTGATGCGTGTGTACCCGAGAGCTGAATAGCGTTCTGCCGGGCCTGGATCGGAGATCGAATCGACCAATCCTGCCTGCTCGGCGTTCTCTCCCGGCAGCGCGTCCTGAACTGCCGAGGTGAGCGCCTCGGCGTCGGTGACCGCACCCGCTGTTCCGTATCCGGCGGAGATGGCAAGTTCGCGGGAGCGTTGCGAGAGTGCGGCGAGGTCCTTCGCGCCGATCTGCCATCTCGCTCCGGTGAGCAGCCGAACGGCGGCGCTGCCCGCCAGCGGATCGGCGACCACTCGGAGCATGGCGATCACGTCCGCCACCTCGGGTGTGTGCAGGAGCCCACCGAGTCCGACCACTTCGACTGGCAGACCCTTGGACCGCAAAGCCTCGGCCAGCGGGGCAGCATCGGCGTTGCGGCGGATCAACACCGCTGCCGTGGGCGTCGGGCGGTCTTCGGCACGTGCCGCCTCGTACTCTTCGGCGATCTTCTCCGCAACCCACTGACGTTCCTGTTCGACGTCTCCCAGCAGCGCCAGTCGAACGTCTCCGGCGACGGCTCCCGGCCGCGCACGAAGTGTGCTGACGGCCACACCGCGTCGGCGCAACGGTGCGGACGACAGGTTTGCCAATTCGAGAGCCTCCGGCGGGTTACGCCAACTGGTGAGCAGTTCGAGTGTCGGAGCCGGCTTTCCGTTGGCAAGCGGGAAGTCGGTTGCAAACCGTGGCAGGTTGGCCGCCGACGCGCCTCGCCAACCGTAGATCGACTGCATCGGATCGCCGACGGCTGTCAGCGCCAACCGGCCGTCGGCTCCCCCACCGAACAACGAGGACAACAACACTCGCTGAGCGTGACCGGTGTCCTGGTACTCGTCGAGAAGAACTACCCGAAAGCGCTCACGCTCGGTTTGCCCGACCTCGGGATGTTCGGAGGCGACACGGGCCGACAGCGACATCTGGCTGCCGAAATCCAATGCGCCTTCACGCCGCAGCGTCTCACCCAGCCGGGCAACGAGGGGCAGTAGCTCGATGCGTTTGTGTTGCACATCAAGGTAATTCAACAGCTCTTTGCTCGGCCCACCCCGCTGTTTCGGACCGGCGGGCAGAGTATGAATCAGCTTGTCCAACTCGGTGTGAGCCTCGAGCAACTGCTCGGGGTCGACCAGGTGCTCCGCCAACTGACCGGCAAGGGCCAGAACGGTTTCGGTGATGGACCCCGGATTCTTGTCGGTGTCCAGATCACTGTCCCAGCCGCTCACGACGCGGTGCGCAACCTGCCACAGTTCGGTCTCGGACAACAGCGTCGCCGAGGGTTCGATCGGCAACAGCAGTCCGTGCTCGGACAGCAACCGTCCCGCGTAAGCATGGTAGGTACTGACTTCGGGTTCCCCGGCCAGAATCCGGGAACGCACTCCGCCGGTCGGGTCGAGTGCCCGCAGAACGTCCGAACCCGCCAGTCGCGCCAAGCGCTTGCGGATTCGCGACGTGAGCTGTTGTGCCGCTTTGCGCGTGAAGGTCAATCCGAGAACGGCCTCGGGATCGACGAAGCCGTTGGCCACCAGCCACACGACGCGAGCAGCCATCGTCTCGGTCTTACCGGCACCGGCACCGGCGACGACCAATGTCGGACCGAGCGGTGCGGCGATGACTGCCGCCTGTTCCGGCGTCGGCGGGTGTTGACCGAGCGCGACCGCCAGGTCGACAGGATCGATCTTCGGTCGGCGTGCCTTCTGCGTCGCGGCAGCCACTTAGTTACTCACCTGTCGTCCCTCGTCGTGTGCCGGGCAACTCGAGCGCACCGGGCAATGTCTACATCCGTCGTTGACCCTGGCCAGATACTGCGGCCCTTGGGTCGCTGCCGCTGCGTTGTGGATGACGTCTCGCCACATCTCGACGGCTTCGGCCGTCAGCGGCGGCTGAACTCGCTGCGCCGCACCGTCTTTCTTGTTGGACTTGGCCACGAATACCAGGCGTGCACCGCCGGGTTGTGTGGCCGGTTCGCCGGCAATCGCACCTTCGGCCGCTGCGACCTGGTACGCCGCCAACTGCGCGTGAGATTGCGCGGCCTCGTTGCTGACAGGGTTTCGCGCAGTCTTGACGTCGACAACCACCGGACGGCCTTCGGTGTCGCGCTCGAGCCGGTCGATCCGGCCACGAAGCTTGACCGCAGGCGCTCCCTCCTCACGTGGTTCGAGGACCCCCTCGACCGCGACCTCGACGCCGACTTCGGTCAGTTCGCCGCGAGTTGCGTTCATCCAGGCGGTGAACGTCGCCAACATCTCCCGAGTTCGATTGAGTTCGCGGCGCGAGTACCACTGCGATCCCAGATCGATGGATTCCCAGGCATTTTCGAGTGCCTTCTCGACCTGATCCGGTGGAATCCGGCCGGCCAATGCCTGCACCAAGGTATGGACCAGCGTACCGGCGATCGCATGAGTGTTGTCTCCGTCGCTGCCGCCATGACGCTCGAACACCCATCGGAGAGGGCATGTTTCGAGAAGCTCGATGGTGGACGGCGATAGTGAAACCGGTCCGTCCTCGGGCTGCCACATGGGAGCAGCGGTACTCGGCTCGGCTGTGCCGTACCACTGATCCGGGTGCGCGCCCCGTACCCCGGCAGCAGCCAGACGTGCCAACTGGCGAGCGGCCCGGGAATGCTTCTCGGGGTCGAAATGCGCGATGTCGGGATCACACACGACGCTGCGAAGCTGTGCGACCAGTGCAGGCAGCGACAAAACCCGGGTATCCCCGGTCTCGGGTGCAACGACGTCGAGATCGGAGGACGGATCGTCCGAGTACGCGTCACCACGGATCAATTCGTCCACGAACCGCGAAGGCACCAAGTCGGTGTCCCCCGAAGCCGATTCGACTGCGGTGATCAGCAGACGGCGACGAGCACGGCTACAGGCAACCAGGAACAACCTGCGTTCTTCGGCCAGAAGCGGTGCGGTTCGCGAGAGTCGTTCGGCAGCCGAGTCACTGCCGTCGGAGACTCCGTTGACCAGGTCGATCAGCGCTTCGGTACGCAGTAGCGATCCGCGTGCCCGCAAACTCGGCCAGAGTCCCTCCTGCACACCCGCCACCGCCACGACCGCCCATTCGCGACCCGCCGCGGCGTGAGCGCTGACCACGGTGACGGCGTCGGGAGTGATGACCGATCGGCTCCGCGAGTCGGTCGGTATCTCCTGGCTGGTCAAGTAGTCGACGAAACCGGCGAGTTGCGAACGCGGCAACCGGTCGACGTAGTTGGCGGCCGCGTCGAAAAGTGCGACGACTGCGTCGAGGTCTCGATCGGCCTGTGAGCCGATAGGTCCGCCGCGCGCCGACGCAGCCGCCCAGCGTCGTTCCAGCCCCGTCGCCTGCCATGCCGCCCACAGAACTTCTTCGACCCCGAGACCTCGCTCGAGAGGCACTCGGGCCTTGCGAAGGACCGACAGCACGCGATTGAGTGCCGCAGCTTCGACGTCTGTCAACTTGCCCATGAGGCGCTTGGACTGCGCACGATCCTCGTCGATCAGAATGAGCCGCAACAACTCCGAGGAGTCCCGATCACTTCCCGATGCCAACTCGACCCGGCGCAGGCCACGACGCAACCGGCGCAGGGTGACCGGCTCGGCGCCGCCGATGGGACCGGCCATCAGGGCAAGCGCGTCGTCGCCGGTGAACTGATCGCCGCCGAGCGCCCGAAGGACCAGCAGCAGGCCGGACACTCCGTGTTGCCTGGCCAGCGGCAATTCGGTGGCAGCGGTCGTGACGGGTACCCCGGCCGCGAGCAGGGCTCGCCGGAGAGGGGCGAGAGTACGCGGCACCGACCGCACGATGACGGCCATCTCGGACCAAGCAATCCCGTCCAGCAGATGCGCCCGGCGCAAGGTATCTGCGACGACTGCCGCTTCTTTGGCCGTCGTACCGAGAACCCGCACCGACGCCCGCCCCGGGTCCTCATCTGTGAGATCGGATGGAACCGCGATGCGATGAGCAAGGTTGCCGGGCAGCCGCGCAGCGATCTTGGCCGCGATCGACGCGACGTCGGCGTTGTTGCGAAACGTGGTGGGCAGGACGATCTGGCGCTCGTCTCCGCGCTCGGCGAGTCCGAGTAGGAACGCCGAATCCGCACCGCGGAACCCGAAGACCGACTGATCGGGATCACCGGCGATGACCGTGCCCGCAGTTGCGGTTCCGATCAGCCGAACCAGCTGCGCCGCCTGCGGATCCAGATGTTGTGCGTCGTCGACGAGTAGGTGCCGGATCCGAGCGCGCTCGGAGCGAAGCAATTCGGGATCGGTGGCGAACGCGGTCAATGCCGCACCGATCAACTCGGCCGCGTCGAGTGCCGGCGCCGTCGCCTCCGGAGCCTCGACACCGACACTGCCGCGTAGCAGCACGCCTTGCTCGTAGGCCTCGGCGAACCGCCCGGCCGCCACCCACTCCGGACGGCCACGCTTCTTGCCGAGCTTGACCAGATCTTCGGGACCGAGTCCGCGCTCGTTCGCTCGCAGCATCAGATCTCGAAGTTCGACGGCAAAGCCGTTCAAACCCAATGCGGGTCGCAGGCGCTCCGGCCACCGAAGCGCACCGTCTTCTATGTCGCCGCGCAACATCTCTCGGAGCACCGAGTCCTGCTCGGCGCCGGTGATCAGGCGTGGCGGCGCGTTGCCGTGCGCTGCGGCTTGAAGCCGGAGTACGGCAAAGGCGTACGAGTGAACGGTGCGGACCAACGGCTCACGAGTTGCCTGCGGTCCGCGTTCTTGTTCGTACCCGAGCAACCCGGCCGTGATCTGCTCGCGGACCTGCGTCGCTGCCCGGCGCGACTGGGTGAGCACCAGGACCGATTCAGGATCTTCGCCACCGGAGATCTTCTGCACTGCCAGATCCACCAGAAGGGACGTCTTGCCGGTTCCGGGGCTGCCGAGTACCTGCCAGGGACTCCAGGCGGCCCCCGAGCCGAATGAAACAGGGCCGAACGCGAGTTGGAACGGATCCTCGGACGGCGGCGCGAACAGCCGGGCCGTCCCTTCGTCCCACGTTCGGGGTATCGGAGACGGCGCAGTTCGGTGCACCAACCGCGCCCGCGGGATGGTGACCTTGCTGCGTGTTGCCGTCTCACTCACCCAGGCATTCCACCAGAGCGCACCGACAACTCACACATCGCCTGCATCCGGCATGATTGACCTCGTGTCTGCACTCCATACGTATCTCTACGGACCCGTCGGGGCACCGGAGATCCTTTCGCTGCACGGTCTGACCGGTCACGGCCGACGTTGGCAGTCGATGGCCGAGAACCAACTGCCCGAAGCGCGCTGGATCTCGCCGGATCTACGTGGTCACGGGCGTTCCACCTGGGCTCCTCCGTGGAACATCGAATCCCACGTGGCGAGCCTGCTGGAGACGCTCGACGAACATGCCACCGGACCGGTGGTGATCGTCGCGCATTCTTTCGGCGGAATGCTGGCGCTGCACCTCGCGGCCACCGCACCGGAACGCATTCGTGGGCTCGTCCTGCTCGACCCGGCGATCGGGTTGGATCCGACTTTCATGCAGGAAGTGGCCGAACTCACAATCGGCTCACCGGATTACACCGATGCGGCAGAGGCCTACTCCGAGAAGATTCACGGCTCGTGGGGTGAGGTTCCCACCCAGGACCTCGACGTCGAGATGGCTGAACACCTGATCGAACTGGGCAACGGACGCGTCAACTGGCGCCTGTCCACGCCCGCGATCGTGACCGGGTGGGGCGAACTCGCTCGCCCGATCGTGCTGCCCCCGTCGTCGATGCCAACCGTGCTGGTTCAGGCGATGAAGGTCCAACCGCCGTACGTCACCGACGAGTTCCGGGCAGCGCTCACCGAGCACCTCGGTGAAAATCTGACCGGTGTCGAATTCGACTGTGACCACATGGTCCCGCACGTGCGGGCCGACGAAGTCGCCGCCCTCGTTCGCAGCATGCTCTGAAGGAACCGACATGGCAGCCACCACCGAAGAGCAGATCGAAGAGGTACGGCGCCTCATCGCGTCGATTCCGGCCGGTTTCGTGGCGACGTACGGCGATATCGCTGATGCTGCAGGACTTTCCAGTGCTCGCACGGTCGGTTGGATCATGCGAACGGACTCTGCCGACCTGCCGTGGCATCGGGTTCTCGGCGCCTCCGGCAAACCGTCGGCGCACCTGGCTCATCGTCAGATCGCCAAGCTCGAACTCGAAGGCGTGCCGATCAAGGACGGTCGGATCGACCTGAAGAAAGCTCGGTATCACTTCTGATTCACGTGTCACCGGTCGTCGTGACGCGGGCGATGGGGCAGCATGGAGGTATGACCGTCACGCCGCCGACCGCCGCCCTCATTCTGGCGGGTGGTCGCGGGACCCGAATGGGTGGTGTCGACAAACCCGGCCTGCTCGTTCACGGCCGCAGGCTCCTCGACATCGCGCTTTCAGCGACGGCGCATCTGGACGCCGTCGTCGTGGTCGGTCCACATCGCCCTGAACTTGATCCTGGCATCACTCAAACTCAG
The DNA here is from genome assembly GCF_001445685.1 of Rhodococcus sp. KB6. Classification (NCBI taxonomy): domain Bacteria; kingdom Bacillati; phylum Actinomycetota; class Actinomycetes; order Mycobacteriales; family Nocardiaceae; genus Rhodococcus; species Rhodococcus sp. KB6. The sequence continues at coordinate 350,300 of NZ_LNAK01000151.1, read as the reverse complement.
GAAACTCCGGCCGGAGCCGGCCCTGTCGAGGCGATCTGGGCCGGATTGTCTGCGACCCGGTTACCCGACGACGCCGTGGTGGTGGTCCTGGCGTCCGATCTGCCGCACATCGAGGCCGTATCAGTCGACGCTTTGATAGCTGCCACGTCGACGGACAGTCCGGTGACGTGTGCCGTGGACGAGAACAACCGAACCCAATTCCTGCTCTCCGCGTGGACATTTCGCGAGCTCCGGCAACGCCTGTCCACATTGCGGGAGAGTTCGGGGTTGGAGAATCAACCTATGAAAGCGATTGTCACCGAACCGTTCTCGACGCTGCGTGTCACTGGCACCACTGACTGCGACACACCGGCGGACATCGACCGCGCGCGAAACCATCCGCGCCTGACGATCGAGCAAGCCCGCGCCGCCGTCAGGAACTCACTGACAGCATTGTCACCACACCGGGCCGCCCTCGCCGACAGTCTCGGAGCAACGCTCGCGCAGCCTCTCGTCGCCCTGGGTGATCTTCCTCGATCCGATGTCTCGGCGATGGACGGGTACGCCGTCTCCGGCGAGGGTCCCTGGCGAATCCGCACCGAGATCCGTATCGCGGGCGCCGACGGGCAACTCGAACTCGGTGAAGGCGAAGCGATTCGCATTGCCACGGGAGCACACCTGCCCCTCGGCGCCACCTCGGTGATTCGTGACGAGTATCTGTCCGTCGACGAGCCATCTCGGATGGTACGGAGACTGCCGGATGCGCCGCACCGCAACGACGCTCGACCACGAGGGGAAGATTGGACCACCGGATTCACGATCGCCCCGACTGGTACCGCGGTGACTCCGGCGGTGGTCTCCGCAGCTGCCAGCGGTGAAGTGTTCGACGCCCTCGTCCGTGGTCCGGTACGGGCACGCGTGATAGTCACCGGCGACGAGATCCGGCGGACCGGTCCACTGCGTGAAGGTCAGACCCGCGACTCCGTCGGTGGGATTCTCCCCTACCTACTGGAAAGCAACGGCGTACGGTGCGTGGCGGATTCGCACCTGAGGGACACGGCCGACAGTTTCGAGCGTGTACTGGCGGATGCGACTGAACAGGACCTGCTTGTTGTCATTGGTGCCACGGGCGGCGGCGCTGCCGACGAAATGCGCAGTGCGCTCGATCGACTCGGCGCTCGCACGATTGTCGGGCGAGTCGCCTCGCGCCCGGGCGGATCTCAGATAACGGCTGTCCTGCCCAGTGGTCGGGTGGTTCTCGGCCTCCCCGGCAACCCGTACGCCGCAGTGACCACCCTGTTGACGATGCTGCCCACCGTCGTGGCCGCCTTGACGGGAAGCGACACACCACCGCGACTGCTCGGCATCATCGAGAACGCCGCTGCGGTGACTTCCGATGCGGTACGCCTACTGCCGGTCACACAATCCGCCGACGGTCGCTGGCGCGCCGAACCGTCTGTACGTACCGCACACCTGGCGGGGTTGATCGGGCGCTCCGCGTTTGCACTCGTTCCGCCACACGCGGAAGACGATGCCGTCGCCGAAGTGGTTGTCCTCCCACGCTGATCGGGTCAGTCGTTTGGGCGCCTACGCCGGTTGACCCCGACCACGCCGACCACTGTCGCAAGCACCAGCGAATACACGCCCCACAGCACCAAGAACGGCAGCAGCCACCCGGCATCAACGGTCTGACCGCGCGGTCCGACGCAGTACAGCGTGAAATTGGTGGACGTACCGTCGCCGTCGGAAAAGGTATCCGAGACGACCATCGCGCTCGATGTGGGAGCTTCACAGAAAATCGGCGCCAAATGAGCGACCTGTCCTGGCCAGATCACCGAAGACAGTAGTGCAGCAAAGATTCCCACGACCACGATCACCACTACGGAGATCAGCAACGGAGCGATACGGCGGCTCACAGCGGGTGCACCAGGAAGGGAGTTCCGTCAGGCTCGAAGACCACCAGCGCCCGCGAGCGTGGAGATTCCACCATCACGGATGCGCGAATCGCCTCGGTGCGACTGACCGAGATCCCGGTGACTTCGCCGTCGTCGACACCGCTGTTCTCCAGCGCGTCGTCGACCAACTTCTCGAGGTTCGTCAATGCCGGCACTTGATCCAGCGTGAACGATCGTGCATCGAGATCGTCGGTGACACTGACTTGCACGGGGCTCGGCTCGCCGAGAATGACTCCGTCGAAAGAGAATCTGTCGAGCTGGGTCGGCTTCCCGGGGTCTCGAACGGTGACTCCGAGCGTCTCGATCGGGCTGATGTCGATGCTGGTCACCGATACCGCGTCGACGCCGTATCTATGTGCGAGGCTGTCGAACCCGCCTCGCACCAACTCCGACGTCATCCCACCGCCACGTTCGCGCATCTGATTGTCGAAATCCATCCGATCGACGGCACCGATACATCCGCTCAGACTCGTGGCCGCCAAAGCGATGGCTACCGTCCACAGCGCCGACCGCACCTGCGAGGACGCGAATTTCATGAGCGGAGCGTACCGCGAGTGTCCGGTTCCATCCCGGTGGACTGCGCGTCGCACGAATTACTGTCGGCGACTCGTGGGATCATCGCGCCATGAATCGTGTCGACGAAGGATTCGAACCGCCGGACGCATTGGTCGAGTGGTGCCGCTCCCGCACCTTTCCACTGCACGTCCTCGACGACGAAGCCACCGTCGACCTGGATTGGTGGAACGCCCACCTGAAGGACGCCGGCCACACCATCAGCCTGCGCGGGCGTGATCTCGACGGCAAAGTGATCACCGAAGGCCGAGCCATCGTTCAACGCAACGACCTTCGCCCGTCGAGCGATCTCGTTGTCGCCCAGCACGACGGCCTCGGACTACTGTTTCTCTGCGCGGCCTGGCAGGGCTCGCACGAGAGCCGACGGTTCACACGGCGGTTCCCCAACGTCTTCAATCCCCATCACCGCGAGGACGAGGATCCGCTGACCCAGATCACAGCCATTCTCGATCACTGCTCGAAAAACAAGTCGATGCCCGTCGTCCGGCGCGACACCTGGTCCGGGTGGCCACTCACCCCCGGTGTCGGGGTATCGCTGATGGCCGCTTTCATGTGGGCAGTGGGCGTACAGGACGAAGGCCGACGCGCTCAGATGATCGACCAGTACGGAGTCTCGACGCTCATCCACGAGGGCTGGCTCGAGGATCCTTCCGTCACCGGCTTCACGACGCGTCGCTACCGCCGGTACTGCGAACTTCTCGACAGCTGGGCCTATGCCGCCGGCACCCAACCCGAGATCGTCGAGATGTGGTTGGTGAAAAGGTGGAGTGCGCGGTTGGCCCAAGCACGCAACGACGTGAGCGCCCCCACCCTGTTCTAACTCTCAGAACGGCTGCATCTCAGAACGGCCAGGCAGGGAGAGTCGGCAGCCCCACCCTCGTCGGCCTCCCGACCAACCAGGCCAAGGTCTCCGCGTCGGACAGTGACGGCACTCGTACACCCGGGACCGCCGTCTCGAGTGCGCCCAACTGACTGGCGAGAGTGAATTCCACGAACTCGGCAGGCCAGTCGTGGCAGGTGTAACCGATGTCGAGGTCCATCAGGTGAATCTCGATCTCGTTCCAGCGCAGGATCGGTAGATCGAATGCCGTCACAGGTTTGCGCCACGGCACCGGTGTGTCCAGTCGATCTGTCGGGATCTCGCACAACGCGTCGACCAGCCTCGTTCCCGAGAAGCGGTAGTCGAGGGCCAACAATTCAGCCGGGCGATCTGCGCCCTCTTCGATTGCAGCATTGCGCGCATCCGGCCCCCCTGGATACATCTCCCCCGATTCGCCGCCCTGCACGCCGGCAACAAATCTGCCCAGCGCGTCGGCGTTGCGCGACATGTGCGTCACGACGTGTCCCCGACTCCACCCGGGGAGCCCGGAGGGCTCCCGCGCCTGCTCTTCGGTCAGACCGCCGATGAGAGCCTGTGCCTTGACGTCGGATTCACGAACTGCTGCGACCAGGTCGGCATACGTCGGCGTTACGGAGTGAGACGTCATGCAGCGATACTAGTTCCCTTCGCGCACTCTCATACCGATTCACGACAAGGTCCACCACTCCCGGATCGACGCCGAGCGGTTCGGTCACACCATCGGCTCCTGCAGCGTGCAACCTTTCGTGGAACAGCCCGTGCGCGAGGAGGTACGAGGCGACAAAAACTCGCTTCGCGCCGCGAACGCGTGCTGCTGCAACAACATCGGCTACCTTCGGCTCCCCGGTCGCGATGTACCCGATGTCGACACGAGTCCCCGCCGCTTCGGCAAGCATCAGCGCAGCACGCTCGACGTCTCGCAGCGCCCGCGCATCGGACGACCCGGCGGCAGCAAGCACTGTCGCGTCACCCGGATTCCACCCCGCTTCGGTCAAGCGCCGAAGCAGCACGCGTGCAAGCGCCGGATCGGGTCCGAGTGCGGGCGTCACACTCACAGCCGAGTGCTCACTGAGCGTCACTTCGCGTCGAACATCGGTGTGAACGTGGTAGCCGGACGCCAGGAACGCCGGTACGAGAATCGCTCGCCCCGGAGTGTCCCGGAGGACTTCCGAAGGTGACGGACCGAGCACATCGACAAAGGCAACGCGCGTGCGTCCGACGCGCGTGCCGACGGCGTCGGCCAGTGCGGCAACCATTTCCACGCCAGGTGCACTACGCGTGCCATGAGCTACCAGGACGAGGACATCGTCATCGCGTTGCATAGTCACCTGGATTCTGTACGTAGTCGCCGGGGTCGAGGGCAAGTCGATAGCCCCGCTTGACCACCGTCTGAACGGCTTTGGGCGCGCCGAGGCACGCGCGCAATCGGGCGACGGCGGTCTCGACGGCGTGGGTGTCGCCGCCGCCGCCGGGAAGAGAAGCCAGCAGTTCGTCGCGGGAGACGACTCGACCGGGACTCGCACCGAGAGTGCGGATCAACGACATCGCAGCCGGCGGCAATTGCTTCACTTCACCGTCCACGACTACGCAACCGCCGCGAATGCTGATTTCGTGTTCGCCGGCTTGAATCTTGTTGGCTCGCTGCGGGAGTTCGTCGACGATGTGTCTCGCGAGCGCGCCCAGACGTGCCCGCGCCGGGGCTGTGGTCGGTACATTCAAGGCTTCGAGCGGCGCCGAGGTGACCGGGCCGACGCACATGGCCGCCACCGGACCCCGCATCGCGTCGAGAATGTCGGCGAGATCCCCGGTCTTGTCGGCGCGCATCAACATCGAGGCTACGGCCGGTGCACTGGTGAAGCTGACGGCGTCGATTCCGGTTGACGCTATGGCGTCGATCATCCGGTCGAGCAGCGTCGGATCCTCCGGCGGTTCCCATCGATAGACGGGCACCGCGATGACCTCGGCGCCGGCCTCGCGCAACACCTGACAGAAGTCGGGCATCGGCTCCCACTCGGTGGTCGCACCATGCAGTTGTACAGCGATCCGCTTTCCCGAGACACCTTCTGCCAGAAGATGTTCGAGCACCTCGGCGGAAGACTCGGATGCCGGTGACCATTCCTCACGAAGGTCGGCCGCGCGGATTGCTCCCTTGGCCTTCGGTCCTCGCGCGAGTAGACGAGCCGAACCGAGCGCAGAACCGAGACTTTCGGCTTCGCCCCACCCGTCGGCTGCTTCCAGCCAACCCCGGAATCCGATCCCGGTGGTGGCGACAACCACCTCGGGAGGATCCGAGATGATCTGCTGTGTCACCCTTTCGAGCTCACGGTCGTCGGCCAACGGAATGATTCGAATCGCCGGAGCGTGAACGACATCCGCTCCCCGACGAGTCAGCAAGGTCGCGAACTCCTCGGCGCGGCGCGAAGCAGTGATACCTACCGTGAATCCAGCCAACGGCATGTCGTCACTCACGAGACTGCATCGGCGACAGTCGAGCGAACACCCTGCATCTGCAAGCTGTGTACCTGAACGACTCCAGCCCACACGCGAACGCCGTACACCGGCAGCGCAACCGACGAGTCGTCCAGCGCCCGGCCGTCGACCAGCGAGAACGCCTGCTTGAGCAGTGGCGAGACCACGATTGGTTCACTGTCCCGGTCGCCGACGAGTCCGCGAGACATCACCGCGGCGCGGCCGTACGGATCGAAGTTGCTGACAGCCCGGAGTGTGCCGTCCTCGAGTAGGAACAGTGCCACCTGCTCGCCGCCGCGAAGAAGCACGGCAACTCCGCGTCCAGGGATCAGATGGCTCAGCGGGCAGGCCGACGTCCATTCGAGTCGATCCGAATCCAGCTTGGCGATCTGCGCATCGATGACACTCATCGAAGTCCTCCTGTCGATCCGGCGACAACGTCGCGCGGGTTCTTGTCTACGTTTCTACGGATCCCGTGTTTCCCACGGGTTACGCGACTATTACCGGCGCGTGGGGATGCTCGGCATGCCCATCAGGACCGGAACCTTGCGCACTCCGGTCTCGTCGAACACAACCGTCGGGTCGGCTTCTTCCGGTGCGTTGACGAACGAGACGAACCTCGACAATTTCTCCGGATCACCCAGCACACCGGCCCATTCGTCCTGGTAACCCTCGACGTGCTTGGCCATCAGTGCCTCGAGTTCCTCGCCGATACCCAGGCTGTCTTCACAAATCACGGCCTTGAGGTGATCGAGTCCGCCTTCGAGTGATTCGACCCACGGCGCCGTGCGCTGGAGGCGATCGGCAGTACGGATGTAGAACATGAGGTAGCGGTCGATGTACTTGACCAAGGTCGCGTCGTCGAGGCCTCCGGCAAGCAACTGAGCGTGTTTGGGCGACTGTCCGCCGTTACCGCCCACATACAGATTCCAACCGTTCTCCGTCGCGATGACGCCGACGTCCTTGCCTCGCGCTTCGGCACATTCACGGGCGCAACCCGAGACGCCGAACTTGATCTTGTGCGGCGAACGCAGACCGCGGTAGCGATTCTCGAGGTCGACGGCCATACCCACCGAATCCTGGACACCGTAGCGGCACCAACTCGAACCGACGCAACTCTTGACCGTCCGGAGGGACTTGCCGTACGCCTGACCCGATTCCATCCCGGCGTCGACGAGGCGCTTCCAGATCGCGGGCAACTGTTCGACGCGGGCACCGAACAAGTCGATGCGCTGACCGCCGGTCACCTTCGTGTACAAGCCGAAGTCTCGCGCCACTTCTCCGATGACGATGAGTTGCTCACCCGTGACCTCGCCGCCCGGCATCCGAGGTACCACGGAGTACGTACCGTTCTTCTGGATGTTCGCGAGGAAGTGATCGTTGGTGTCCTGCAACGACGCCTGCTGGCGGTGCAGGATGTGATCGGAGTCCGTCGAGGCCAGAATCGAAGCGACTACGGGCTTGCAGATGTCGCAACCGGCGCCCTTGCCGTACTTGGCGATCAGCGCCGAGAAGGTTCTGGTCTGCGTCGACTGGACGATCTGGAACAACTCGGCCCGCGACTGCGCGAAATGTTCGCACAGTGCCTTCGACATCACGACGCCGGAATCGGCCAGCAGCTGCTTCACGGTGGGAAGGCAACCGCCACAAGTGGTTCCGGCGCTGGTGCACGCCTTCACCGAAGCGATGTCGCATGCGCCGGCTGCGATTGCACCGCAGATGGCTCCCTTCGTCACGGCGTTGCACGAGCACACCTCGGCGTCGTCGGGCAGCGAGCCTGCACCCGGCTTCTCCCCCGCAGGCGAGATCAATGTCGCCGGGTCACCGGGTAGTTCGCGACCGACCAGCGGGCGCAGCGACGCGTAGGCCGATGCGTCACCGACAAGAATGCCGCCGAGCAGGGTCTTCGCGTCGTCGGAGACCACGAGCTTTGCGTACGTCCCCTTGGACGCGTCGCTGAGGACGACTTCGAGGGCGCCCGGTGAGGTCGCCATCGCGTCACCGAAACTGGCGACGTCGACGCCCATGAGCTTGAGCTTGGTGGACATGTCCGCGCCCGGGAAATCCGCGGCGCCGCCGAGCAGACGATCGGCCACGATCTCGGCCGTCGTGTAACCGGGAGCGACCAGACCGTAGCAACGGCCTTCCACCGCAGCACATTCGCCGACTGCGTAGACGTTCTCGTCCGAAGTCACGCAGCCGAGGTCGGTCAGGATGCCACCGCGCTCCCCCACTGCGATCCCGGCGTCGCGGGCCAGCTGATCACGCGGACGTACTCCGGCGGAGAAGACGAGCAGCGCGGCGTCGATGGTGGAGCCGTCGGAGAGTTCGACCACGATTCCGTTGTCGGCCTGCGAAATTCCCGCCGTCCCGACACCGGTGTGGACAGTGAGCCCGAGTTCGGTGACGAGGCGAGCGAGCAGTGCGCCGCCACCCTCGTCGACCTGCATCGGCATCAATCGCGCATTGTGCTCGACGACGTGTGCCGTCATCCCCATGAGCGAGAGAGCATTTGCGGCCTCGAGTCCGAGAAGACCGCCGCCCACCACGACGCCGACAGCGCCAGGACCAGCCTTCTCGGCGGCGGCCCGGATACCGTCGAGGTCGTCGAGGGTGCGGTAGACAAAACATCCGTCGCCGTCGTGCCCCGGCACGGGAGGCACGAACGGATACGAACCGGTCGCCATCACCAGAGCGTCGTAGGAGATCGTCTCGCCGGTTGTCGTCGTGACCGTGCGTGCATCTTTGTCGATCGAGAGCGCGCCTTCCCCCACTCGGAGATCGACCAGGCCGTCACCGACGTAATCGTTGCCGGCCAGTGCCAATTCCTTGGGGTCCCACGCTCCGACGTACGAGGACAGCCCGACTCGGTCGTACGCTGCGTACTGCTCGTCGCAGAGTACGGTCACCGACCAGTTGTTCGCTTCGTCGCGCGAACGCAGTGCCTCGACGAATCGGTGTCCGACCATTCCGTGTCCGATGACAACAACCGACTTGCTCATGACGCCTACTTCCTGAGGTACGAGATAGTTCTGAGATTCTGCGGACCGCTCACGCCGTGACTGCGACCTTCGCCTCGTCGACGTCTGTGGTCAGCGTCGACGGCTTGCGCAGGAAGACGAACCAGGTGACTGCGATGCAGGCGATGTAGAAGGCCAGGAACACCCAGAAGGCCATGGTCGCCGACTTCGCGGGGCTGCTGTACGACGCGCGCAGCACCAGGTTGATGCCGACGCCGCCCAAACCGCCTACCGCACCGGCAAATCCGATGAGAGCGCCGGAGATACTGCGCGACCACGTCGCCTTCTCGCTTCGATCCATGTGGTCGAAGCTCTGAGCCTTCGCCTCGAAGATCGCCGGGATCATCTTGTAAACGGATCCGTTTCCGATGCCGGAGAGCAGGAACAGAGCGATGAATCCGAGAACGAATGTCACCATGATTCCGGCGCTGGCGACGCCGGCGGTGTTGTCGTCCATCGTTCCGGCCGTCACGAGTATCGATGCCGCGAATGCCATGGCGACAAACGTCCACATGGTGATCTTGCCGCCGCCGATCCGGTCGGCCAGTTTGCCGCCGAGGGGGCGAGCGATCGAACCGAGGAGAGGGCCGATGAAGGCGATCTGTGCTGCATGCAGCGCGGCCGCGGCCGGAGTGGCACCGCCGGCGAGGAAGTTGATCTGCAGAACCTGACCGAAGGCGAAGCTGAATCCGATGAAGGAACCGAACGTACCGATGTACAGGAAGCTGATCACCCACGACTCGGAGAACCTGAGTGCCTTGGCCATGGAGCGCAGGTCCGACTTCTGGTTGCCCAGGTTGTCCATGAACAGCGCGGCACCGACGGCGGCGGCCGCAATGAACACGAGATAGACGGCGCAGACGATCCACGGAGCGCGGTTACCGACGGTGGCGATCACCAGCAGACCGATCAGCTGAATCATCGGCACACCGATGTTGCCGCCGCCGGCATTGAGACCGAGCGCCCACCCCTTGAGGCGTTGCGGGTAGAAGGCATTGATGTTGGTCATCGACGACGCGAAGTTGCCGCCGCCGATACCTGCAGTGGCCGCTACCAACATGAACGTGGTGTACGACGCACCCGGGTTCATCATCAGGTAGAGCGTGAGAAGTGTTGGCACGAAGAGGAACAGCGCACTCATGACGGTCCAGTTACGACCGCCGAACCGTGCGGTGGCAACCGTGTAGGGAATACGGAGGACCGACCCGACAAGTGTGGGCACTGCGACGAGGAAGAACTTTCCGGCCGCGTCGATGCCGTAGATATCCGTCGGCATGAACAACACCATCACGGACCAGATCGACCAGATCGAGAAGCCGACGTGTTCGGCTACCACTGACCAGATCAGGTTCCGCTTCGCGATGTCCTTGCCGCCGGATTCCCAGGCGTCGACGTCCTCTGCATCCCAATGCTCGATGTAATGACTCACCAGGGCCTCCTGAATATGTTGGAGACCCAAAGGTAGAAAACGGTTATTGCGCCGGTGCTGCGTGCGATGACCGCGAAGTCAATTGATCCTCACCCGGTAACAAGACCGGGTGTGAGCTAGTTTTTCGCAGGTGCGTGCCAGGAATCCTCGAGCATCCGAGGCTTGCATGCCTGGTAGGCGCCCATGAGCACCACGATCACCGCGACGACGAGCAGGCCGAACGGCGCAGCGTATCCACCGGACACGTCGTGAAAAACGCCGAACAGGAGCGGACCGAGGCAGGCAACGGAGTAGCCGATCCCCTGGGTGAAGCCGGACAGTGCCGAGGAACCGATGTGCGAACGAGTACGCAGGTTGATCAGTGTGAGCGACATCGGGAACGTGCTCGGACCGAGGCCCAGGACGACAACCCACACGACCGGCGCCGCCATCGGGGCAAAGTACAGCCCGCCCATGCCGACCAGGTAGCAGACGGCACACGCGATCACGACAGGGAAGGGATTGGCCATGCGGGCGCACAGCGTCGGTGCACCGAACGCTGCGACGAGCCCGATCACCGAGAACATTCCGACCATCGTTCCGCCGAAGGCATCACTGGCTCCGGCGTCACGAAGGATCGACGGAATCCACGTGAACATCGAATACGTGATCAGTGAGGTCATGCCGAACATGCCGGCCATCCCCCAGGCCACGGGAGAACGCCAGACCTGACCGCGTGGCTGTTCTGCCACTGCCGCAACCGAATCCGATGCATTCTCGACGGACCTGGCTTCGTTCGCGCGAGCCTTGCGCGAGCGAGCGAGGGTGATCAACCACGGCACGGCTGCGGCGAAGCCGAAGGCGGACCACCAGCCGATCGAGAACCGCCACCCGAAGGCGTCGGCGACCGGGACTGCGACAAACGCCGGAACGATGGTGCCGATCTGCACGGCCACGATGTAGACCGAACTCATGGTGGCGAGGCGATCCGAGAAGTACCGCTTGACCAACGGCGGGATCACGACATTGCCGATTCCCATGCCTGCCAGTGCCAGAGCCGAGAGGGCCAGCAACGACCATGTCTGAGACATCATGGCGCGCAACAACATTCCGACGCCGGCCATGAGCATCGCAACGAGGGCCGTTCGCTCGAGCCCGATACGTTTCGCGATGGCGGGAGTGATGAGACCGAAGACGGCGAACATTGCGGTCGGAACCATGCCGAAGACACCGACGATCGAGGCGGAGAAGCCGATCTCGTCGCGAATCTCGGCCGCCAAGGGCGAGAACGAGGTCACCGCAAGTCGAAGTACTAGCGCAGACATCGCAATCGCAGCGAAGACGAGCACACGGCCTTGTACCAACGAGCGGGTTTCGGTTCTCTCCAGTTGAGCAGTCACCGGGAAATCATAGGATGACCGGACGAACTCGCACAAGCGCGGTAATCTAACGTCACATTCACACCACTTACCCGGACCCGAGGAAACAACCACGTGCAACCCGTTCGACGCGCAAGTCTCATCTCGCAGGTCACCGAACAACTCCGCAACGAGATCCGGAGCGGAACCTGGCCGATCGGTTCCAAAATCCCCACCGAACCGGAACTGTCGGAGCTGACCGGGACCGGTCGCAATACCGTGCGCGAGGCGGTCCAGGCGCTCGTACACGCCGGAATGCTGGAACGTCGTCAAGGATCTGGCACCTACGTCGTTGCCGTCTCCGACCTCGGTGGCACTCTCGGCAACTACTTTGCCGGTGCCCACCAGCGGGATGTACTCGAACTTCGGCGCGCACTCGACATCACTGCAGCCACCCTCGCCGCCGCACGGCGAACCGAAGACGACATCGCCGAACTGACGCGGCTACTCGAGCTTCGCACCGCGTCATGGGAGGGTCAGGACGTCGACGCTGCCACCACCGCCGACGTCGCCCTGCACCGAGCAATCGTCGCGGCCAGCCACAACGAGGTCTACCTGGAGTTCTACGACTCCCTGCTCCCGGTCATCGAGACCACGATCCAACAGCACATCGATGCAACCGGCGAAGGATTCCACTCGCAGCACGCGAACCTCGTCAACGCTGTCGTCGACGGGAACACCGTGGCCGCCTCGAACGCCGCACGCGAGCTGTTCGAGGGCCTGGTCTCGGACTTCGGTACCGGCGCCCCGATCTAGAGCAGCAAGCGCACGATGTCGGACGTACGGGCCAACCCCGGGAACGCGTCCGCCGTCGAGCGAGGATGCAGAACATGAACCGCCAAGCGGAACATCACCGCACGTAGAAGCATCTGCGGCCACTCGGGGAGATCTTCCCACCGGCCGACCAGTGCCTCGTCGGCACCGCCCCACGAGATCGCGTCGACCACAGCGACGGCGGCGGCCCACGCAGCCGGCCGCCAATACGGCGTGATGTCGGTGATTCCGGGCGCCATACTGCCCGAGAACAGCACTGTCCCGAACAGATCGCCGTGCACGAGCTGGTCCGGGCTCTGCACCGGCTTACGCAAAGTAGCGAGCCCGGCGATCAGTTCCAGACTCTTGCGACCGTCAGGAGTGGGCGTCTCGAGTTGCTCGACGCCCTTCGCGATCCTCAGCGGAACCGTTTCCCATGCCGCGCGATCAGCGGCGACGAATACGTCGACCTCGGCCCACGGCGGCACGGGCGGTTGCGCAAGGAAGCGCGGGCGCTCGAGCGAGGCCGTCGCCGCATGCAGTCGGCAGGACATCGAGACCACTTCGTCGTGACGTGGTTCCGGCGATCCGACGATGAAGGTGTCGGCACGCCAGCCCGAGACGACGTAACGACCGTCGGTCGAACGCACCGGTCGAGCCAGCCGAACGCCGTCGACTTCGAGGTTCTCTCGCACCTTCGCCGACCACGCTGCGCGGGCATGATCCGCGACTGCTGAAAGGACGACGTCTCCACACAGCCACCCGCCGTCCCAATCCGCACCGAGTGGGATGGGATCGACTTCACGGAGGCCGAAGGTGGAGCACACGTGCTGGGGAGGTTGGCCTGTGCTCACACCCCAACGCTACCGGTGCGCGGCGCCGCCTCCCGCGAGGCGCGCCTAGTAGACCGGCAGACTCGCATCCACCTGGTTCGCCCAGGCGATCGCGCCGCCTTGAACGTGGACCGCGTCGGAGAAACCGGCGTTCTTGAGAAATGCCAATGCCTCGGCGGAACGAATGCCGGTTTTGCAGTACAGCACTATCTGCTTGTTCTGCGGCAACGTCGCCAGAGCTTCACCGGACAGGATGCGGTCCTTCGGGATCAGCACGGCCCCCGGCAGATGCATGATGTCCCATTCAACCGGTTCTCGTACGTCGACCAGCTCGATCGACCGTCCCTCACCGATCATGGCCTCCAGTTCGGGCGCCGTGATCGTCGAACCGACAGCAGCGGCACTCGCCTCTTCGGACACGACACCGCAGAACGCGTCGTAGTCGTCGATCAAGGCGGTGACCGGCACGCGGGTCGGATCACGCTGAAGGCGGATCGTCCGGAACGTCATCGCAAGTGCGTCGTAGATCATCAGGCGTCCGAGAAGCGGTTCGCCGATCCCCGTGATGAGCTTGACCGCCTCGGTCGCCATGATCGAACCGACGGTCGCGGGCAGGACTCCGAGCACACCACCCTCGGCGCACGAGGGGACCATGCCTGGCGGCGGCGCCTCCGGGTAAAGATCGCGATAGTTCAGTCCCGCGCCGTCCGGGGCGTCTTCCCAGAAGACCGAGACCTGCCCTTCGAAGCGGTAGATCGAGCCCCACACGTACGGCTTTCCCGCGATGACGGCAGCATCGTTGACGAGGTACCGCGTCGCGAAGTTGTCCGTACCGTCCAGGATCAGGTCGTACTCGGAGAACAGTTCGACCGCGTTGGAGTTGTCCAGGCGGAACTCGTGCAACCGGACGTCGACGTGATCGTTGATTTCGAGAATCGACTCCTTCGCGCTGAGCGCCTTCGGGCGTCCGACGTCGGAGCGTCCGTGAATCACCTGACGCTGCAGGTTCGACATGTCGACCTCGTCGAACTCGACGATCCCGATGGTGCCCACTCCTGCGGCCGCGAGGTAGAGCAGTGCCGGTGAACCCAATCCACCGGCGCCGATGAACAGGACTCGTGCATTCTTGAGCCGCTTCTGACCGGTCATGCCTATGTTCGGGATGATCAGGTGCCGGCTGTATCGGGCAACTTCCTCCCGGCTCAACTCGGCTGCCGGCTCCACCAGTGGTGGCAATACGACGGGTGTTGCAGACACCGCGAAACACTCCTAGTTCAAGACGAGATCAGGGATTCTCGATCCGGTCACGCTCGGGGGTACGGCCACGGATTGAAGCGGCACGTGAGTCCGTTCATCGGAACGACGCCCTCGGGATCAAGCCTAGCGATGTCGTTGTTCGCGGTTCCGAAGGTCTGCTGCATCATGATCGGTGCGAGTCCGCCTTCGGTCTCGCACGGCTGATGAGCGGCGTATCCGATGGCATGGCCGACCTCGTGATTGATCTGATACTGCCGATACGAGCCGATGTCGCCCTGGAACGAAATGGCGCCTCGCACCCATCGCGGTTCGTTGAGCAGGACTCGGTCCATGCTCGGGTTGTAGCAGGATCCTTCGAGTTCGATTTCGTATCCACAGCCTTCGCGGATCGTCATCTGTGAGGTCAAGGAGATCCGGAAGTCCGGCTCGCCGGCGTCGACGCGCCGGAACGCGACCTTGGGATCGTTGGTCCAACTCTTCGGATTGGCCAGTGTCTGGTCGACCATGCGTCCGTACGATTCGTCTCCGCCGAAGCCGGTCGTGTCGACGCCGTCCTCGATCTCGACCGTGTACGTGAACTCGCGTTCGGTTCCCTGTCCGACCTTGCCCGTCGTACCTGGTACGACGTGCCACGTTCCACCCCCCGCGACGGTGAACGGACCACCGTCGGGAAGGGCACCGGACGGTATCGACGAGGCAAAAGTTCCGTCTCCGGCCGGTGGGGCACCGATGACATCGGTTCCGTCGGTGCTGTGCGCGAGGTCGGCGGTGGCCGACGTCTTGCTCGCGGAGTCTGTGGCGTCCGGCCGCACCGCATCGACGATCACAAGAATGGTGAGCACCACGAGAACCGGAATCGCGTAGGCCCGCCAACCGTAGGTCGAGACGAAGCGCCCGAGCTTGCTCTGCTTTCGCGCTGCCCGGTCCGGTCGCGGATTACGCGGGGTTCGGCCCACTTCTCGTTTGGTCGGATCCCATTGGGCGCGCAAAGGCTGATGGGAGGAAATGCCGCGATAGTCGCGTTCGCCGTAGGCACGATCATCCGGCACCTCCGGCCGACGTTCGTCGCGAGGCGCTCCAGTTCCGCTACGCATTCGACGTTCCTCACGTTCAGGGTTCTGCGTAGTTCGTCCACGCATGCGCGGTCCCCCTGGGTCAGTCACGTCGTCCAGAATCTCACACACGACAAGTCGCTCGCCCGGGCTGACCGAAACTTGCTGGTCCTGGCGTGTCATGGCAGCCCGTCCTGTAACGAGAAAGACCGCTGGTCTCGCTCACCGAGGCACGCGCGACTCGCCCGGGCGACACACGGTATCGTTCATTCGGCTACGACCGGTGTGACGGAGGATACTGGCGGGTACGCACACGCGACTCGCGGATCCGCGCGCCGACCGAATTACTTTTGCTCAGATTGGAAGCGACATGACAGAACTCGCGGATCGGACTGACTCCGATCGCGGTACAACGGCTGGCAAGCCTGCCGGAACACGTCGCAGCACCCGCCTCCCGCGCGATGCGCGCCGCCTCCAGCTCCTCGCAGCTGCAAGTGAGGTATTCGTTGCGAACGGGTACCACTCGGCCGGCATGGACGAGATCGCCGAATGTGCCGGTGTCAGCAAGCCAGTTCTGTACCAACATTTCCCAGGCAAACTCGAACTGTACGTCGCAGTCCTGCAGAGTTACGTCGACAGCCTCATCTCGGGTGTACGCCAGGCCCTGCGATCGACGACGGACAACAAACAGCGTGTCCGCGCCGCGGTCCAGGCGTTCTTCGACTTCGTCGACAACGACTCCCAGGGCTTCCGCCTGGTGTTCGAGTCCGACATCATGGGCGAACCACAGGTCCAGACACGCGTCGAACAAGCCACCGAAGCCTGCGTCGACGCCGTGTTCGACCTGGTGAGTCAGGATTCCGGACTCGATCCGTACCGCGCGCGCATCCTTGCGGTCGGTCTTGTCGGTGCCAGCCAGTTCACTGCGCGGTACTGGCTCGAAGCCGCGCGGCCGATCCCGAAGGAAGAAGCCGTGGAAATCACCGTGACCCTCGCGTGGGGCGGTCTCTCACACGTGCCGCTGCAAGCCGAAACGAAGTAACCGGAACCCGAACGAGAATGGGCGGGCAGTCTCACGACTGCCCGCCCATTCTGCTGTTACAGCTACGCGTCAGACGGTAGGCGCGAATCCGACCTTGCGGATATCGGACGGACCGATCTCCACGTACGCCACACGAGCGGCCTGCACCAGGAACTTGCGGCCCTTGTCGTCGACGAGAGCCAGAACCGGCTCGCGGCCACCGAGGACAGCCGCGACCAGTGTCTCGACCTCGTCAGGGGTCTGTTCGCTGTTGACGATGAGCTCACGCGGGCTGTCGATTACACCGATCTTGACCTCCACGGTCAACCTCCGAACTGTTCGTGAATTACATCCGTTGTCGACGCAAGGCTAATGCAGCAACGACCGCCCACGCTCCTCTGCACGCTGTGCCCAGAGCGAACAGGCACCTAGACGAGTCCGAGAATCGCCATCCGCTCGGCATGCTTCGCCTGCATGCCGTCGAACAACGCGACAACTCCGTTGAGGTCGCCGGAGGCGGAGATCACCAGATCGGTGAGATCTTCACGCTGCGCCAGCACGAACTGTGCCTGCGTGATTGCTTCGCCCAGAAGACGGCGTCCCCACAGCATCAACCGGTCCTTTGCGCGAGTACTGGCCTCCACTGCTGCCTTCACCTCGAGCACCACGAACTCCGAGTGGCCCGTCTGGGACAGCACGTCCTCGACGATTTCCGCGACATCCGCCGGGAGGGAGTGCCCGATCTCGCGATAGAAGTCGGCAGCGATTCCGTCGCCGACGTACGCCTTCACGAGCGATTCCAGCCACGTCGACGGTGTCGTCGACGCGTGGTAGTTGTCGAGAGCTCGAACAAACGGGTCCATGACGGCGAAGATCTCGTGGCCACGTTCCGTCAACGCCGTTTCCAGAGTCTCGAAGTGGTCCATCTCGGCGGCGGCCATGCTGGCGAACGCCACCTTGCCTCGCAGGTCCGGTGCCATTTGTGCGTCCTCCGCCAAGCGGTAGAACGCCGAAATCTCGCCATACGCGAGAACGGCAAACAAATCGATCACGCCAGGGTGATCGGAAGCGACTCGGCCTCCGGTTCCAGCGTCCGTCGAAGCATCAAGATCGTGTGCGCCCATGACTACGAACTGTAGTGCTTCGACGGCCGACGCGACCGGCAAGGACCGCATGTCCGATTCGGTGATCTTCGACATGTCATCGCGAGGGACGGACAACGTGCAGCTACAATGGTCTTGGGAGTTCGCCAGTTCCCCCGGGCCATTTGGTTAGCCGGGACGGCTGTATTCACACGAACCCCACCGATAATGTGCGCGCACCTGCATCGACGGTTGTCGCCCGCTTCGCCGAGATCTCCGGACGGTTCGAATTCGTCCGAGCGGAATTCAGTGCTGAGGCGTAGGCATGACCGAAGAAAAAGAGGGCATCGACATCGGCCGACTTACGGCCTGGCCCCTTACCTTGTGCGTGCGTACCGCCACGAGGAAAGGCTAGTCCCCTGAGCAAGATCACTGTCGACCACGAAGACGAAGCAACCGAGAACACCGTTTCCGTCCAGCTCGACGACACCCATGTACCCCCGAGCTTCGCCGAACTCGGTGTCCGCGACGAAATCGTCCGCGCACTGAACGAGATCGGTATCGAGCGCACCTTCGCCATCCAGGAACTCACCCTTCCGTTGGCTCTCGCCGGTGACGACCTCATCGGTCAGGCCCGCACCGGAATGGGCAAGACCTTCGGTTTCGGCGTCCCGCTCCTGCATCGCATCGTCACCGCCGAGAACGGCACAGCTGTTCTCGACGGCACGCCCCGCGCTCTGATCATCGTTCCCACCCGCGAGCTGTGCATCCAGGTTGCCCGCGACCTCGAGAACGCCAGCAAGTACCTCCGGGTCGGCGACCGCGGTCTCCAGGTTCTGCCCATCTACGGCGGCCGTCCGTACGAGGCGCAGATCTCGGCACTCCAGAAGGGCGTCGACGTTGTCGTCGGCACCCCGGGTCGCCTGCTCGACCTCGCCAACCAGTCGCACCTGATCCTGGGCAAGGTGGGCGTTCTCGTCCTCGACGAGGCCGACGAAATGCTCGACCTGGGATTCCTCCCCGACATCGAACGCCTCATGGGCATGGTCCCCGACAAGCGTCAGACGATGCTCTTCTCCGCGACGATGCCCGGCCCGATCATCACCCTGGCTCGCACCTTCCTGACGCAGCCGACGCACATCCGCGCCGAAGAGGCCGAATCCTCCGCGGTGCACGATCGCACCAGCCAGCACATCTACCGTGCACACGCGCTCGACAAGGCCGAGATGGTCGCCCGTGTTCTGCAGGCCGAAGGCCGCGGCGCGACGATGATCTTCACCCGCACCAAGCGCACAGCCCAGAAAGTCGCCGACGATCTCGCCGAGCGCGGCTTCTCCGTCGGTGCCGTCCACGGTGACCTCGGCCAGATCGCCCGTGAAAAGGCGCTGAAGGGCTTCCGTAACGGCAAGGTCGACGTTCTGGTCGCCACCGACGTCGCTGCCCGCGGTATCGACATCGACGATGTCACCCACGTCATCAACTACCAGTGCCCCGAGGACGAGAAGACCTACGTCCACCGCATCGGTCGTACCGGCCGCGCCGGACGCACCGGCATCGCCGTCACGCTGGTCGACTGGGACGACATCCCTCGCTGGCAGCTCATCGACAAGGCACTGAGCCTCGGAATCCCCGACCCGGTCGAGACCTACTCCAGCTCGCCGCACCTCTACGAAGAGTTGTCCATTCCGGCCGATGCCAAGGGCACTGTTCGCAAGGCCAAGGCCGCCCCTGAGAAGGCAGCAACGGACAAAGCAGCAACGGACAAAGCGGACGCGCCGAAGTCGACCGACTCGGACGGCAACGAAGAGAAGGCCGCTCCCCGCCGCAACCGGACCCGTCGCCGCACCCGCGCCGGCGCTTCGACCGACGCCGCGACGTCCACCACCGCCGGCGCCACCACAGCTCCCCCTTCGGCACCCGCGGCAACCGCTGCCGAGAACTCGGACGAAGACGGAGCGGCCAAGCCGCGTCGCCGTCGGCGTCGTCGCCCCGCGGCTTCCGCGACGGCAGGCGCCGCAGAGTAAGCTGCCGATGTGCTGGCTCCCGAAAGGCGTACTCGCTCAGATGTGATCGGTGCGCTGGCAATCGCGCTGGCCGTAATCGTGGCGGTGACCGTTGTGTGGTTGCGCAGTGATGCGCGCGGAACCACCTCGGTCACCGCTGAATCTCCACTCCCACCTCTGTCGACGTCGGTGTTGTTACCCGACATCCTGAAACAGACGTGGGAATCTCCCAGTGCCGACTCGACGGCACCGATCACCGTCGGAAATGCCGTCGTCACCGCCGACGGCACCGAGGTGATCGGCCGCGATCCGGCAACGGGCGAAGAAGTGTGGCGATACGCGCGCAACATTCCGCTGTGCGGCGCGATCGGTTCGTGGGATCGCGTCGTCAGCGTCTATCAGGATGATCGCGGTTGCTCTCAGGTCACGTCACTGGTCGCCGACACCGGCGCCCGAAAGGACCAGCGCAACAGCGACGCCGATTCCGCGGTCAGCCTTTCAGCGGACGGCACCTACCTGATTTCGCGCGGCAGTGAGCGAATGGAGCTGTGGCGCTCGGACCTCGTCCGAACCCTCGAGTACGGCCGGGTCGACGCGAAGGTCAACCCCAACAAGCAACCCCGCACCGGATGCACGCTGCTCGACGCTGCGTCGAGCGCCAACCGAGTCTCGGTACTCGAACGCTGCCCCGGTGAAGCCTCCAACAGGTTGACGGTGATGAATCCCGCACCCAAGGACGCCCAGGAACCCGAAGAGTACGGATCCGCGATTCTCCTCGACTCCGAGGGCGCCCGCCTGCTTGCCGTGGCCGGCGAAAAGACGGCCGTCTACCTCCCTGCCGCCAACGGAACCGTTTCTCGCATCACTATTTTCGACGGATCCGGCAATCCGATCGTCGACTATCCGATCGAGGGAACGGTGACCGAAGGCGCCCGCACCCACGCCGACAAGGCTTCGATCACGTGGTGGACAGGCTCGCAGACCGTCAACCTGCGCCTGAGCGATCTGGCTCCGACGTGGATCGTCAACGGAACGTCAGGACCCGGAAGCATGGTTGCCGGTCAGATGCTCATCCCGGTTCCGGGCGGCATTGCAGCCGTCAGTCCGTCGGACGGAGCGGTGCAGCGCATGATCGCAGTCGACCGCGGTGAGACGGCGACGCCGATCGTGCTCGCCAGTGCGGGCGAGACGATTCTGGAACAGCGCGGCGATACCTTGTTCGCGCTGCGCTAGAAGCTCACCTTCCTCAGATCGCCAGTTCCGGCGCGAAAGTCACGACTTCGTTTCCAGCCCAATGCTTTACGAGATTGTCGGCGAGTTCTCGATAGGCATCCGCGCCCTTGTTCTTTCGTCCGGCGAGGACCGTCGCACCCGACGCGGACGCCTCGGCGAACTTGACGGTGCGTGGGATCGGAGGCGCCAGAACGGCCAGGGAGTAGCGGTCGCTGACGTCGGCGAGCACGTCGCGACTGTGCGTGGTTCGAGCGTCGTACAGAGTCGGAAGTGCGCCGAGCAGAACAAGATCCGGGTTGGTGATGGCTTGGACTTCACGAACCGTACGCAGCAGCTGTCCGACGCCGCGGTGTGCGAGGGTTTCGCATTGTAGTGGAACCAGAACCGACTGCGCCGCAGTCAATCCGTTGAGTGTGAGCACACCCAACGACGGTGGGCAGTCGATGATGATGACGTCGTAAGAGCCCAGGAGCGGAGACAGCGCCCGCTTGAGCGCGAACTCTCGACCGGGTCGCATCAGGAGCAGCGCTTCGGCGCCCGCGAGATCGATCGTGGCCGGCAGGAGATCCATACCGTCGTCCGTCTTCAGCACGGCGTCGACCGCGTCGAGATCACCTGCCAGGACCTCGTTGACCGAACGCTCGAGGCGATCCGGGTTGTGTCCGAGCGAGAACGTCAGGCAGCCCTGCGGGTCGAGATCCACCACCAGAACTCGTTGTCCGAGCGCGGACAAAGCCGCACCGAGAGAAGCGACGGTGGTGGTTTTAGCCACGCCGCCCTTTTGATTCGCCACTGCGAGAACCGTCGTCACACGTAGATCCTTGCGCACTTCGCGCCAGGAGGCGAGCTACACACGCGAGGCAGCCTGCAATGATGGTCGACATGACGTCCCAGTCCGCCCCCTCGTCGATCCCCCTCGGTGCTCGCGTCGTACTCATGCGACACGGTGAAACCGAGTGGGCACGCACCGGGAAACACACGGGCCGGACCGAGGTTCCGCTGACTCCGCTCGGCGAGATGCAGGCAACCGCGACCGGAAATCGCTTGCGAACCCTCGACCTCCGGAACCCCATGATTCTGACGAGTCCGCGGCTGCGCGCACAGTTGACGGGCGATCTCGCCGGCCTGCCGGAAGAGCGAACCTGGGATGCACTGTCCGAATGGGACTACGGCGATTACGAAGGCCTCACGACGCCCGAGATCCGCGCAACGGTGCCCGATTGGACCGTCTGGACGCACCCGTGCCCCGGCGGCGAGCAGGCCGATCAGATCCACGCCCGCACCGACATGGTGCTGTCGATGGTGCGTTCGCAACTACCCGAACGCGACGTGATCCTGATCGGGCACGGCCACTTCTCACGCGCACTCATCGCCCGCTGGCTCGAGCTCCCGGTGACGGAAGGAAAGCGTTTCGCCTTGTCCCCCGGCGCATACTCGGTTCTCGGTTACGAGCACGGCGCCACCCACCTCGTCCATCACAACGTGCCGCCGCTCGTCGAGGCTTGAGGCCTAAGATTCTCCTTATGATCCGACGCGCCACGCCCGCAGACGTCCAGCCGATCACCGACATGATCTACGAGTTGGCCGACTACCAGAAGGCACTCGACGAGTGCACCGTGAAGGCGGAACAGATCGGCGAGGCGTTGTTCGGGCCGGCCGCGACGGCCTTCGCGCACGTCGCTGTGAATTCGGCCGACGACGTCGTCGGCATGGCATTGTGGTTTCGCAATTTCTCGACGTGGGACGGCGCTCACGGCATCTACCTCGAAGACCTGTACGTCAAGCCCAGTCAGCGCGGATCAGGCCACGGGAAGGCTCTTCTGGCCGCACTCGCCAAGGAGTGCACCGACAACGACTACACCCGGCTGTCCTGGTCGGTGCTCAACTGGAACACCCCCTCGATCAAGTTCTACGAGTCACTCGGCGCCGACGCGAAGACGGAGTGGACCACGTATCGCCTGACCGGTACTCACCTCGGAGCTCTCGCCGCCGAAGCTGAGTAGAGCGGAAGCTGAGTAGGTCTGAAGCAGCGTAGGCGTTCCGTCCTACTTGTCCCGCGGCTCGTCGGTCTCGTCCGGGCGTCCCTCTTCCGGCGACACCTCGTCTGCGTACGCTCCGTACTCCGCTGCCATCCATCGAGACGTCGGAGCCGAGAACAGGCAGCCCAGAGCGCCGAGAACGACGACACCCAGAACGATGCCGAGCGGCACCTGATGCGAATCGGTCAGGAGCGACCAGGCGACCGGCAGGAGCAGCAACTGCGCGACGACGGCGATTGCCCGGCCCCACCGGCGGCCCGTCAGCAAAGCGATACCGGCAGCCAACACCGCGCCGCCGAGGATCGCGACCCAGGCGGCAAATCCGTATCCGTTGGTGACGCTCTGATCGTGGCCGGTTGCACCGCGAATCACTGCGACGATCGCGAACCCGGCGGCAACCAGCCCTTGAAGCGTCACGAGGGCACCCGCCCATGTGACTGTCTTGGGCAGGGCGTTCGGACTGGCGGTATTCGGCACGAGGCCAGCCTAGAACACGACACCGGATAGGCTCATGCCCCGTGCGCGCACTGCTGATCGTCAACCCCAATGCCACCTCCACCACCGCTGCCGGTCGTGACCTGTTGGCACACGCCCTCGAGAGTCGGGTGCGACTTACTGTGGCGCACACCACACATCGGGGTCATGCTGCCGAACTGGCGCGCGAAGCCCACGAAGACGGCTTCGGCTCGGTGATCGTCCACGGTGGCGACGGAACGGTCAACGAAGTGGTCAACGGACTGCTCGGGTCACCGCATCCCGCGTCGATGAAATCGGTTCCGGTCGGTCCGATCCCGACGATCGCTGTCGTCCCAGGCGGCTCGGCAAACGTTTTCGCGCGCTCACTCGGTATTGCCGCCGACCCGATCGACGCCACGAACCAACTCGTCGACCTCCTCTCCGAACGCACCAGGCGCCGAATCGGGCTCGCACACTGCGACAACCGTTGGTTCACGTTCAACGCCGGAATGGGCCTCGACGCCGATGTGTGCGAGGCCGTCGACGCCAGCCGTAAGAACGGTGACGCCGCCACACCCGCCCGGTATGTCCGAACCGCGATCGCGGCGTTCTTCCGTGCCAAGCGAGCCGAACCAGCGCTGACCGTCCACCTTCCCGATCAGGATCCCGTCTCCGGAGTCCACTACGCATTCGTCTCGAACTCGAGCCCGTGGACATATCTGGAAGAGCGTCCCGTCCACACCAATCCGGGAACGACCTTCGACAGTGGACTCGGCATCTTCGCCATGACGAGCACCAAAGTTCTGCCGTCCCTGCGGGTTGTGCGGCAACTACTCGCACGCGGCGCGGAGCCGAAATCGAAGGTCCTCTTACGCACCGACGACGTCCCGACAATCACCATCGAATCGTCGCGACCGATCGGACTGCAGATGGACGGCGACTACATCGGACTTCGTGAAAAGGTCGAATTCACCTCGGTCCCGGATGCGCTGGAAGTGTTCGCACCGATTACGACGTGAGTCAGGCAACACGTTTGACCTGCAAAAACTCTGGTGCCAAAAGGTCGAAATCGGGTAAAATGCCGGTGACGCCCAGGTGGCCGTCAGGTGTGTCACAAATTAGTGAGTTGGCCCACGAACCCGTTCAAACCTATTGACATACCGCGAGTTCGTGAAAGCATTCACAAGTAACAGTGCGGAAACATTGATGACGCACACACAAACTCATTGGTACCAAATGGTGTGAATACACACCCAATTAAGGAGCGAAAAAAGATGGACTGGCGCCACAACGCAATCTGTCGCGACGAGGATCCCGAACTGTTCTTCCCTGTGGGAAACAGTGGACCGGCCCTCGCTCAGATCGCTGATGCCAAGGTTGTCTGCAACCGCTGCCCCGTCACCGCCGAGTGCCTGTCGTGGGCTCTCGAGTCCGGCCAGGATGCAGGCGTCTGGGGCGGAATGAGCGAAGACGAGCGTCGCGCACTCAAGCGTCGTAACGCACGTACCCGTGCACGCACTTCCGTCTAGGTAGAACCGAGACGTTCGACTCGCGGCGGAGAACAGCCCCTCTGCACAGTCGAAGACGACAGCCCGGCACCACATGGTGCCGGGCTTTTTGTCTGCTCGAATCGCTAACGCGGCTCGAATCAGTAACGCGCAGAACGTCTACCGAGCGGCACACGCAGAACCGCGTCGGTACCGCCTCCGCTTCCCGGGTGCAGTCCGAGCGAGCCACCGAGTTCGGCGCCCAGCAGAGTCCGCACGATCTGGAGTCCGAGGCGATCGGATTTCTCGAGGTCGAAGTTCTCCGGCAGGCCGCGCCCGTTGTCGTGGATGATCACGTCCAACCAGCGTGCAGAACGCTCGGCACTGAGTGTGACCGTGCCGGTCACACCCGGATCGAAAGCGTGCTCGATCGCGTTCTGCACCAACTCCGTCAGCACCATGACCAGCGGGGTGGCGCGCTCGGCGGAGAACACTCCGAAACTGCCCTCACGCCGAATCGTCACCGGCACACCTACTCCCGCGACATCGGAGAGCATGGGAACCAACCGGTCGATCACCTCGTCGAGATCCACCTCTTCGTCCACCGACATCGACAAGGTGTCGTGAACGAGGGCGATGGACGTCACGCGTCTCACCGACTCTGTCAACGCTTGTCGCGCTTCGTCGTTGCCGGTTCGCCTGGCCTGTAGACGCAGAAGCGCCGCGACGGTTTGCAGATTGTTCTTCACTCGATGGTGAATCTCGCGGATGGTTGCGTCCTTGCTCAGCAGAGCGCGATCACGACGCTTGACCTCGGTGACGTCGCGGACGACGACCGCAGCACCGACATGCCGGCCGCCAGGCTTGAGAACCAGGGCCCGCAGCAGAACGGTTGCCCCGCGCGCCTCGATCTCCATACGGCGACCGGGCTTGTCCGCCAACGTATCTCGGATGTATCCCGCAGCTTCCTGAGACTCGAACGGGTCGGTGACCAACGAACGGGTCAGTGCCGCGAGGTCTTGGCCCACCAGATCCGAGCTCAGACCCATCCGGTGATAGGCCGAGAGGGCGTTCGGGCTGGCATAGACGACTGTGCCTTCGGTGTCGAGGCGGATGAAACCGTCGCCCGCACGTGGGCTCGAGTTCGTGTCGGAGCGCGATTCTCGGATCGGGAAGGTTCCGTCGCTGATCATCTGACACAGGTCTTCGGCGCAATCGAGATACGCGAGCTCGAGTGGACTCTGCGCTCGCTGGTGCGACAAGTTGGTGTCGCGGCTCAGAACCGCGATGACTCGCCCGTCCAGACGCACCGGAACGGCTTCCCGACGCGGCGGCATTCCTTCACGCCACGTCTCGTCTTCCCCGCGCACGACGCGGCCCTCCACGAGAGCGCGAAGAACCTGCGGGTGCTCGGACTCGGAAACGACCGTTCCGACCGCGTCCTCCGGAAAAGCCGTCGATGCCGTTGTCGGCCGGCAATGCGCTACGCAGATGACCGTCCCCTCGGATCGGTTCTTCTCCGATTCGGTGCCCACCCACAAGAGAACGTCGGCAAAGGAGAGGTCGGCGAGCAGTTGCCACTCCCCCACGACGCGCTGGAGATGGTCGACCGCCGCACCGGGAAGGTCGGTGTGTTCGGCGAGGAGGTCGCTGAGAGTGGACATCGTCCGGCTTAGGAGATCACGGCGATCAGATCGCCTTGCTGAATCACGTCGCCGACCTTGACGCCCACCGTCGTCACCGTTCCCGGAACCTCGGCCAGGACGGGAATCTCCATCTTCATGGATTCGAGGATGACCAGGGTGTCGCCGTCCGCAACGACGTCTCCCTCGCTCACGACGACCTGGTAGACCGTCGAAACCATCTCGGCGCGCACGTCTTCTGCCATCGTGAACCTCACTTCTGTCGGAACTGCACTCTGACCACGAAAATACGTCGACGGATCACTCGATCGACCTGCCAATGGAACCACACCGGCATCGGCGTGAAACAATGACGCGAAAGAAACAGAAGGGAGACCAATCATGGGTAAGCGTGGTCGTAAGAAGCGCAGCCGTAAGGGCAACGCCGCTAACCATGGCAAGCGTCCAAACGCCTGACATGTAGCGCAACAAAACGTCCGAGGGGCGGGGAAGCATTGCTTCCCCGCCCCTCGGCGTTACTGCCTTCCGACTGCTGCCGCTCAGATCTTCGCTGACGGGCTAGCTGTCGGTTTCGGTAGTCGTTATGACGATGGTCCGACGCAACTCGACGGTGAGCCTCTGACGCAGGCTTTCCGGCGCGTGGTCTCCACCGCACTTACGGTTGATCAGGCTCTTGACCTTCTCTTCGATCCCGTAGGCCTCGAGGCACGATCCACAATCGTCGATATGACGCTGCAGGCGAGCACGACTTGAATCGTCGCATTCACCGTCGAGCATCAACCAGACGTCGGCGATGACTGCCGAGCAGTCGAGCCTTTCGAATTCGTCCTGCTCACTCATCGTGTGACACCTTCCGTCTCGGTGGCTGCGACTGTGGCTGTGTCGACCGCGCCGTCCCGATTGAATCCCCGGTCTTTTGCGACATCGGCCAAAAGACCACGCAATTGCTTGCGACCACGGTGCAGTCGCGACATCACCGTTCCGATGGGTGTGCCCATGATCTCCGCGATCTCCTTGTACGGGAATCCTTCGACATCGGCGTAGTACACGGCCATACGGAATTCCTCGGGAAGCGACTGCAGCGCCGCCTTGATGTCGTCGTCAGGCAACGCGTCGAGCGCCTCCACCTCGGCCGATCGCAGCCCCGTCGAAGTGTGCTCGGCGGTGGCGGCCAACTGCCAGTCGGTGATCTCGTCCGTCGGATACTGCGCGGGTTGGCGCTGCTTCTTGCGGTACGAGTTGATGTAGGTGTTCGTGAGAATCCGGTACAGCCAGGCTTTCAGGTTGGTACCGGCACGGAACGAACGGAAAGCGGTGTACGCCTTGACGTACGTCTCCTGCACGAGATCCTCGGCATCAGCCGGATTCCGCGTCATGCGCAGGGCAGCGCCGTACAACTGGTCGAGCAGCGGGAGCGCGTCGCGCTCGAACCGGGCAATCAACTCATCCGCAGTTTCGGGCGTTTCGGACACTGCGCCGTCGATAGGTTCAGCTACCCCTGACGGTTCGTCCTTGGGCCGGTCGTGTTCCAGCACTCTGATCCCTTCACTAGCCGTAGGGATCAAGGTTACCGCCAACTGAAGATCCGACCCACGGGCCGGTGGTGGCTCACACACAGCCAGCACGGTCGCTCCTTCGCTTCTCGGGACAAGTTTCATCAACTGGTACCAACACGGGAGTCAGCGACTCTGTTCCCGGCCTGGTCGGATGCACCTGTCGGCGATCCACATAGGGTGTTCCTCATGGCCGGAACAGCGACCCCTGCGACCGTACTTCTCGACAAGTCGAAGACACCGCACCGCGTCCACAGCTACGACCACGATCCTCGCGCCGAATCTTTCGGCGACGAGGCGGTCACTGCACTGGCAGAGTCGACAGGTGTCGTGGCTGCCCAGATCTTCAAGACCTTGGTCGTCAAACTCGACACCGGCAAGCTCGCCGTCGCGGTTCTGCCGGTCCCGGACAAGCTCTCCCTCAAGGCTGCAGCCGCTGCCCTCGGTGCGAGCAAAGCCGTCATGGCCGATCGCGCCGAAGCCGAGCGCTCGAGCGGCTACGTCTTCGGCGGTATCTCACCGCTCGGCCAGCGCAAGAAACTGCCGACCGTGATCGATGCGTCGGCGCTCGACTGGGACCGCGTTCTCTGCAGCGCCGGCCGACGCGGCCTCGAAATCGAGCTGGCTCCGACGGACCTCGCGCAGCTCAGTGGCGCGGTCACGGCGCAAATCACGGCGGGCTGAGTATCCGGTCGCTACGGTCTCACCATGCGACCACACCTGAAAACTCTTGCACTGACCGCTGCGACGGCAGCTCTCACCGTCTCGCTGACGGCCTGCGGGAGTTCGGACAATGCCGCCAAGGAAGTCACGGTAGTCGGATCAGGGCAGGTCCGCGGGGCGCCGGACATCCTCAATGCCGACATCGGCATCGAGGTGGTTGCCCCGGATGTATCGGGAGCGGTCTCGGAGGCGAATGACAAGGCCCGTCAGATGATCGACGCGATAGTCGCCGCCGGGGTTGCCCCCGAGGACGTGCAGACAAGCGATCTGTCCGTCCAGCCGCAGTACGACGCCAGCGGCGGACCGTTCGTCGGCGGCAACGTGACCGGCTACCGGGCGACCAACTCGGTACGAATCGTCGTCCGCGATCTCGACAAGGCCTCTTCTGTCCTGGACGCCGGCATCGCGGCGGGCGGAAACGCGGCACGGCTCGGTAACGTCGCCTTCGCCATCGACGACGACTCTCAGCTTCTGACCGACGCTCGCACCCGTGCCTTCGAGGACGCGAAGAACCGTGCCGAGCAGTACGCGGATCTGTCCGGGACGTCGCTCGAAAACGTCGTGACCATCACCGAGGCACACGACACGAGTGGCGGTCAGACCATGCGCGCTCCCGACGCCTCGATGTCCGACATGGTTCTCGCCCCGGGAACCCAGCAGGTCTCGTTCGAAGTGACCGTCACCTGGGCTCTCGGCTGACTGCTAGAGCAGGCTGATCTGCTCGCCGGCACGGTCGACGTCCGGCTCGATCAACTCGTGCCCGTTGTTCTTGACACTGTTGACCAGCGGCCGGACTCGATCGACGTCGATCCGCTCGAAGAGGTCCGGTACCGGTTCGAGCAGAGCCGAATCGACGGTGTTGTCGGGATCGAGCCACGCCTCCCAGCGGTCACGAGGCAGGGCGAGGGGCATGCGGTCGTGAACCTGCTCGAGGTGACCGAGAGAGTCGACCGTGACGATCGAGCAGCTCAGAACGGGGCTCGCGTTCTCGACACTCGGGTCCCGCCAGGCAGACCACACGCCCGCCATGAACAGCCGTGATCCGTCGTCGGGGTGCATGTAGTAAGGAATCTTCGCTGCCTTCTTCCCGCCGGTGGCCTCGGTCTGCCACTCGTACCACCCGTCCATGGGGACCAGGCAACGCTTGAACTTGAAGGCGGTCCGAAACGCCGGCTTCTCCGCCAGCGAGTCGGCGCGGGCGTTGAACAGGACCGGGCCTTTGCCCAGTTCCTTGGTCCACGACGGCACCAATCCCCACCGCATCCGCCGAATCCTCTTGGTCGGATCGCTGTCGGGGTTCTCCCGATCGTGGCGTTCGACGACGGTCAACACCTCGGTCGTGGGGGCCACGTTGTAATCGGCTTCGACGGGCGCCGAGTGGTCGGTCTCGTCGAGCGCGTCGAGTTCCACCGCCAGGGTGGCCGGGTCCGCTGTGGTCGCATACCTTCCGCACATGACACCCAGGGTGGCACGGTTTCGACCATTCCCCCACCGATGAGAGAAGATGGACCATGTGAGTCTGAGTCTGTGGAGCGCCCCGAGGGCCCAAGCACCCGTCGATGCAGTGGTGACGCTGCCCGGATCCAAGTCCATCACCAATCGAGCTCTGATTCTGGCCGCACTTGCGGATGGCCCGTCCACGATCACCGGTGCACTCCGCAGCCGTGACGCCGACCTGATGATCGCAGCTCTGCGTGACCTCGGCATCGGCGTCGAGGAAGCCGGTGATGCGACCACGCTTCGCATCACCCCTGGACCCCTGCGCGGCGGCGAGGTCGACTGCGGCCTGGCCGGCACCGTGATGCGCTTCCTGCCGCCACTCGCCGCGATGGCCGACGGCATCGTCCACTTCGACGGCGACGAGCAAGCACGCACACGACCGCTCGGCACCATCTTGGAAGCACTGCGCGGTCTCGGCGCTCGGATCGAGGGTGACGCACTCCCGTTCACCGTCACCGGAACCGGATCCCTACGCGGCGGGACGGTCACCATCGACGCATCCGGTTCGTCGCAGTTCGTCTCCGGTCTCCTGCTCTCGGCTGCTGCGTTCGAAGAGGGTGTCACCGTTCACCACGACGGCAAGCCCGTCCCGTCCATGCCACACATCGACATGACCGTCGAGATGCTCCGCGAGGCCGGAGTTTCCGTGACGACGCCAGCCACGGGCGGTGACGCGGACACCTGGCGTGTGGCACCGGGGCCGGTGCGCGCCGTGGACTGGGCGATCGAACCCGATCTCTCCAACGCCACACCGTTCCTGGCCGCTGCCGCAGTGACCGGCGGAACCGTCAGCGTCCCGATGTGGCCGTCGTCGACGACGCAACCCGGCGACGCGATCCGCGGGATCCTCGCCTCGATGGGGGCCGACGTCACTCTCGCCGATGGTGTCCTGACTGTCCGCGGCCCGGAGAAACTGCGCGGCATCGACATCGACCTCCACGACGTGGGAGAGCTGACCCCCACCGTGGCGGCCCTGGCCGCTCTCGCCGAGGGCACCTCGCATCTACGAGGAATCGCGCACCTGCGCGGGCACGAGACAGACCGTCTCACCGCCCTCGCCGACGAGCTCAACAAACTCGGCGGCTCCGTCACCGAAACCGATGACGGCCTGACGATCGTTCCCGCGGAACTCCATGGCGGACAATGGCTCTCGTATGCCGACCACCGCATGGCAACAGCCGGCGCCATCATCGGCCTGGTCGTCGACGGCGTCGACGTCGACGATGTCGGAACCACCGCCAAGACACTGCCCGGCTTCGAGAACATGTGGATCGACATGCTCGAGAGTTCGCCGGCGACACCGAAGGCAAGCTTCTGAGTCCGCGGCAGTACGACGAGTCCGACGTCCGGGTACGCCCCGGGCGCGGATCCCGCCCCCGTACGAAGACTCGGCCCGAACATCTCTCGGCCGAATCGGGGATGGTGGTGTCGAAGGATCGTGGCCGTTGGGGTTGCGTCCTCGGCGGCGATCCCGACCGGCTGATCGTCACGATGCGCGCCCGCGAACTTGGCCGAACCCCCATCGTCGTCGGCGATCAGGTGGACATAGTCGGCGATCTGTCGGGCAAAACCGACACCCTGGCGCGCATCGTCCGGGTCTCCGAGCGTTCGACGGTTCTGCGACGGACCGCCGACGACACCGATCCCTTCGAACGTATCGTCGTCGCGAACGCGGAGCAGCTTCTCATCGTCGTGGCACTCGCCGATCCCCCACCGCGCACCGGCTTCGTCGAGCGCGCACTGGTCGCCGCCTACGTGGGTGGCCTGACGCCGATCGTCTGCCTGACCAAGAGCGACCTCGAACCGCCGGAGGAATTCGCGAGCACGTTCGCCGACCTCGACATCCAAGTGGTCGTCGCCGGTCGCGACGATCCCCTGGACGAACTGACGCAGATCCTCGAGCACAAGTTGACCGCCCTGATCGGACATTCCGGCGTCGGAAAGTCGACACTGGTCAATCGCCTTGTCCCCGATGCCAATCGAGCGGTCGGCATCGTATCCGGCGTCGGCAAGGGCCGGCACACGTCGACGCAATCGGTGGCACTCCCGCTCGCCGGTGGCGGCTGGGTGATCGACACCCCGGGCATCCGTTCGTTCGGTCTGGCGCACATCTCGCCCGAGAACGTGGTGGCGGCGTTCTCGGATCTCGCTGCGGCGATCGAGGATTGCCCGCGCGGATGCACGCACCTCGGACCGCCGGCAGATCCCGAATGCAAGCTCGACCTGCTGGAGGGCAAATCAGCTCGACGCGTCGTCGCTGTGCGACAACTGCTGGAAGCGATCAAGTCCAACGATCAGTACTGAGCGCCCCCGAGCGACGTTCCGGGCGAGAACAGCAAAGCGGCCCGACACCATCGAATGGTGTCGGGCCGCTTGCTGTCTACGGTCAGCGCAGTCGACGATCAGCGCAGGCCGAGGAGGCTGCGCAGCTTTCCGCTCTTGCGCTTACGTGCGATGGCGCTCTTGAGGCCACTGCGACGCCCGGTCACGGGATCGACAGTCGAGGTAAGTTCGCCGTCGAACATCCGCTCCGACGCCGTCTCGGGCGCATTGTCGACGGTGTCCTTGAGGTACTTGTTGGGCAGCGACAGCTTGGCGATGGTGCGCCAGGACTTGGCGTACTGCACGGCAAGCGGGCCCGTCGTGTACGGCAAGTCGTACTTGTCCGCGAGCTGACGCACCGTGACCGCGATGTCCTTGTAGCGGTTGCTGGGCAGATCGGGGAACAGGTGGTGCTCGATCTGGTAGCTCAGGTTGCCCGTCATGAAGTCCATGAGCGCGCTGCCCTCGATGTTGGCGCTGCCGAGCATCTGACGCAGGTACCACTGAGCCTGCGTTTCCTTGTCGATGTCTTCCTTGGTGAACTTCTCGGCACCGTCCGGGAAGTGGCCGCAGAAGATGACCGCGTTGGTCCACACGTTCCGCAGAGTGTTGGCGGTGAAGTTGGCCGACAACGTGCTCTTCCACGCCGGGCCGGTGATGGCCGGGTAGATGACGTAGTCGCGCAGGACCTGCTTGCCGATCTTCTCGCCGACCTCACGGAGCTTGCGCTGCGTCTCTTCCTTGTCGGCGCGGCCCTTGGCCACCTTGCCGAGCTCGAGGTGCTGTGCGGCGATGCCGTACTCGAAGAACAGCGCGAGCAGCGTGTTGTAGACCAGGTTGCCGGCGTTGAAGGGCTTCCAGCGCTGATCGCGGGTGACGCGGAGGAGTCCGTATCCGACGTCGTCGTCCATTCCGAGGACGTTGGTGTACTTGTGATGCAGGTAGTTGTGGGTCTGCTTCCAGTGCGCAGACGGGCCGGTGACGTCCCACTCCCACGAGGTGGAGTGGATCTCCGGGTCGTTCATCCAGTCCCACTGCCCGTGCATCACGTTGTGCCCGAGTTCCATGTTCTCGATGATCTTCGAGAGCGTCAGCAGGCCAACTCCGGCGAGCCACGCCGGACGACGACGGCTGGCGAAAAGCGCTGCGCGGCCGCCGATTTCGAGCGAACGCTGCAGACGAATGACGTTGCGCACGTATCGCGCATCCTTCTCGCCGCGCGACTCCTCGATGTCGCGACGAATCGCGTCGAGTTCGCGGCCGAGCGCTTCGATGTCGGCGTCCGTGAGATGTGCGTATTCCTTGACATCTGCAATCGCCATGGAAAGCCTCCTAGCAGTGAGTTAGGCGCAAAGTAGTAAGTGCAGAACGATCATCGATTCGAATCGTTCAGATCAACTGCACCTACTGTAGCGTAACTTACGGCACCGTAGGTTAGGTTTTTCCCGATGTAACCTATATCACTTCCGGCGCTTCGGCATGCGGGAACGGGCCTGCGACTTGAGTGCGGTCAGCAAACCGAGACGCTTACCGGTGATCGGATCGGTACGAAGGTCCTCGACCATCGCCATGGCTGCGTCCCGGAATCCCGAGTCGCGGAACCGCAGTTCCGAAGACGTTTCCGGAGCATTGTCCGAGGTTGCGGTCAGCCACTTGTCCGGCAAAGCCAACTTGTGGATGGTGCGCAGAGCCAGAAGATACTGCTTGAAGAGCGAGCCGGTGGTGTACGGGAGATCGAACTTCTCGCACAATGCACGCATCTTCACAGCGATTTCGGGATAGCGGTTACTCGGCAGATCAGGAAACACGTGGTGCTCGATCTGGTAGCTCAGATTGCCGCTCATGAGTCCCATGAGCTTGCCGGAATTGAAGTTCGCACTACCGAGCATCTGGCGCAGGTACCACTCGTGACGAGTCTCCTGCTCGAATTCGGCAACAGTGAACTTCTCGGCACCGTCCGGGAAGTGGCCACAGAAGATGACGACGTACGCCCACAGGTTGCGCACGAGGTTCGCGGTCGCATTGGCCGACATGGTCGACTTCCACGCCGGCCCCGTCAGCGCCGGGAACAAGATGAAGTCCTTGCCCACCTGACGAAAGATCTTGCGCGCGAAGTCTTTGTTCGCCTGCGAGTTCAGCTGCCCCTTTTCCGCGCCCTCCAACTCGGCTGCCGCCGTGAGGTCGTGCAGCGCGATGCCCCACTCGAACGTGGCCGCCAAGATCACGTTGGCGATCGGCTGGAAGAGGTTGATCGGCTTCCACGGCTCGTCACGAGTCATACGCAGAATCCCGAAACCGAGATCCTCGTCCATGCCGACGACGTTGGTGTACGTGTGGTGCTGGTAGTTGTGGGCGCGCTTCCAATGCTCGGAAGGACCGGTCTGATCCCACTCCCACGAGACGGAGTGAATCTCGGGATCGTTCATCCAGTCCCATTGCCCGTGCATGACGTTATGCCCGAGCTCCATGTTCTCGATGATCTTCGACAGGCTCAGCAGGGTCGTGCCGACCAACCATGCCGGTCGGTACCGACTGCCGAACAATGCGATACGCCCGCCGAGCTCCAACGCCCGCTGGACGCGAATGACGCGACGAATGTAGCGGGCGTCCCGGATCCCACGAGAGTCTTCGATGTCGAGTCGAATCTGATCGAGTTCACGTCCGAGAGCTTCGACATCGGCCTCGGTGAGGTGCGAAAACTCTTTGATATCGGTGATGGCCACCGTGGTCCTCCGTGTGCCTAGAAGCTATGCGTCCAGCGTACAGTCGCCGGCGGCGGCGGAGATGCACGTCTGGATGCGCTCGCCCTCCGCGTGCTGTTTCCCCGAGCGTAGATCGATCGCGTGGCCGGCAACGAGAGGTACGACACACGTCTGGCAGATGCCCATGCGGCAACCGAACGGCATCAAGGCACCGGACTGCTCGCCCGCCTCCAGAAGCGTCGTCGCACCGTCGACGGTGATCGTCTTACCCGACTTCTCGAACGTGACCGTGCCACCGTCGGCCGAAGCATCGATGCGCGATACGGCGAACCGCTCCATGTGGAGTCGATCCTCGATGCCTTCCGCCTTCCAGACGTCTTCGAGCTCGTCGAGCAACGGGAGGGGTCCGCACGCCCAGGTGTGGCGCTCGCGCCAGTCGGGGCAGACCGTGTCGAGAGAACTGAGTTTGAACTTTCCGTCACGTCGCGTGAGTTGCACGTGGCTCACGAAGTCCTCGTGCTCGGCGTGCAGTGCTGTGAGTTCGTCGGCGAACATCACGTCGGATTCCGTCGGAGCCGAGTGGATGTGCATGACGTCGGGCAATTGACCGCGCCGGTTCATCGTCCGCAACATGCCCATGACCGGAGTGATGCCACTGCCGGCGGTGATGAACAGAATCTTCTCCGGCGGCGGATCCGGCAACGCGAAGTTGCCCGAAGGCGTGGCCAGTCGAACGATGGTTCCCGACGGCACGGCCCCGCTGACGAGGTGGCTCGAGAGAAAGCCCTCGGGCATGGCCTTGACCGCGATGGAAATGCGCTTGTTCTCCCAGTTGGGAGGCGAGGTAAGTGAGTACGACCGCCAATGCCAACGGCCGTCGATATGCAGACCGATGCCGATGTACTGCCCCGGCTGGTAGTTGAAGTCGAATCCCCAACCCGGCTTGATGACGATGGTCGCCGAGTCCGTGGTCTCGGGCCGGACTTCGACGATCTGGCCGCGCAGCTCGCGCGCGGACCACAACGGATTCGCGAGGTGCAGATAGTCGTCGGGAAGCAATGGTGTGGTCAGCCGAGCCGCCGCACCGCGAAGCAGATTGAGCTTCGACCGCGCTGCCGGAACTACCGACGCTGCCGGTGCCTCGATCCAGTCCTTCAGACCCATCAGACCTCCACCTCTCACCTTCCGAACCCACTGCCTACGGTACCGTAGGTTATCAGGTTACGGTACCGTAGGTTACTTCACGGTAAGCACATTCACAGCAGGTCGAGCAAGAACGGCAACTCCTGCGCGGCGTACCACGCCAACTCGTGGTCCTCCGCGTCACCGAGCGTGAACTCGGCATCGGCGTCACCGAGATCCGCCGCGTCGACTATGCCAGCAGCGCGCTCGATGTCCGATTCTGCCTGTTCGAGGTCGACATGCACAGATGCAACCTGAGCCATCGTGACAGGACCCGCCAATCGGACTACCGAATCGTCGAGATCGGGCCGTAACTTCACATCGGCATCGTCGACGTCGGCGGCAACGACAGCACGCCGGAAGGTGACGTCACCCTCGGTTCCGGCGATCAGCCGCAGCGACGCACGCGCAGCCTCACCCATTGCGACCTCGGCCAACTCGTCGTCGTCCCCCGCCGCGTACGACTCACGCAGAGTCGGGGTGACCGCAAAAGCCGTCCGGCTCATAGGGTCGAACTCCTGATCTGCGACCAACTGCTGCAAAATCTCGACCGTCGCCGGTACGTACACCCTCATGAGACCACCTTCATGCTCGTTCGTCACCGACTCGCATCCGTCAATTCCTCGAGTGACTCGAAGATCAGCGAACGAACGACGTCGACGTCCGACATCGCGTCACGGTCGGCATTCAAACCGTAGTAGACATTTCCGTCGTACGACGTCAGGGCGATGCTGAGTGTCTGATTCTTGAGCAGTGGCGACACGGGATACATCTCGAGCATCCGAGCACCACCGAGGTAAAGCGGAAATTGCGGCCCTGGCGCATTGGTGATCATCAAGTTGAACATTCGCTGCGACAGACTACTGGCCGCGCGGGAGCTCATCGCATGCAGCGTCGCCGGCGCAAACCCGGACATTCGCACCATCGTCTGCGCGGTGACCCGCCGACCCTGACGCGCGAATGCCTCCGTCGCATGGGCCACGTGCGAGAGCCGAACCACCGCGTTGGGTTCACCGACAGGCAGGTCGATGAGGAACGAGGAAACATGTCCGGGCGCTTGCGGATCGTCGACGTCAGGACTCTCCGGGCCGTCGGTGTAGACCGACATGGGCACCATCGCTCGCACGATGGTCGCCTCGGTCACCGGTTCACCGCGCGAGAGCAACCAGTTCCGCATCGCACCTGCGATGACGGTCAGAATCACGTCGTTGATCTCGCACCCGTACCGCGCACGAATGCGTCGATAGTCCTCCAGAGACGTCTTGGCCACCGCAAGGCGTCGATTGCGCGAAATGGTGGCGTTGAGCGGGCTCGACGGGGCTACCTGCGTCGCCGTTCGAACCACTTCCGCGAGTTTCCCGAGTGCACTCACAGCCTCGGTGACGGACGTGGTCACGTCGTTGAACGCTGCACGCGCCCGTGCGATCCCCTCCCCCGGGCTCGTCACGAGATCCGCCAGTGCACTGACCAACAAGCTGGTATCGCTCGGCGGCCTGGCGGGCATCCACAATTCTTCGGGGCCTGGCGCTCGATTCTTCTCCGGATCGAAGATCACCTGACTGATCTCTGGAGCCGCCTCGCCGTCCACCAACGACGAATGAGACTTCGTGAAGATGGCAAATCTGTTTCTGGTCAGCCCCTCGACCAGGTACATCTCCCACAACGGCCTCGTGCTGTCGAGTGGTCTCGACGTCAGCCGCGCGATCAGATCCATCAGCTGTTCGTCGGAACCCGGTTTGGGCAGAGCAGATCGGCGAACGTGATAAGTGATGTCGAAATCCGAGTCGTCCACCCATACCGGGCGGGCCAGACCGAACGCCACCTCGCGAACTCTCTGTCGGTATCGCGGAACCGATCCGAGCCGCTCTTCGACAAGTCGAAGCAACTCCTCGTGATCGATCCCGTTTCGCAGTTGCCTGAAGATCCCCAACGAGCCGACATGCATCGGCGTCGTCCCGGCTTCGAGGAAGTAGAAAGCGGCATCCTGAGTCGTCAGTCTGTTCACCATGGCTTCGTGTCCCCTCCTTCGCCGAGATCGAACAGAATCGACAACTCCTCGATGGTCGATTCCGAGCCGACGTGATGGACCCCGACCATCCCGACGGCCACAGCCGCCCGGACGTTGATTTCGAGATCATCCACGAAAACGAAATCCTCCGGCTCGACGCCCAAACGACTCGCTGCCAACAGATAGATCTCGGCGTCGGGCTTTGCCATCTCGACATCACCGGACAAGATCACGTCGTCGACCAAGACCCCGTCGCCGAGATCCCGCAACCACTGAGCACTGGCGCCGCCGGGATCGTTGCTGACGATTCCCGTCACGATTCCGCGGGCCTTCACCGCGCGCACGACCGCGCTCAAGCCGTCGAGATCCGATCCCGGACCGAACAGCACGCCACCGACATCCAACAGAAGTCCCCGCACGCCATCACCCTAAGTCGCGATGGTGATCACGGCGACATCTCGAGCGATTCGTGTCATGCTTCTCACCATCGCTCGGGGGAGCGAAGTCCGAGACAGCTGTCTCGGACGCAGGATCATCCGGGGGGATGTCATGGAGCAGGACTGCAAGATCGTTCTCGAGCCGGCGCCGCAATTCGAGCCTCACCCGCATACCGTCGTGCTGTCGCGGCCCCAGTGCCGGCCAGACCGAACGCAGTGCCGAACAGACCGGATGCTGCGTCGCCCGCGAAAGACGCCACACAACGGAACGTCGCCCAGTACCGGGTTCACTCACGCTCCGGAACCGCGGCTGGTAGGTGCCGACATCTTCTGGAACCGATCACTACGTCTGGTTCTCGAAACCGTCGACCGACGACGAAATCCACGGCAGCTCAAAGGTGTGTTGACGCCGTCCGCCCTGGAAGTTGTTGCGAGACTTTACACTTCGGATTTCTCGGCCCGGAAGCTGGGCGGCGCGGCCGTTCACCGCACCCACGTTCAAGCAGTGTCGGAGAGTACCGCCGAAGTCTGTGCGACGTACACACGAGGCACGCAGACTTTTGCCGTCGCAGGCCGGATCGACCACACAGACGAAACAGGCTGGACGGTCACCGCACTACACGTGGTGTGACCGTCCAGCCTGCCGAGTACTGACTGCGCTAATACCTCAGCGCTTGCGCTTGGACTTCGGAGCTCGATTGCTCTTCGACTGCGTCCGTGCGGCTTCACGACGTTCGCGACGAGAGGCGGCACCGTCGCCGGTGTCGGCAGCCGAGTCACGTGTTGCCTTTGCCTTGCCGTCCTCGTCCGGGCCGGTGTACGTCAGACGCGACGGACCTTCGTCGTCAAGTCCCTTGGCGCGCAACGCCGTCGGGGCGGCAGTTCCGGCTGTCCTGGCCGCAGCCTCCTGCGTGGGGAGCGGCTTGGGCGCCGTGGCGGACGCCGCGGCGGCAGAGCCCGCGGTGACGGAAATTCCACTTGCGGGCTGCGCCGGAGCTGCCTCGACCTGCAGGTTGAAGAGGAATCCGACGGACTCTTCCTTCAATCCGTCGAGCATGCCGATGAACATGTCGTAACCCTCGCGCTGGTACTCGACCAGCGGATCGCGCTGGGCCATCGCACGCAGACCGATTCCCTCCTTGAGGTAATCCATCTCGTAGAGATGCTCACGCCACTTACGGTCCAGGACCGAGAGGAAGACACGACGCTCGAGTTCACGCATACCGTTTTCGCCGGCGATCGCATCGATCTCGGCTTCGCGCTTCTTGTACGCCGCGTGGGCGTCTTCGAGCAAAGCGGTTCGCAGGTCGTCACGGCTCAGGTCACTGTTGATGCCTGCGCCGTCCTCCCCTGCCAACGTCTTGTGATCGATGCCGACCGGGTACAGCGTCTTCAGCGCAGTCCACAGCTGCTCGAGATCCCAGTCCTCGACGTATCCCTCGGCGGTGGCACCGTCGACGTAGGCGGTGACCACGTCAGTGATCATCTGCTCGACCTGGCCTTCCATGTCCTCACCCTCGAGGATCTGGCGGCGCTCCTTGTAGATGACCGTTCGCTGCTGGTTCATGACCTCGTCGTACTTGAGGACATTCTTGCGAATTTCGAAGTTCTGCTGCTCCACCTGGGTCTGAGCGCTCTTGATGGCCTTCGAGACCATTTTGGCTTCGATCGGGACGTCGTCGGGCAGGTTCAGGCGCGTCATGATCGACTCGAGTGCCGAACCGTTGAAACGGCGCATGAGCTCGTCACCGAGCGAGAGGTAGAACCGCGATTCGCCGGGATCACCCTGACGTCCGGAACGACCACGCAACTGGTTGTCGATTCGGCGCGATTCGTGACGCTCGGTGCCCAGGACGTACAGGCCGCCGGCATCGCGGACCTTCTCGGCGTCTGCCTTGACCTCAGCCTTGACCTCGTCCAGGACTGCGTCCCAAGCTGCCTCGTACTCGTCCGGCGTCGTGACCGGGTCGAGGCCCTTCTTGCGCAGCGCGATGTCCGCGATGATGTCCGGGTTACCACCGAGCACGACGTCGGTACCGCGGCCGGCCATGTTGGTCGCGACGGTGACCGCGCCGGAGCGACCGGCCTCGGCGATGATGGTCGCTTCCTTCTCGTGGAACTTGGCGTTGAGGACGTTGTGGGCAACGCCGCGCTTGGTGAACTGCTTGGACAGGTACTCCGAGCGCTCGACGCTGGTGGTACCGATCAGGACGGGCTGGCCGTTCTCGTGGCGCTCGACGACGTCGTCGACCACCGCGTCGAACTTGGCTTCCTCGGTCTTGTAGATGAGGTCGCCGTTGTCGACTCGGACCATCGGACGGTTGGTCGGGATCGGGATCACACCGAGCGTGTAAGTCTGGTGAAGCTCGGCAGCTTCCGTCTCGGCGGTACCCGTCATGCCCGACAACTTGTCGTACAGACGGAAGTAGTTCTGCAGGGTGATGGTGGCAAGGGTCTGGTTCTCCGCCTTGATCTCCACCTTCTCCTTGGCCTCGATCGCCTGGTGCATGCCCTCGTTGTAGCGGCGGCCGACCAGCACGCGGCCGGTGAACTCGTCGACGATGATGACCTCACCGTCGCGGACGATGTAGTCCTTGTCCTTGGTGTAGAGCTCCTTGGCCTTGATCGCGTTGTTCAAGTAGCTCACCAGCGG
Source organism: Rhodococcus sp. KB6 (assembly GCF_001445685.1). NCBI lineage: Bacteria > Bacillati > Actinomycetota > Actinomycetes > Mycobacteriales > Nocardiaceae > Rhodococcus > Rhodococcus sp. KB6. The sequence goes on along the minus strand of NZ_LNAK01000151.1, from coordinate 308,680 downwards.
CGAATTCGCGGCTTCGTACAGGTTGTCGATACCGAGCTGGTCCTCGACCAGTTCGACGCCCGCCTCGTGCACACCGATGGTGCGCTTGCGGATGTCGACCTCGTAGTGAACGTCCTTCTTCAGCAGCGGCGCGATGCGCGCGAACTCGCTGTACCACTTGCTGGAGCCGTCGGCCGGGCCCGAGATGATGAGGGGGGTTCGGGCTTCGTCGATGAGGATCGAGTCGACCTCGTCCACGATGGCAAACGCATGGCCACGCTGGACCAGGTCGTCCAACGAATGCGTCATGTTGTCGCGCAGGTAGTCGAAGCCGAACTCGTTGTTGGTGCCGTACGTGATGTCGGCTGCGTAGGCGACGCGGCGCTCGGCCGGCGTCATACCCGAGAGGATCACACTGGTCTCGAGGCCGAGGGCGCGGTGAACGCGGCCCATCCACTCGGAGTCACGCTTGGCGAGGTAGTCGTTGACCGTCACCACGTGGACGCCGTCACCCGCGATCGCGTTCAGGTATGCCGGAAGAACACAGGTCAGGGTCTTGCCCTCACCGGTCTTCATCTCGGCGACGTTGCCGAAGTGCAGGGCCGCGCCGCCCATGATCTGCACGTGGAAGTGCTTCTGGTCGATCACGCGCCACGACGCCTCGCGGGCAACCGAGAATGCCTCGGGCAGCAACTCGTCGAGAGTTTCCCCGGCGGCATAGCGCTCACGGAACTCGGTGGTCTTGGCTTTGAGTTGCTCGTCTGTCAGGCCTTCGACATCGGGCGACAGAGATTCCACATGCTCGGCGATGTGCTTGAGCCGCTTGACCATGCGACCTTCACCAACACGGAGCAGCTTCGATAGCGACAGCGACGGCACAGTCTTCTTCGTCCTCAATCTTCGGCGACAGGGGGTCACACACTGAAAATCCGGCCGGGGTCCGAAAACTCCGGCCGGATTCCATGGTAGGCGCTACCGGCGGCGAGCGAGCAAACCCACCACCGATTGGGTCATGTCAGGCGGATCAATCCGTAGTCGAAAGCGTGACGACGGTAGACGACGGACGGCTTGTCCGACTCCTTGTCATGGAAGAGAAAGAAGTCGTGTCCGACCAGTTCCATCTCGTAGAGAGCGTCGTCGATGGTCATCGGCTCGGCCGGGTGATCCTTCGTGCGGACCACGCGTCCCGGGCCGTCGTACTCGTCCGGCTCTTGACCGTTCAGCGAAATGTCCGGTGTGACTCCGAGTGAGTCTGCGTCGACGAGGGAGGCGGTTGCCTCCGCGACGGACACCGGTCGCTTGTCGCCGTAATGGACCTTCTTGCGGTCCTTGGTTCGACGGAGGCGACTCTCGAGCTTGTCGATCACCGATTCGAAGGCGGCGTAGAAGCTGTCTGCGGACGCTTCGGCTCGGGCCACCGGGCCTTTACCTCGAGCGGTGATCTCGACGCGCTGGCAACTCTTGGCCTGTCGTCGGTTGCGTTCATGTTGGAGTTCCACGTCGAAGTGGAATATGGAGGGGTCGAAGTGTTCGAGTCGCGCCAGCTTTTCCGAAACGTAGATTCGGAAGTGATCGGGGATCTCGACATTTCGTCCCTTGACTACGACGTCGGATCTCGGAGCTGCGGCATTCTCGGAACGCTCGATGGTGGCGTCCTCGATGAAAAACGAGGCTTGCGAAGGGGTCGTCACTCGTACCTCCCAATTACGGCCCCGCCCCACGGTGGGCGGCGGCAAATTCTGCAAGTACCGAGAGGGGATCCGCCCGGCACCAGTATCGAAGTACCACCTCCTACCAGTATTTTCGGGTGTGCCGCCGACGCTAGTACGTAACGCGCGCGAGTGCCACTGTTCCAACGAAATTCATCTAAGCCCCTGCAAGGACAAGCACGAGAGTTGTCCGAATCCCACTGAGCGAGAGGGCCCGAACCGACTCTGCCGCAGTCGCTCCCGTGGTGAGGACGTCGTCGAGCAGGACGATGTCACTGTCCCCGGCAATCGAAGAGATCGCAGTGGTGTCGAGAGACACATGACCGTTCACGTTGGTCACCCGGTCGGCCGCGGACAGTCCCACCGAGTCACGTACACCTCGCGTCATCCGGAGAATCGGACAGACACGTACCGGACGACCCGCGACAGAACCAATTTCCCGCTTTCCGCGCATACTTTCGGCTATCCGGCGAACCGGATCACCCCCGCGAGATCGCGCCGCTCGGGCGCGCGTGGGAGCCGGCACCAGCACGATCGGCGGACGACCCCCGCTGCCGAGCTCGCCCCACCGTTCCAGAGTGGCCAACGCGTCGGCCACAGCGATCCCCAGAGGCATCGCGAGGTCCCGACGACCCCGTTCCTTCATCTCGATCACACTGCGCCGCCTGGGGCCGTCGTAGCGGCCGAGTGCCCAGACGGGCACGCCCGGATCCACGCGCGGACTCAGTTGAAGCGGATGATCGCGCAGCAGTTCCGCGCACTCACCGCACCACAGAGTCCCCGAGCGGCCACACCCACCACACTCGCGTGGCAACAGCAGGTCGAGCAGACCGGCACCGAATTTCTTGTCCCCCATGGCCGAATCATGAACCTGAGCACCGACATGCATCAGAGCGCAGACATTCACCAGAGCGCAGAGGCGTCAGCCAGGCAGAACCGGAATCGCCTTCTGTCCGGTCAGCACGGTCACCTCACGCCAGCGGCGATCCCCGGCGGGGTCGTTGTTGTTCAGTTGGAACACCGCACGCGCGTCGGCGACGTACTCGGTGGTCGGCGATGCATCCACGGAGGTGACGGGAGCGGTCAGGTTTCCACTCGGCAGCGCGTCCATTCGTGAGCCGTCGATCGCGACCTGGACGACCGGTATGTCGGCTCCACTGCGCGCGATCACGATGGTGTCGCTGTTGCTCCAGTCGAGTGAGAGCGCGGTACTGCCCAAGCCGGACGCCACTGCGCGTGGACTCGTCAGGGCGTAGACCCCGCTGGCGGTGCGCACGACCACAGCCAGGTAGACCTTGCCGTCGATGATCATCGCCGCTCGCACGCCGTCCCGCGACAGACGCAGTTCCGAGATCGTGGAACCGACCGACGTCAGGGCCCCGACGTCGACGTTGGTGACCGACACCCGGCCGGTGCCTGGTTCACGGACGACCCGAACGACGGTATTGCCGTTCACAGCCGTCCAGACCGCGTTGTTGTCCAGCTCCCACGAGGGTCTGGTGATGGCGCTGCCTTCGAGTACCGGAACGGACCCTTCGCCGTATGTCCCGAGCGACAAGTCGAATCTTGTGCCGGGATCCGGCCGAGCGGTGTCCGCGACGGCTGCCACCAACTTGCCGTCCCGTGAGAGAGCAGCCGCCGTGAGGTTGCCCGCATTGCCTGCGAAACCGGGCACCGGAGTCGCCTCTTGCTCGGTGACACTCACCAGTGAACCGTTGCGCAGTGCATGCAGTCCGACGGTTGCACTCGTGGTGGCCAGTGGGTTGGTGGATGCGACGTCGGCGGTGGTCCAGCCGTCGGCATGAGCCGCGTCCAGCGGTTCGCCGTCGATCTCCAGAACGTACGGCCCTGCCACATCGGCGTTGGCGAGCGTCCAAATGACCTGTGCTGCAAACAAACCGCGAGTAGCAGCATCCATCGGGTTGTCAAGGCGGAAGTTGATGCGCACACCACCGAGACCGACTCCGACCTGTCCCGGCTTACCGTCGGCCTTGGTGATCGGACCGATCACCGACACGCCATTGCCCAGTTCGTTTCGCACAGCCGGCGCCAGCGCTGCCTTCGGTCCGTCGATCATCAGACCGATCAGCTGAGCCGCCACCTGGTCCTGCCCGCCGGAGATCCAGCGAAGATCGGGGACGACCGTCTGGCTGGTGGGGTCGAGGAAGAACAACGACTTCCGCTGGTAAGCGCCGAGGAACTGCGGACGCTCCATGATCACGCCGGGAGGCAGATCACTGATCCGCCATTCGCCATCGGTCAACGCCAGGGTCATCCTCGCTTCGAAGCTGCCCTCTTCGGGAACGTACAGTCCTCCCGGGTCGAGGCGACCGACCTTGTTCACACGAATCGTGTAGACGGCTTCGGTGCTGGTTCGAGAAACCGAGAGCACATCGACCTTGTCGACGATGACAGCACTTGCCGCGTCGTCCCAACGCGCCGAAGCGTCCTTGGTGAGGTACTGACGGGCTGCGGCGTGCCGGTTGGACGGATCGGTACTCGCCTTGACGAAGTCACGTACCAGCAGGTCCGGCTCTCGCCCCGAGGCCGGTGATTCGACGGAGGTTCCGGGCACAGCGGTTGCCAGAGTTCCGATTGCCTGCGGCGAGGAGGATTCCGGCAAACTCGCGCACGCGCCGGTCAGCAACAGCACGCTGAGCGTTGTTGCGAGAAGTGCCAGACGGCGGCGGGTTCCGATCATGATCGATCCCCACCGTTGGACTCGTTCCGCGAGTCCGATTCGCGCGGAGTCGGCAGGGACGACGTGACCTCGCCGACGGTATCGGCGACGATGTCGGCTTCGCTCGGCGTGCGGACGAACTTTGTGGTCGTCGGCTTGAGAGGCAGTGGGCTCGACACGACTTTCTTGCCACGGGTGCGCGAGAGCGTCAGCCGGAAGCAGGCTCCGACTCCCGGTTCGCCCCAGGCCTCGAGCTTGCCGTCGTGCAGATTCGCGTCCTCGACACTGATTGCGAGGCCGAGTCCGGTGCCACCACTGCGGCGCACACGGGACGGGTCCGATCGCCAGAACCGGTTGAAGACCAACTTCTCCTCGCCCGGACGCAACCCGACGCCACTGTCGCGGACGATGAAGGCGAGGGCATTGTCGTCGGCGCGAAGGCGAAGCAGAATCGGCTTCCCCTCACCGTGGTCGATGGCGTTGGCAAGGAGATTTCGCAGGATGCGTTCGACGCGGCGCGGATCGACATCTGCCATGACCGGCTCGTCGGGCATGTCCACGATCAGTTCGGTGCCGGATTCGCGGGCGAGATGGCGAACCGTGGAAACGGCCGCTCGCGCACACATACGGACGTCGAGTTGTTCGGACGCAAGTTCCGCGACACCGGCGTCGTGACGGGAGATCTCGAGGAGGTCCGCCAGAAGCCCCTCGAACCTGTCCAGTTCGGCGACAAGCAGTTCCGACGACCGACGCAGCATCGGGTCGAGGTTCTCGCTGCCGTCGTAGATCAGGTCGGCGGCCATCCGGACCGTGGTCAGAGGCGTGCGGAGTTCATGGCTGACATCGGAGGTGAAGCGTTTCTGGAGGCTGCCGAACTCCTCCAGCTGGGTGATCTGTTTGGACAGACTCTCGGCCATCTCGTTGAAGGACATGGCCAGGCGCGCCATGTCGTCCTCGCCGCGGACCGGCATTCGTTCCTTGAGTCGGCCGTCTGCGAAACGCACCGCGATTCGCGAGGCCGATCGGATGGGAAGCACGACCTGTCTGGCAACCAACAGCGAAATCGCCGCCAAGAGCACCAGCAACACGGCTCCACCGATCAGCAGGGTGCTTCGAACAAGCGACAGACTTCGGTCTTCGCTGGCGAGCGGGAAGATCAGATACAGCTCGAGTCCCGATATCGACGACGCGGTGGGGCTACCGATGATCAGCGCCGGTCCGGAGTAACCGTTCGGGTTGGACACCGTCGCGAATTGGTAACTGATCTGGCCGCGTTTGACGAACTCGCGAAGGTTGTCGGGGATCTGATCGACCGGTCCCGAACTCGTCGGCTGGCGCGGCCCGTCCCCTGGCACGATGAGCACCGGGTCGAAGGTGCCGGCCGACCCGGAGGCCTGGCCCGAGGTCTGGTTTCGACGGCTCGTCAGTCCGGATGCAGCGCTTTCCAATTGAACGTTGAGCGCCGTCGAATCGTCGACGCCCGCCAGTTGGTCTTCGACGATGCCGCGGGCTCGGTCCATTTCCTCGGTCGCCGCGGTGATCTTCGTTTCCAACAGCCGATCGGTGATCTGGCTGGTCAGCACGACACCGAGAATGACGATGACGATCAAGGACAACGTCAAAGTCGAGACGACCACTCGCAATTGGAGCGAGCGTCGCCACGTGTGCGCGAGGGTGTTGCTCATCGAGTGACACCACCGCAGAAATGGCGTCAGCCGTCGGTTGAGACGACGACGCCACCTGGAAACTCCGCTCACGGCGGTCCGGCCTTGTAGCCGACCCCCCTGACCGTCAGAACCACTTCGGGATTCTCGGGATCAGTTTCGACCTTGGCGCGCAAACGCTGAACGTGCACGTTCACCAGGCGGGTGTCGGCGGCGTGGCGGTATCCCCACACCTGCTCGAGGAGGACTTCACGGGTGAACACCTGGCGCGGCTTGCGCGCCAATGCGACCAGCAGGTCGAATTCGAGTGGTGTGAGCGAGATCTGCTCGCTGCCGCGGCTGACCTTGTGTGCCGGAACGTCGATCACGATGTCGGCGATGCTCAGCAGTTCGGCCGGCTCCTCTTCCGTACGGCGCAGGCGAGCACGCACCCGCGCCACCAGCTCCTTCGGCTTGAACGGCTTCATGATGTAGTCGTCCGCGCCGGATTCGAGGCCGAGTACGACGTCGACGGTGTCGGTCTTGGCCGTCAACATCACGATGGGCACGCCGGAATCCGCACGCAGAACTCGGCATACGTCGATCCCGTTCATTCCGGGAAGCATGAGATCGAGCAGGACGAGGTCGGGCCGGGTCTCACGCACTGCCGCGAGCGCCAGGGTTCCGTCGCCTACCACGTAGGGATCGAAACCCTCACCACGCAGCACGATCGTGAGCATCTCGGCGAGTGCCGTGTCGTCGTCGACAACCAGAATCCTTGGTTTCATATCCCTATCGTTGCATCTCGGAGCGATGAATCAGACCGTTACGAGGCCGTGCGGCGTGCCGCGTCTTTCCCTCTACTGTGCCGGAAAGTTCGAATCCCGGCCGCAAGGGTGACCGATCACGCGAAATCCGCGAGCCTGCGCGCCAGTTCGCCCGGGTCCGTCTCCGGCCCCACGATCCACCAGGGCGAGACCCAGTCCGTCGCTGCCAACTGCTTGTAAAGCTCACCGGTTCTGGCCTGCAGGCCGCCGTCGCGCTCGTAGGCGTCGAGCTGACGCGACGCGTCCTCGGCCTCACGCGAGCGGGCACGCTGCTCGGCCAGAGCTACCGGCACGTCGAGGTACAACTGCAGATCGGGAGCGGGAAGAGCGAGTCGACCCAACTCCAATTCACGGACCCAGGCGACCATCTCGCCGTCCACGCCCTGATGCGCGCGCGCCGCGTTGTAGGCGGCGTTGGACGCCACGTAGCGGTCGAGGAGAACAATGTCGTTGGCGGACAACAGGTCCGAGATCCGATCCGCCGCACCCGCGCGGTCCAGGGCGAACAGGACTGCCATCGCGTTCACGGATTCAGCCAGGTCTCCGTGCGATCCTTTGAGTGCCTCGGCAGCAAGATCTGCGTGGATCGACTTCCCGTACCGCGGAAAATCCAGAGTCGCGATCGACGTGCCGCCGCGGCGGAGTTCGCTCTCCACTTTGCCGATCAACGTTCGCTTTCCAGCGCCGTCGAGGCCTTCCAATGCCACCAGTGTTCCCACGGCGGACAAGCCTATCCCCCGGCCTGCTTGCGCAGACCGGGGGACGGCGGACGCTACATCCTCAGCGACGAATCACCGGGTCAGTAGCGGTAGTGCTCGGGCTTGTACGGGCCTTCGACGTCGACGCCGATGTACTCTGCCTGATCCTTCGTGAGCTTGGTCAGCGTGCCACCGAGTGCCTCGACGTGGATCTTGGCGACCTTCTCGTCGAGGTGCTTCGGGAGGCGGTAGACCTCGTTGTCGTACTCGTCCGGCTTCGTCCACAGTTCGATCTGCGCGATGACCTGGTTGGAGAAGCTGTTGCTCATCACGAACGACGGGTGGCCCGTCGCGTTGCCGAGGTTGAGCAGGCGGCCTTCGGACAGCACGATGATCGAGTGGCCGTCGGCGAACGTGAACTCGTCGACCTGCGGCTTGATGTTGATCCGCGTGACGTCGCCGGACTTCTCGAGGCCGGCCATGTCGATCTCGTTGTCGAAGTGACCGATGTTGCCCAGGATGGCCTGATGCTTCATGGCCTTCATGTGCTCGAACGTGATGATGTCCTTGTTACCGGTGGACGTGATCACGATGTCGGCCCAGCCGATGGCCTGCTCGACTGTCTTGACCTCGAAGCCGTCCATGAGCGCCTGCAGGGCGTTGATGGGGTCGACCTCGGTGACCGCGACGCGAGCGCCCTGGCCGCGAAGTGCCTCGGCACAACCCTTGCCGACGTCTCCGTAACCGCAGACCAGCGCAGCCTTGCCGCCGATCAGAACGTCGGTGCCGCGGTTGATGCCGTCGAGCAGCGAGTGGCGCGTGCCGTACTTGTTGTCGAACTTGCTCTTGGTGACCGAGTCGTTGACGTTGATAGCGGGGAACGTGAGTTCACCGGCAGCGGCAACCTGGTACAGGCGCAGAACGCCCGTGGTGGTCTCCTCGGTGACGCCCTGGACGGACTCGGCGATTGCCGTCCACTTGCCCTTGTCGGACTCGAGGGACTGACGCAGAAGTGCAAGGAAGACCTTGTACTCGTCGGAATCCTGGTCGTCGTCCGTCGGCGGGACGACGCCGGCCTTCTCGAACTGTGCGCCCTTGAGCACCAGCATGGTGGCGTCGCCGCCATCGTCGAGAATCATGTTGGCAGGCTCACCCGGCCAGGTCAGCATCTGCTCGGCTGCCCACCAGTACTCTTCGAGGGTTTCACCCTTCCAGGCGAAAACCGGAACGCCCTTGGGCTCTTCCGGGGTGCCGTGCGGACCGACGACGATGGCGGCGGCAGCGTGATCCTGCGTGGAGAAGATGTTGCATGAAGCCCAGCGGACCTCGGCGCCGAGCGCGGTCAGCGTCTCGATCAGCACCGCGGTCTGAATGGTCATGTGCAGCGAGCCGGAAACGCGAGCGCCCTTGAGCGGCAACACCTCTGCGTATTCGCGACGAAGCGCCATGAGGCCGGGCATCTCGTGCTCTGCCAGACGGATTTCCTTGCGACCGAACTCCGCGAGCGAAAGATCTGCAACTTTGAAGTCGATGCCGTTACGGCTCTCGGCCACGGGCGTTGTTGAAACTGAGGTCGTCATCTGCCTCTCCTGGTTGACGTGCATACTCTGCACAAGCCTATCGGTGTACCAGGCTATCGGTTAGACGCCCTCTCCCGCCCGCCCCTCTACTGCGCGGCCCTCGCGCGCCACGTCGATGAACGGCCCGAGCAGTATGCCCAGATCCTCCGCCACCGAAGCCTCGGACTCCGGCGGCATCGAAATGTAGCTCAGCCCGAGACGCGCAATCGCCCTGGCCAGAATTCCGGCGTCGGCGGGTGACGCCTGAATCCACCCTCGCTGGAAACTCTCCGCAAGCCGCGACGACGCGCGCTCGATGATGACCGCACTGTCGGTGGTGATCAGGCGAAGCAGGTCCGGCTTGGCCTCACCGGTGAGCAGAGAGATCACCAACGGGTCGGTTGCACTGGAGGCGAAAAACGATCCGAAACCCGCCGTCAACGCCTCGACTGCACGTCCGTCGTTCGCCACCATGGCCTCGTCCACCGCGTCGACGAAGCCGTCAGCAAGGCGAAGCGCGTACGCCTCGGCAAGCCCTTGCCTCGAGCCGAACTCGTTGTAGAGCGTCTGACGACTCACACCGGCATGCTTGGCCAGAACCGTCAGCGTCACCTCGGACCAGTCGCGCTCGGTCAACAACTCACGCATCGAATCGAGCACCGACGTACGCAGCAGCAGGCGCGACGCTTCTTTCTGCGGCAGACGAGTGGGCGTCGAAGTCATGGTGACGACACTACCGCCGCACCTAGGTCCGTTCGACGCCGACGCATCTCACCGTCGTTCGACCTCAACCATGAAGAAGTCGCTCTTCGCCGCCCCGCAGTCCGGGCAACTCCAGTCTTCGGGAATGTCGTCCCAGCGAGTGCCCGGTTCGATACCGTCCTCCGGCCAGCCGACTGCCTCGTCGTACTCGAAGCCGCATTGCGCGCACTGATACAGCTTGTAGTCGTTCATGATTCACTCCCCGCCGTTGCCGGCATCGGCTCGAAGTCCAGCTTTTCCCTCACGCCGCAGTCCGGACAGCACCAGTCGTCCGGCACGGCATCCCACGGCGTGCCCGCCGGAAACCCTTCTCGTGGTGCACCCTTCGATTCGTCGTAGACGTATTCACAGACCGGGCATCGATAGCTGCTCATCACGCTGCTCCGTACCGAGCAAGGATGCGATCACGCTTGGACGGCTGAACGTTGACGCGGGTGATGTCGCCGCCGTAGTGCGCAAGGACTTTGGGATCCATCACTTTTCGCCACAGCGGTGGAACGTAGGCGAGGATGATCATGCTCGCGTACCCACTGGGCAGGTTGGGCGCACCGTCCATGCTTCGAAGCGTCTGATAACGACGCGTCGGGTTCGCGTGATGATCGCTGTGACGCTGGAGGTGATACAGGAAGATGTTGGTGCAGATGTGATCGCTGTTCCAACTGTGCTCCGGTGCTGCACGCTCGTACCGCCCGCTGTCCAGACGACGACGCTTCAGTCCGTAATGTTCGAGGTAGTTGACGGTTTCGAGTAGGCAGAATCCGAACACGGCCTGCAGCATCAGGAACGGCAGTACCGAAAGGCCGAAGACGGCGACGAGGACACCGAACAGTACGACGGACATCAACCACGAATGCAGGACGTCGTTGCGAATTGTCCACGGCTTCTTACCCAGTCGATCGAGTCTGGCCTTTTCCAGGGACCACGACGAGCGCAGAGATCCCCACACACTGCGCGGCAGGAAGGTCCAGAAGCTCTCACCGAAGCGAGACGACGCCGGATCCTCGGGCGTGGCGACGCGCACGTGGTGTCCACGATTGTGCTCGATGTAGAAGTGGCCGTAAAACGACTGCGCCAGAGTGATCTTCGACAACCAGCGTTCGAGATCGTCCTTCTTGTGACCGAGCTCGTGTGCGGTGTTGATCCCGATTCCTGCGACACAACCGATACTGATCGCCAGACCGATCTTGGAGATCAGCCCAAGTCCCCCGTCGATTCCGAGCCAGGACAGATCGGTCGCCGACCAGAGGTAGCAGGCCAGGACCAGGCTGACCAACTGGAACGGTATGTAGATGTAGGTGCAATACCGGTAGTACTTGTCGTTCTCGAGGCGCTCCATCACTTCGTCCGGCGGATTCTCGCCGTCCGGGCCGAAGAAGATGTCGAGGATCGGGAGCAGGATGTAGACGAGCAGCGGCCCGATCCACCACCACACCGGCGAGACCGCGTTCCATCCGAGACTGTTGAACAACGCGACCAATCCGACGGCGATGAAGACCGCCGTCGGCGGCACGAGGCCGAGCAGCCAGAGGTATCTCTTCTTGTCACGCCACTGCTCGGGCGGGAGCGTCTGGCCGGATTGCGAGTCCACGTGCGTCGACACGGTCTACCTCCTCGATTCGGACCGACCCGAAAACTGTGAGTCAGCTCACTATAGGGTAGACAGTACTACTGATTTTGTACAAGTGATAGACAAATCATAAACTTTGTACATTTACTCGATTTCGCCGCGTTCACGCTTCCCGATCATCGAATGCTGCCTGCTGTAGGCAAAATAGATGACAACGCCGAGGGCCATCCAGACCACGAACCTCATCCAGGTCTCCACCGACAGGTTGAACATCAGCCACAGACACGCGAGGACGGCCAGAATCGGGACCAGCGGGACCAGCGGCACCCTGAATCCGCGAGGTAGGTCGGGACGCGTCCGACGGAGCACGAGAACCCCGATCGAGACGAGAACAAAAGCGAACAGTGTGCCGATGTTGACCATTTCCTCGAGGGTGCCGATCGGAAAAACGCCGGCGAGCACCGCGACCACGACGCCGACCAAGATCGTGATCCGCACAGGGGTTCCGTGCTTGCCGGTCGGCGCCAGGCGTCGTGGCATCAGACCGTCGCGTGCCATCGCGAAGAGCACCCTGGTCTGCCCGAGCATCAGCACCATCACCACTGTCGTGAGACCGGCCAACGCACCGAACGAGATGACGTTTTTCGCCCACGTGATGTCGTGGAAGGCGAATGCCGTTGCCAGGTTGGAGGTATCGCCCTCGAGTTCGGTGTATTTCACCATCCCCGTCAGCACCAGTGTCACCGCCACGTACAGAACGGTGACGATCAGGAGAGAACCCAGGATGCCGCGTGGCAGCGCCTTCTGCGGCTCCTTCGCCTCCTCCGCCGTCGTGGCGACGACGTCGAAGCCGATGAACGCGAAGAACACCAGACTGGCTGCCGCGAGCAATCCGTACCACCCGAACGTGCTGCCACCGGCCCCGGTCACGTACGAGAACAACGACTGGTGGATGCCCTCTCCCGTCGAGCCCGGCTCCGACGGCGGAATGTACGGCGAGTAGTTGTCGGTGTCGATGTAGAAGAGGCCGACGACGATCACCAGCAACACCACCGCGACCTTGATCGCCGTGATCACCAGCGACACCCTCGACGAGAGTTTTGTGCCGGTCGCGAGCAGGATCGTGATGACAGCGATCACCAGCACCGCACCCCAGTCGAACGAGATCGGCCCCAATTCGACGATCGGGCTGCGTGAGCCCATCACTTCGCCGAGGTACAGCGACCAGCCCTTGGCGACCACCGAAGACGCCAAGGCGAATTCGAGGATGAGATCCCAGCCGATGATCCAGGCGACGAATTCGCCGAATGTCGCGTACGAGAACGTGTACGCGCTACCGGCAACCGGGACCGTCGACGCGAATTCGGCGTAACACAGCGCTGCCAGTCCGCAGGCGATGGCGGCAATGACGAACGCGAGCGAGACCGACGGCCCAGCGACATTTCCCGCCGTCCGAGCCGTGAGTGTGAAGATGCCCGCACCGATGACGACTGCGACACCGAACACCGTGAGATCCCACGAGTTCAGTTCTTTCCGGAGTTTGGTTTCCGGCTCGTCGGTGTCCTTGATGGACTGCTCGATCGATTTGGTTCGAAACAGCTTCGACCGTCCAGATCCGGCCTGCTCGTCCTTGACAGCCATTGCCGCCTCCTTGCTGGGGACCAACAGGTCCCACCATGGGCAAGTAGAGAGATGGCATCAGCCTAAGCCCGCAGGCGCAGCTTTGTTCAGGGTTTGTCGGGGGCCTGTAGATCTGTTTCAGGGCGATCTCCTGCGCTGAGACGATCCAGGTCCGGCTCGAGGTAGATCACCCGCGCCGCAGGCACTGCAGCGCGCACGCGAGACTCGGCCTCGTCGATCGCCGTCGCCACGTCCGAGATCGTCGATCCGATCGGCACCGCAACCTTGGCAGCAACAAGGATCTCCTCGGGACCGAGGTACTGCGTCTTGCAATGAATCACGCGTTCGATACGAGTTCCGTCGACCAGGGCGTTGAGGATCAGTTCGGTCTCCACCGCCGTTGCGCCCTCACCGATCAGCAGCGACTGCATTTCGATGATCAGAATGATCGCGATGATGCCGAGCAGGACACCGATGCACAGAGTTCCGATGCCGTCGAAGACCGGATTTCCGGTCACCATCGTGAGGCCGACGCCGCCGAGTGCAAGGACGAGACCGATCAATGCGCCGGTGTCCTCGAGCAGCACAACCGGGAGTTCTGGGCTACGAGAGGTTCGGATGAAGTTCCACCACGACGCATTTCCCTTGAGCGGTCGTGATTCCTTCGCTGCGGTCCGGAAGCTGTAGCCCTCCAGACAAATCGCTATGACAAGAATCGCGATTGCCACGAAAGCCGAATTGAGTTCTTCCGGATGCTGAATCTTGTGAATGCCTTCGTAGATCGCGAACAGCGAACCGAGGGTGAAGAGCACCAGTGCAACGACGAACGAATAGAAGTATCGGTTGCGCCCGTAGCCGAACGGGTGCAGTTGATCCGCGTCACGTTCTGCCTTCTTCTGCCCCAGGAGCAGCAAACCCTGATTGGACGTGTCGGCCACCGAGTGCACCGATTCGGCGAGCATCGACGACGATCCGGTGATCAAGAATCCGGCGAACTTGGCTACGGCAATTCCGGCATTGGCTCCGAGGGCCGCCAGAATTGCCTTCTTGCCACCATGAGCCGACACAATGTCTCCTAGTTTCCGACTACGGCACTGAAAACCTGCGCAGTCGGGGTCCGTGTGCTCAGGTGTATCGCGGGCTCGTCGGCAGCGATCCACGCCGCTCGGCCTCGATCGAGGTCGAGAGTGTCAGTGCCGCACGTCGCAGTGACCGCGCCGTCGGTGCAGATCAGAATCCGCGGGCCTGAAGCGTCGACGACGATGTCCGTGGAATTCGCGTCGAACTCCAGACGCGTCAAACGAAATTCGGGCGCCGGCGTGACGTACTCGTATCTACCTGATCCTGACTGACCTGATCCAGATGACGGGGCCGGATCGAGCACTTCGATATCGGCCCCGACGAAGTCCAGAACCCTCAGCAATTCGGGCACGTCGACGTGCTTCGGTGTCAGCCCACCACGCAGAACGTTGTCGGAGTTGGCCATGATCTCGACCGCGAGTCCATGGAGATACGCGTGGAGATTGCCGGCAGCGAGAAACAGTCCTTGGCCGGGCTCGAGGGTGACGCGGTTGAGCAGCAGTGCCGCCAGAACACCGGCGTCGCCGGGGTACGCCTCGCTCAATTCCAGCGCGGTGCGGATCTCGGTCACGAATTCGGCGTCGTGGTGCGCGACGTAGGTGATGCACCCGGCAAGTACGGCAGGGAGCAAGGTCCCGAGCACCGTGGACGGCAGCGTGATCCATGTCGTGAACAACGCCCGCAGTCCGTCGGAATCGGGTTGGCCTTCGAGCAGACCGATGTACGGCTCCAACTCGTCGACGGCCAGAGCGCGCAGCAGTTTGACAGTCCGCGTCGGCTCGCGGAATCCGGCAAGCGCTTCGAATCTGCTGAGCGCGACAACGAGTTCGGGCTTGTGGCTGCCGTCCTTGTAGTTGCGAATCGGCGATTCCATGGGAACGCCGAGTGCGTTCTCACGACGAAAACCCTCGTCGGCTTGAACGGCGCTGGGGTGCGCTTGAAGCGACAGCGGTTCTTCCGCCGCAAGCAGCTTGAGCAGGAATGGGAGTCGCTCACCGAATGCCTCGAGGTTCTCACGGCCGAGTTCGCGTTCGGGTTCGCGGTGCAGGACCTCGAGCAACGACTCGCTTCCGGATTCGGTGATCACGCGCGCCGGGTCACCCGGGTGCGCGCCCAACCACAATTCCGCTTCGGGATGATTCGACGGAGTCGAAAGACCGCGTAGTTCGGCAATTGCCGTTCGCGAGCCCCACGCGTAAGAACGAAGTGCACCTTCGAGTTCACGCACTTACTTCGCACCGCCCGTCAACTGCACGTACGCCGCGGCCATGTCTATTCGAGACGCCAACACGAATACCTGCTCCATCTCCGATATGACCACGTTGGTCTGGTCTTCGTCTGCCGCAACCACCAGGTCGGCGTCAGCCAGTGCGTCCATCCGGCGCCTCGCCTCCCCGCGCGTGGATTCGGTCGCGAAGACGAACGCCCGCGCCGGCGGGGTCGGCAGCGCGCCGTCGAGTTGCGGATCGTGAAAGAAGGGGTCGTGGAACACCGAATCACGTGAAGCTGCGTCCGGCGCGAACAGTGCCCGCGCCGAACGAATCACCTCGGAGATCTCGGCGGCAGCGGCGTTCAGGCCGGAGCTCATCAACGCAACGCTCGAGAACTCTGCGAGTGCTGTTGTCACGGAACCACTTCCACACAGAACGACTCGCCGGCCGCTCATCCTGGTGGCCAACGACTTGGCCGGGTTGTGGAATACCTCGTTGGCAGGTCCGTCCCGCAGCGCCTCCGCATCAACTGCGTCGGCGATTCGACCGAGCACCGCCGAACGGTCCTCGATCGATCCCTTGCCCTCGATTTCGGCGGCAACCGCGAGGAAGACGGCGAGGAACCGCGTCATAGTGTGCCGGGGCGAGGCGTAGAGCCGCGGTGGCAAGGGCATGGTGCGCCCGGCCGCCACGGCTCGCATGGGCCCCTCGTCGGGAACGGCGACAACAACCTCGGCGCCGCGGCGTACGGCACTGTCAACGGATTCGACGAGGCGTGGATCACCGGCATCGTCACCGGCGACGACGATCACGTCCAATGGCCCGGCCCACGACGGCGTCCGGTCGAGAACGAGGAGCGGGCAACCGACCGAATCTCCGACGAGAGCAAGCGCGATCCTGGCTCCGTGCCGGGCGCCACCCGCGCCGGCGATGAGTACGACGCTGCGCGGACGCAGACCGGCCAATCGGGAGATCACACCCTCACCGACGGCCGACGCGGTGGCCCGAATCTGTGCGCCGCCCATGGCTACAGACCGCAGTAGCCCTTCCGAATCGGCAGCTGACAAACCCTCGCTGTCGTCGAGGTCGAGAAGCGGCATCGGCGCTGTCATCTCACCGCACCCCCTTCTCCGTTAGCAGTTCCCGCACCATCCAGCATTCCAGCTCCACGCGGTCCGTGGTGGCAAAGCCCTCGTTCCCGAGGCCGTCGTTCCTGAGATAGTCCCCCAACTATCCCAGGGCTTCGGCTCACCGACAAACCGATCAGACTCGGATTCAAGCCCGGACGATCGCCAGAATTTCGTTCACCAATGCGTCGACATCGGCGGACGTGGGTGCTTCGACGTTGAGTCGCAGCAGTGGTTCGGTGTTGGACGCGCGCAAGTTGAACCAGGCATTTCCCTCGAGGCTGACCGTGACACCGTCGAGGCGATCCACCGACTCGGTGCGGTCGGCAAATGCCGCCAGTACAGCGGCCGTACGATCTGCCGCGTCAGCCACGGTGGAGTTGATCTCGCCCGAGGCCGCGTAGCGGGTGTACTCCGCCATCAACTCGGAGAGCGGACGATCCTGCTCGCCCAGTGCGGCGAGTACGTGCAGCGCCGCGAGCATGCCGGAGTCGGCGCCCCAGAAGTCGCGGAAGTAGTAGTGAGCGGAGTGCTCGCCGCCGAACACCGCACCGGTCTCGGCCATCTCCTGCTTGATGAACGAGTGGCCGACTCGGGTACGAATAGCGACGCCGCCGAGTTCTTCGACCAGTTCGGGCACTGCCCGTGACGTGATCAGGTTGTGGATGATCGACGCGCCCGGTTCCTTCGCGAGTTCGCGCTTGGCGACAAGTGCCGTCACCGCGGACGGCGAGACCGGGTCGCCCTTCTCGTCTACGACGAAGCAACGGTCCGCGTCACCGTCGAACGCCAAGCCGATGTCCGCTCCGGTTTCGCGCACGTAGGCCTGCAGGTCGACGAGGTTGGCCGGATCGAGCGGATTGGCTTCGTGGTTGGGGAACGTGCCGTCGAGCTCGAAGTAGAGCGGCAGGACGTCGAGGGGCATCGGCCCGAATACGGCCGGCGCGGTATGGCCGCCCATACCGTTGCCTGCATCGACTGCGACCTTCAGCGGGCGCAACGCAGCCAGGTCGACCAATCCGCGGAGGTAGCTCGCGTATTCCTCGAGGACGTCCTTGGTGCTGGCGGTGCCTGCCGATCCGTCGTACGCGGGAACACCCGAGACGACCTCGGCAGAGATGACTGCGAGGCCGGTGTCCTGACCGACCGGCTTGGCGCCGGCCCGACACATCTTGATGCCGTTGTACTTGGCGGGATTGTGGCTCGCCGTGAACATCGCGCCCGGGCAGTTCAGCAAACCGGATGCAAAGTAGAGCTCGTCGGTCGACGCCAATCCGATGTAAACGACGTCGAGCCCTTGAGCAAGCACGCCGTCACCGAAAGCCGAAGACAGTGTGGGCGACGATGCGCGCATGTCGTAGCCGATCACAACCGTCGTGGCGGCGCCGGCCTCGTCGCGGACCAGGCGGGCGAACGACGCACCGACGTCGCGGACAAAATCTTCGTCGATCTGCTCACCGACCACACCGCGTACGTCGTACGCCTTGATGATTGCAGCAACCGACTCGGCTGTTCGCCCCACTGAAAACTCTCCTTGTGCATGCACCCTCACAGACGGGAACGTCCGGGCGCATGGCGTCCGGAGATTCGCAGTACTCGGGTGTGGAAGTACTCGGTCGAGCCTAGCGTCTACGGCGACGAATCTCGCGTCAGTTGGACGGGTCGGGCAGAACGCGTAGGTGTCCACGACGCCCTGTACGGGCAGTACTCGGAGCTGCGGGACGTATGTCCTCATCTGCATCGACGTTGGACTTGCTGCGATCTCCGAGACCGGCCTCACGTACAGCTTCGGCCAAAGCGGTCAGATCGTCTTCGTCGGGAGTACTCGACGCGAATCCGCCTTCGTGGCGGACGAGTTCCCACCCCTTGGGGGCGGTGATTCGAGAGCCGTGAGTGTCACACAAATCCCATGAATGGGGCTCGGCGACGGTTGCCAGCGGCCCGACAACCGCAGTGGAGTCCGAGTAGACATACGTAAGCGTCGCGACGGCGGGGTTCTTGCACCCGGGGCGGCAGCAGCGACGCAGAGATCTCACAGGTACGGAGCCTAGCCCTCCCCACGTCCGGAACCTACTCGGACACACCGAGCAGTTTCTCCTGTCGTAATCTGGCGCCATGCCACAAGCCCGCCGCCGACGCTCGGTCACTACTCGTTCCATCGAGCGACACGGCCGTGGCCTGCGCGGACCGCTACTTCCCCCGGAGGTGCCCGCCAGGCGTACCCGCGCGGAGAAGTTCGATCTCCTGGTGCTCGACGCCTTCTCTCCCGTCGACCTCGCATGGCACGACCGGCTGACGAAACTCGACATCGCAGTGGACGAAGTTCCGAAGATTCACGCGCACGATCCGGAGTCCGTCACATGGCCGCCGGAGGTCATCGCAGACGGCCCGGTTCCACTGTCACGACTGATTCCGGCCGGAATCGACCGTCACGGAAATACGACTCGCGCAAGAATTGTGCTGTTTCGCCGCCCATTGGAGCAGCGAGCGAAGGATCCGGAAGAACTCACGGATCTGGTGCACGACGTGTTGGTCCATCAAGTCGGCACGTATCTGGGCGTCGACCCACAGGTCATCGACCCCACGCTGCCCGACGAGGACTGATACTGCCCGACGAGGACTGACGCACTGTCAGACGAAAAAACTGATGTCACACGAAGAAGTAAATCCACACGAAGAACAAAACAGTCGTTGCTTGACCTGCAATTCCCCGTTGCAGGTCAGACTTTCGAAGACCGCCCGTCAGCCCCGACGCTGACAGAACCGATTCAGCAGCAGATCAGATGATCCCCCGCTTGAGTCGCCGACGCTCGCGCTCGGACAACCCTCCCCAGATTCCGAACCGTTCGTCGTTCGCGAGCGCGTACTCGAGGCACTCGTCACGAACTTCACAACCGAGGCAGATCCGTTTTGCTTCCCTCGTCGATCCTCCCTTTTCAGGAAAGAACGCTTCGGGATCGGTCTGCGCGCAGAGAGCACGCTCCTGCCACTGATCCTCGATGGTGTCGAACAATTCTTCGAAGCCGGTGACGAGACTCAGCACTGGCCGAGTACTCATACCGTCGAACTCACTGCTGCAGGCACCTTCTGCTGCGCCTGCTCGGGAATCGGTCTGCGGTTCGTCGCTTACTGTCATTGCGAGAGAACTGATCTCGACATTTTCATTGGGCATCGTTCCGCCTCCTCACCTGTAATAGCGCAGAATTTTCACTCCATCTTCAACCCCACCCCGTCGACCGTTCGAAACTGTGTTCGAAACCGGCCCCGCTGCAAGTGAACTCACAAGTAGCGGTTGGAATGACACATTTGAGATTACACACGTCCAGCGTGTCGCGGTCAAGCTAAACGAGATGAATCCATTAGTATTCCGGCCCTCAATTGACGGGACCTTCTGCCCGCCAGACACGACGACGCGCCGACCGCCTAGGCTCTGTTGTCGTGAACGTGACTGTATTGGTTGGCGGCGTCGGCGGGGCCCGTTTCCTTCAAGGTGTTCAAAACGCGCTCGGAATCGCCGGTGGTGAATCCCTCGAGAAATACGAAGGCCCACATCGCATCACGGCCGTCGTCAACGTCGGGGACGACGTGTGGATGCACGGTCTGCGCATCTGCCCCGATCTGGACACTTGTATGTACACACTCGGCGGCGGCATCGACACCGAACGCGGGTGGGGGCACGCCGGCGAAACCTGGAATGCGAAAGAAGAACTCGCCGCGTACGGCGCGAAGCCGGACTGGTTCGGCCTCGGAGATCGCGATATCGCAACGCATTTGATTCGCAGCCAGATGCTCCGCACGGGATATCCGTTGTCCGCGATCACCGAAGCGTTGTGCAATCGCTGGAACCCCGGTGTCGCACTGCTTCCCGTGAGCGACGACCGCAGCGAAACACACGTCGTGATCACCGATCCGGAAGACGGTGAGCAGAAGGCGATTCATTTCCAGGAGTGGTGGGTACGCCATCGGGCACAGGTGGAAACGCACAGCTTCGCTCACGTCGGCGCCGAGCAGGCCAAGCCCGCGCCAGGGGTGGTCGAGGCGATCGACGGTGCCGACATCGTGCTGATCGCACCGTCCAATCCCGTCGTGAGCGTCGGCGCAATCCTCGCGGTGCCCGGCATTCGCGGTGCCCTGCGAACAACCGCGGCCAAGGTTGTCGGCCTCTCCCCCGTCATCGGCGGAAAACCGTTGCGCGGCATGGCTGACGAGTGCCTCGAGGTGATCGGGGTCGAGACGACTTCGGAGGCGATCGGTCGCCACTACGGAGCTCGTTCGATCAACGGCATTCTCGACGGCTGGCTCGTCGACGAAGGTGACACGGCCGACATCGACGGGGTGGACGTGCGAAGCATCCCACTTTTGATGACGTCCCCCGAAGAGACCGCGAAAATGGTTCGCACGGCTTTCGAGATCGCCGGAGTCGAACTGTGACCGAGCCCGGAACCGAAGCAAGCCGCGACAGAAATCACTCTCCCGGTGATCACTCCCCCGGCGCCGCAATCGAAGTCATTCCCGTGCTCGGGCTTCCCGAGTTCCGGCCCGGAGACGACTTGGCCACCGCTGTCGTCGACGCGACGCCGTGGCTCGAGAGCGGCGACGTGGTTGTCGTCACGAGCAAGGTGTTCTCCAAAGTCGAGGGTCGCATCGTTTCCTCACCGACCGATCCGGAAGAGCGCGACGCGGCACGACGCCTCCTGGTGGATCAGGAAGCCGTCCGCGTCGTGGCACGCAAGGGCCGCACTCTGATCACCGAGAACAAACTCGGAATCGTGCAGGCCGCATCGGGCATCGACGGCTCCAACGTCGACGGTGCCGAATTGGCGCTGCTCCCCGTGGATCCGGATGCGAGCGCTGCGGGTCTGCGCGCCCGAATTCTCGAGAGCACGGGCAAGTCCGTCGCCGTCGTCGTCACCGACACGATGGGTCGTGCGTGGCGCAACGGGCAGACCGACGCCGCAATCGGTTCCTCCGGCATTCCGGTCCTGCACGGCTACCTCGGAGCACAGGACAGTCAGGGCAACGATCTGATCGTCACCGAGATCGCGATCGCGGACGAAATCGCCGCTGCGGGCGACTTGGTCAAGGGAAAGCTGGGCGGCGTTCCCGTCGCCGTCGTTCGTGGGCTTCGGTTCGAGGACGACGGTTCGAGTGGCCAGGATCTGATTCGCCGCGGCCCGGACGATCTGTTCTGGCTGGGCACCGAGGAAGCTACGGCGATGGGCCGTGGCCAGGCGCTGCTGTTGCGTCGATCGGTCCGACAGTTCGCAAGTGATCCCGTCGACGCGGAGATCATTCGCAGCTCGATCGCCGAGGCACTCACCGCTCCCGCACCGCACCACACGAGACCGGTTCGATTCGTGTGGCTACGCACGGAGTCGGTCCGCACGGCTCTTCTCGAGCAGATGCGCGAGAAGTGGGCCGCCGATCTTCGCGCCGACGGTCGCAGTGACGAATCCGTCGAGGCCCGGGTTGCCCGCGGAAACATCCTGTTCGACGCCCCCGAGGTCGTCATTCCCTTCTGCGTGCCCGATGGCGCACACAGTTATCCGGATGCCAGACGAACCGCGGCGGAGTCGACGATGTTCACGGTCGCCGCCGGCGCGGCAGTGCAGGGACTGCTGGTCTCGTTGGCCACCCGCGGCGTGGGAAGCTGCTGGATCGGATCGACGATCTTCGCCGCTGATCTCGTACGCGAACAACTCGATCTCCCGGCGGATTGGCAGCCACTCGGTGCCATCGCAATCGGGCACCCCCTCGAACCACTGACTCCTCGCTCTGTCTCCGCCCCCGGGGACGCGTTGGTGGAGCTGTAGGTCCATGTCAGCCGAATCGCTGCACGCCTCCGCCAAGGGCGTCCTGGAGGGCTGGGAGACGTCCTCCGAAGCGGACGAATCGTTGCGGCACACGATGCTCGCGTTCCTCGATTCGGCTCCGGACGGCTGCCTTCGTCGCCACGCACCGGGACACATCACCGCGTCGTCTCTCGTTCTCGACGAGAGTGGCTGCCACGTCTTGCTGACCCTGCATCCCAAGGTGGGCAGGTGGATTCAGCTCGGCGGCCACTGCGAGCCCGACGACGAGACGGTGGTAGATGCGGCATTGCGGGAAGCTCGCGAGGAGTCCGGAATTCACGACGTTCGGATAGACGCGGACCTACTCTCGGCCCACACGCATCCGATCACGTGCTCACTCGGAGTACCGACTCGCCATCTCGATCTACGGTTTCTTGTTGTGGCGCCGGACAATTCACATATCGTCCGCAGCGCAGAGTCCACCGACCTCAGATGGTGGCCGGTGGACGCGCTCCCACCTACAGCGGAACGCGAGACCATCGACCACCTGGTCGCGCTCGCCCGTCAGCGCAAGAATCAGGACTGAATCGGAGAAAGCTGGGGCTGTTTGGCGCTCACGCCGTCGCCCGAAGATGTTCCCTTCACGCGCCGAGCTACCCACGGCACCAAGAACTCTCGCGCCCATTGACGATCCTCGCGACGAGTTTCGGCTTTCGTGAGAACCGGCGCAGGCCCGAGATCGGGCGGGGTCAATCCGTGTTCGACACCAAGCACGTCGAGCACACGCGTCGCCATGTTCTCGTGCCCGGAGGGCGACATGTGGAGGCGATCCCAGTCCCACATCCGAAGGTCCTGATATTCGGAGAATCGCCAGAAGTCGACGAGGGTCGCGTCGTGGCGGTCGGCCACCTCGCGAACAAGCTCGTTGTAGATCGCCAGACGTCCGCGGAGCTTGCCGAAGAAGGCGGACCATCCGGTGTCGTACGCGGTGAACATCAGAACCCGAGCGCCGGATGCAGTGAGCTGACCGATTGCCGAATCGTAGCGGGCGACCATCGCATCGATGTCGAGCTTCGGACGCATCATGTCGTTTCCGCCGGCGTAGATGGTCACCAGATCGGGCTTCAACGCCAGAGCGGGTTCCAACTGCTCGTCGATGATCGGTCCGAGTAGGCGACCACGAATCGCCAGGTTGGCGTAGCGGAAGTCGGGATTGTTCACCGCCAGCTGCTCGGCCACTCGGTCTGCCCACCCGCGCAGACCATTGGGGAATCGTTCGTCGGCGTCGCCGACGCCCTCGGTGAACGAGTCACCGAGGGCAACGTAACGGCTCGGAAGAGAAGTCATACCCGCCAGTATTCCAGTAGGTCAGCTAACGATCACACATCTGTGCTGAAGCGCACGCCACCGTCCGGCAGCGTCACCCCCGGCCACACGCGTGCGCCGCGCAACAATTCACACCGCGCACCGATGTCCGCGCCGTCTCCGATGACAGCGTCGCGGACCAGCGCTCGGGGTCCGATACGGACGCCGAATCCGAGGATCGATCGTTCGACCACCGCCCCGGCTTCCACAACGGCGCCGTCGAAGAGAATTGCACCGTCGAGGCGAGCGCCTGCACCAACTTCTGCGCCTCGACCGACAACCGTGCCGCCGATCAGAACAGCGCCCGGCGCGATTCCGGCTCCGGGGTGAACCAGCGACTCGCCGCGCGGACCTTCGAGAGCCGGCGAAGGTGCGATACCTCGCACCAGGTCGGCGGAACCGCGAACGAAGTCCTCGGGGGTTCCCATGTCACGCCAGTACGACGAGTCGACGTGGCCGAACACCCGCTTGCCCTCGGCCAGGAGATTCGGGAACACCTCGCGCTCGACCGATACCGGTCGTCCTTCGGGGATCTGTTCGATGATCTCGCGCTTGAAGACGTAGCAACCGGCGTTGATCTGATCCGTCGGCGGATCCTGAGTCTTCTCCAGGAATGCCGAGACTCGTCCGTCCTCGTCGGTCGGAACGCAACCGAATGCTCGCGGGTCTCCCACACGAACCAGATGCAGGGTCACGTCGGCGTCCGTCTTCTCGTGGGTCTCGAGAATGCCGTTCAGATCGGTGCCACCGAGCACGTCGCCGTTGAACACCATGACGTTGTCACCGCGCAACTTCGGCAGCACGTTGCGGATTCCGCCACCGGTGCCCAGCGGTTCGGTCTCGAAGACGTAGTCGATCTCGAGGCCCATCTTGGAGCCGTCGCCGAAGTAGTCCTCGAATACCTCTGCCTTGAAGGACGTTCCGAGCACGACGTGCTTGATTCCGGCTGCCTCGATGCGGGCGAGCAGGTGCGTCAGGAACGGAAGGCCGGCTGTCGGAAGCATCGGCTTGGGCGCCGACAGCGTCAACGGACGCAGCCGAGTGCCCTTGCCGCCTACCAGGATTACGGCGTCGGTCGGATTCGGATCGGACATCATTTTCCCCCGTGGTTCGAAACTGATGGGTTGTCGGTCGAGTTGTCGGTGCGAGCGCGCTCGCGAACTGCAGAAGCTACGGCGATCTTGGATCGCACCGCGAGGCCACCGCGCAAGGCAAGTCGTAGCGGAGCCTGCCACCAGTGCGGATGGCGATCAGCCTGGAACTGGTACGCACTGCGATGATGGGCAGGCAACATCAGTTCCGGATGACGTCCTGCCGCATGGCCTTTGGCATGGGTGACGACGGCCGAGGGGACGAATACGTTGAGCCACCCGGCGTTTCCGAGGCGGTCACCGAAGTCCACGTCCTCCATGTACATGAAGTAACGAGAGTCGAAACCGGAGATGGTGTCGAAGGCGTCGCGTCGCACCAGCAGGCACGACCCGGAAAGCCACCCCACTGCACGCTCGGTGACGGCCTCGTTCTCCTGACGGTAACGAGCAGTCCACGGGTTCTTCGGCCATACGGTACCGAGCAACGCGTGCCCGACGCCCGAGGTGATGTCGGGCACCGTTCGCGCCGACGGATAGACACTGCCGTCCGGTTCGAGGACCTTCGGCCCCAGTGCACCGGCCCTTGGCCACCGATTTGCCGCAGCCACCAATTCGTCGAGTGAACCGGGTGCCCATTGGACGTCCGGGTTGGAAATCACGACGAATTCGATCGACGAATCGATCTCCGCTACAGCCCGATTTATCGCTCCCCCGTACCCGATGTTTCCGCCGGTTCGAAGCAGACGGACATGCTCGTACTTGGCATCGGCGGCCTCGGGGGCACCATCGGTCGACCCATTGTCGGCCATGATGACCTGGGGTTTTTCTGTCGTCGCCACAGCGAGCGTGCTCAAGAAATTCTCGAGATGCTCGCCTGGCGAGTAGGTCACC
Organism: Rhodococcus sp. KB6; assembly: GCF_001445685.1. Taxonomy (NCBI): domain Bacteria; kingdom Bacillati; phylum Actinomycetota; class Actinomycetes; order Mycobacteriales; family Nocardiaceae; genus Rhodococcus; species Rhodococcus sp. KB6. The sequence continues at coordinate 283,079 of NZ_LNAK01000151.1, read as the reverse complement.
GTTACCACGGCCAGCTTGGGACTCACGCCGGTCAGCCTAGCCGTCCGCGGCCACTGTCCCGAACAATGCTCACGCCAGAGCGGCGTGCAGAGCCTCTCGCCACGGACGCAGCGGCGTCATTCCCGCGGTAACCCACGCGCGCTCGGACAAGACCGAATATGCCGGGCGCGGGGCAGGGCGTACGAACTCCGCACTACTGCACGGGCGCACCCGAGCAGGGTCTGCTCCGATCTCCTCGAAAACAGCTCGCGCCAACTCGTACCAACTTGCTTGCCCGCCGTTCGTCACGTGGAATGTCGACGCACCCGTGAAGTCCAGCAGCGCGAGTTCGACGATGCCGCCGGCCAGATCGACGCTGTACGTGGGTGACCCGATCTGGTCGTCCACGACGTTCACGAATTCGCGTTCGGCTTCGAGCCTTCTCATCGTGGCGACAAAATCCGTGCCGACACCGGAATACACCCACGCGGTGCGGACAACGGCCGCGTCAGCCCCCGACTCTCGAACAGCGATCTCGCCGTCCAGTTTGGTTCGGCCGTAGACCGTCGCGGGACCGGTCGGTGCATCGACGTCGTATGGCGAGCTTGCATCGCCCGGAAAGACGTAGTCCGTCGAAACGTGGATCAACCGCGAACCCGCCCGCGCACAGGCTTGCGCGAGATTCCGCGGTCCGATCTCGTTGACCGCCCTCGCCGCCTCCTGGTCGGTCTCGGCAGCATCGACGGCCGTGTACGCAGCGCAGTTGATCAGCACCGAATCAGGCGAGACGAAGTCGTCGACCGCGCGGCTGTCGGTGATGTCGAGCTCGCGGGAACCGACGGCCGTCACAGTGTGACCCGCCGACGTTGCGAGAGCATCGATACGTGTTCCGAGCTGCCCTCGGGCGCCGGTGAGCAGGATATTCGTCACACGGTTGAGTCTGGCACGCCGCGTCGAGGTACCCGCGGCCGAGCATCGGACCAGTAACCTGAAGGGGTGTCCCACCAGCAACCGCAGCGCCGCGCGCGTCCACGACCTGCGCCGATTCGGACCAAGACGAGCCCGGCTCGCATAGCGGTCGCGGTGCTGTCCGTGCTCGTACTGCTGGTCACCGGGTTCGCGTGGCGGGGTGTGGACTCGTTGAGAAACAGCCTTGCCACTGCCAGCGGACTCGGCCTCGGTGGCGGCAAGGACGGCGCCATCGACATTCTGATGGTGGGAACGGACAGTCGAACGGACGCGCACGGCAACCCGCTCTCACAAAGCGAGCTCGACTCGTTGCGCGCAGGTGAGGAAGTTGCGTCCAATACCGACACCATCATCTTGATCCGCGTCCCCAACGACGGGAGTTCCGCGACCGCGATCTCGATTCCCCGCGACGCGTACGTCAACGTCCCGGGTATCGGTATGTCGAAGATCAACGCCGCGTTCGGTGCCACCAAGGAAACCGAACGGCTGAAGTTGGTCAACAACGGGTCGTCCGACAGCGACGCAGACAAGAAGTCGACGGAAGCCGGCCGGACCGCGCTCATCGGAGCGGTGGCGAATCTGACCGGCATCACCGTCGATCACTACGCCGAAGTCGGACTACTCGGATTCGTCCTGCTGACCAACGCAGTGGGCGGAGTCGACGTGTGCCTCAACGCGCCGGTAGACGAACCGATGTCCGGAGCCAATTTCGCGGCCGGGAAACAGACACTCGACGGTGCCGACGCGCTGAGCTTCGTGCGACAACGACACGATCTTCCTCGCGGCGACCTGGACCGGATCGTTCGCCAGCAGGTGTTCATGGCTTCTCTCGTCAGCAAGGTACTCAGCGCAAAAACCCTCAGTGACCCCGGCAAGCTCAGCCAGCTGACCTCGGCTGTCCAGCGTTCCGTCGTGATCGACGACGACTGGGACATCATCGAATTCGCCAAGCAGTTGCAGAATCTGGCCGGCGGCAAGGTGCAATTCGAGACCATTCCCGTTCTCGACATCAACGGCATGACCGATTACGGCGAGTCCATCGTCAAGGTCGATCCCAAGGCCGTCAAGAAGTACATCGCCGGATTGGTCGGCGCCGACAGCGAGGACTCGGAGGAGACCTCCGAAGCACCGACCACGGTGAATGCGTCCTCGATCACGGTCGACGTCGCAAACGCCAGTGACGTCGCAGGGTTGGCCAGCGGTGTTTCCGAAGCGTTGAGTGCCCTCGGGTACAAGCAGGGTCAGGTCGGCAACAACACCGGCTCCGACGTCACCGAATCGACGGTGTTCGCAAAGTCCGCGGACGACGACGCAGCACTCGCGGTGGCCGAGGCACTCGGCGGTCTGACGGTCAAGGAGGATTCGTCATTGTCCTCGGGCAAGGTTCGGGTTGTCATTGCCGAGGACTACAGCGGCCCGCAGTCCGCGGACGCGGTATCCCCGTCCGAAGGAGCGACAAGCACGACTGAATCGTCGAGCACCACCGAGACCAGCCCCACTCCCGCCCCTCCCGGTCCGCCGATCGACGCGGCCTCCAACGGCCCGCGCTGTGTCAACTGAACCGCTGCGTAAGCTGATTAGGTGCCTTCGCCTGTAGACAACCTGACCGACGCCCTCCTCGGACCGATCCTGGCTGCCGACCCGGCCGGCCCTCGCGTGACCTACTACGACGACGCCACCGGCGAGCGCATCGAATTGTCTGCGAGCACTCTGGCCAACTGGGCGGCAAAGACAGCGAATATGGTCCGCGACGAGTTCGCTCTCGAGCCCGGCGGCAAAGTTGCCGTGCTGCTTCCCGCGCACTGGCAGAGCGTCGCCGTCTTGCTGGGTGTGTGGTGGGCAGGCGGTGAGGTGGTCCTCTCCCCCGACGCCGACGCCGAACTGGCTTTTGTCACTGCCGACCGACTGGACGATGTTGCGGACGTACCGGAGGTATCCGCACTCTCACTCGACGCGTTCGGCAAAGGTTTGAGCGATCTTCCGCTCGGCGTCGCCGACTACGCAACCTCCATCCGTGTGCACGGCGACCAGTTCCGTAGCGCCGGAGCCGGTTCGGCGCTCGAAGGCCGGTCCGTAGCGGACACGATCGACGCGGCACGGGCATCGGCGAAGAACGTCGAATTGGTGTCGACGGATCGTGTCCTCTCCAGTCGCACGTGGGACACGGCAGACGAATTGATCGACGGGCTTCTGGCAGTTCTCGCCGCGGGCGCCTCACTCGTGCAGGTGGCCCACCCGGACGCGGAAGCTACCGCGCGCCGAGTGGGCACCGAGAAGGTCACGAAACAGTTCTGAACGCTAGCTCGCGAGAGCTGTCACCGGTGACACCAGCCCCGCCCGCCTAGCGGGAAGCAGTGACGCGATCACACCGCAGATTCCGCCGATCAACACGATGGCTACCAACTGCACCCACGGCACTGCGCTGAGGGCGACGTCCTCGATCCCGAATACCGATGCGGTACCGGCTACACCGAACACCATCCCGAACAGCACTCCGATCACCGATGCGACTCCTGCCACGAGCAGCGCTTCCCAGATCAACATGGCTCGAATTCCCTTCTTGGTCAGTCCGAGTGCGCGAAGCAGTCCGGATTCGCGGCGCCGTTCGAGAACGGACAGTGCCATGGTGTTTCCGACGCCGATCAAAGCAATCAACACCGCTACCGACAGCAATCCGGCAACCACCATGAGCATGGTGTCGAGGATCGAATCGAGAGCTGAACGCATCTCGGTCATGCCCTGAACATCGCTGCCCGGCGCTTCCTGGCGTGCCAGTTCCGTGATGCGGTCGGTGGCGGCCAAAGCCTGTTCGTCAGTATCCGTCCCCAGCCTTACCCAGTACGAATCGGTGGTCGGCGCGGTGGCCGCTGCACCGAGATCGCCTCGATCCAGTAGTGCTGGTTGACCTTTCACGCCCTCGACCACGCTGACGTTCACGACGCCGCGATCCCCACGCACCGTCGCCGTATCGCCCGCCGAAAGCTTGTATTCGGTCAGGTCAGCGGGCGAGAGCACCAACTGACCGGCCGCGGGTACCGAGATCTCGGTACGCAGAACATCTTTCACCCGCGCAGCGTCGACGCCGAATCCGGCCAACGAACCGCGCCCGTCGATCGTCAGTTCGGCCTTGTCCAGACCGCTCACCGCGCCGACACCGTTGACCGCGGCGATGTCTGTGCCCAACCCTGCGGGAAGCGGTGCCGAACCTGAACTGCTCACCATGACGTCGACGGGGAATTGACTGTCCATCGCCGCGGGTGCGGCTTCCTTGACCGTCGCGATTCCCACGACGAGCGTGCTCGTCAAGGCAACACCGATCAACAATGCGGTGGCCGTCGCCGAGGTGCGGCGTGGGTTCCGACCGGCGTTGCCTGCTGCCAGGCTTCCCACCGGACCGATCAGTCTCGCCAACACTCCGCCGGCCGCATTGATCAGTGCAGGCACGATTCGACCGGACAGTGCCGCGATCCCCAGGAACGAGAACAGTCCACCGGCGGTTGCCGCCGGCACCTGCTGATTCGTCACTCCCAGGACGGTCATCGCGATGCCCGCGAGCAGGATCACGACGCCGAGAACCCGGCGCACCACCGATACCTGAACGCTCTCGGGCTTGGACTCCATCGGCTGCAGTGCTGCCAGCGGGGAGAGCCTCGTTGCCGCCCTCCCGGGCGCAGATGCAGCGAGCATCGTCATCACGATGCCGACGGCAAGACCGACGAGCACGGTCACCGGGGTGACGCTCAGTGACGAAAGAGGAACCGGCACATCTGCGGCCGTTGCTACGCGACCGATTGCCCAGGCAAGTCCGACACCGAGTCCGACGCCGATCACCGAGGCGATCACGCCGACCGCCGCGGCTTCACTGCGAATGCTCCGGCGAACCTGTTTGGCCGTGGCGCCGACGCATCGCAGCAACGCAAGTTCCTGAGTGCGCGCCGCGAGCAGCACGGCAAATGTATTGGCGATCACCAGCGCGGCAACAACAATGGCGATGGCGCCGAAGGCGAGCAACACCGTGCTGAGGATCTTGGTGCCGCCCATGTATTCGGCTGCGGCGTTGTCTGTGGCTTCTTCGCCGGTCAGCACGGTGGAGTCCGCGGGCAACGCGCTCGAGATCGAATCCACGAGTTCTTGCTGAGAGCGTGAACCGTCACCGGCGACACGGAACTCACGTTCGGCACTGTCACCGGCCCACGCGCTCACCTGCTCGGCGGTGGTGAATATCTTGATCCCGCCCAGTCGTTGCGCCGAACCGGAGAGGTCGACCAGTCCGACTACCTCCGCGGTGGGTGCGGCGGCACCGACCGTCGAATCCCGTGCCGTGACTGTGATTCGGGCACCGATCGGTATCCCGGAGTCCGCGCTCACCAACACCTGCCCCAGACCAGCCGGAATCGATCCCTCCGACACCTTCTCCCAACGCAATTCGGGATTGTCGGCAATCGAGAGCGCATCCCCGTAGGACGCGCCCTTTGCCTCGGAGTCGACACGAACATAGGTCGACACGTCGTCGGCCACCGCCGAGACGCCCGGCACCGCGCTCAGCAGTGCTTCTGTCACGCCTGGACCGGACGCGACGACATCTGTGGTTTCGTATTGCGTCGCAAGTGATTTGCTCACACTCGCGTCGACCGTCGAGCTCAAGGTCAAAGTCGCGACGATGTATCCGACGGCGATCACCACCGCGAGTATCGACGCCACATAGCGCCCAGCATGTGCCCGCGCCTGCGCAAAAGCCAGACCTCTCATCGCAGTGCACCCGAAACTGCAGGAACATCGGCCAGGTCGTCGGCACCGAGAGCTCGCATGGCACCGATCACCGAGTCGACGGTGGGATGGTCGATCTCTCCGGCTATACGCCCGTCCGCGATCAACACGACTCGATCCGCGTACGACGCCGCCACCGGATCGTGTGTCACCATCACGACCGTCTGACCGGTCTCCCGGACACTGGTGCGCAAGAGTCCCAGAACCTCTGTCCCGGAACGGGAATCCAGGTTGCCGGTAGGCTCGTCGGCAAAGATCACGTCGGGCTGCGGCAGTAGTGCGCGGGCGACGGCTACGCGTTGCTGCTGACCGCCGGACAATTCGTGCGGCAGGTGGTCGAGGCGCTGCGACAGGCCCAGCTTGCCGATCACCTCGTCCATCCACTCGGGCGAGGGTTCACTACCTGCCAGCTTCATCGGCAGCAGCATGTTCTCCCGAGCAGTGAGCACCGGTAGCAGGTTGAACGCTTGGAAGACGAATCCGATCCGCTCGCGTCGCAGTTCGGTGAGCTCCGTGTCGCCGAGTTTCGTGACTTCGGTGTCGCCCAGGAAAACCTGCCCACCCGAGACCGTGTCGAGTCCGGCCAGGCAGTGCATGAGCGTCGACTTTCCGGAGCCGGACGGGCCCATGATCGCGGTGAACCGCTCGCGACCGAAGTCCACGTCGACTCCGCCGAGCGCGTGAACCGTGGTCTCACCGGTGCCGTACACCTTGGTGACACCGCGGGCAGTGATCGCCGGCACTGCGGCTGGTTCCGTCGTGGTGTGCGCATGCATTTTTTGCCCTCCGTAAAGCTTCTCGCTATGACGGAATCGACGTTATTGCAGCGCAAGTGGTCTCCGCGTCGGAGTGCGGGGCGATCTTGGACAGCCCGGTGTCATCCCGGGGTAGGACTGGACAGGGCGGCGTGTCAGCCCTCGGTGCCGAGGAGATCTGCGCGCCGGACAAGTCCGATCTGGAAGGCGAAGACGACTGCCTGTACACGATCACGAGAATGAGTCTTTGAAAGAACCCGTCCGACATGGGTTTTCACTGTCGTCTCGGAGACGTGGAATTTCGCAGCGATCTCCGAATTCGACAGCCCGTACGCCATGGCTTCGAGCACCTCGACCTCGCGCGGCGTCAACTCTTCGGGCAACTGCGCTTCGGGCGCCGAGCCTTCCAGGAGTGGCCCGACGTGCTGAAGCAGTCGCCGAGTGGCCCGGGCTTCGATCACCGCGTCCCCGCGGTGCACGGTGCGGATGGCGTCGAGCAACTGCTCCGGTGGCACGTCCTTGAGCAGGAAACCACTGGCGCCCGCCCGGATAGCCGACATCACGTACTCGTCGTTGTCGAAGGTGGTGAGCACCACGACCTTCGGCGCATCGGGGTCGGCCAGGAGCCGACGAGTCGCCTCGATGCCGTCCATCTTCGGCATCTGGACATCCATCAGAACGACGTCGACATGACGGGCGGCCAACTCGGTCAACGCCTGCTGACCGTCCGAAGCCTCGACAACCACCGACAGATCCGGCTGTGAGTCGATGACCATTCGAAAACCTGCGCGGACCAGCTGCTGATCGTCGATCAGTGCCACTGCGATCGGAGCCACGTGTTCGTCCATGCCACTCACCTTAAGACCTTCGGACGTTTCAAGACCTACCCAGACGTTCGTTCGTACGGCAAGACGGCCCGGACGCTGTATCCGCCGCCTGATTTCGGTCCGGCGGTCACTTTGCCTCCGTGCAGCTTGGCTCGCTCGGCCATTCCGATCAGTCCCTGTCCGCCTGGTGACGATTCGACCAGCGCGGCGCTGCCGCCTCGTCCGTCGTCGGTGATACCGAGAACGAGTTCGGTTTCAGCCCAAGTCATCTCGACGCTCGCCTGTGCTCCAGGCCCCGCATGTTTGAGAACGTTCGTCAGCGATTCCTGCACGATGCGATACGCCGTCAACCCCGCACCCGCAGAGAGTTCGCGTGGTTCCCCGGTCACGCTGACGGCGATGTCGAGTCCGCTGCTGCGTAACTCGTGGAAGAGACTGTCGATGTCGCCGGCGCCCGGGATCACCGAGAAATCACGGGGCGTGTCCTCACGCAGGACGGACAGCAGCGATCGCATGTCGGTCAACGCTTGGCGGCCGGTGGAGGCAATTGTTTCGAGTGCCTGAATTGCAGCCTGAGGATCCTTGGCCGCGCTGTAGCGTCCACCGTCGGCCTGAGCGATGACAACGGTCAACGAATGCGCGACGATGTCGTGCATCTCGCGCGCAATCCTCGAGCGTTCGCTGATCGTCGCGATTTCCGCTTCCTGCGCACGCTCGAGTTCGAGCAACCGTGCGCGCTCGGTCAGACCTTCCAATTGTTTGGTACGAACTCGACGCAAATCACCGAACGCCCAGACCGCGAGCATGAAGATCATGACGGCCACGGACTGCATGACCTGCGAGGACACCGGGATTCCGTCGTAGCCGAAGTATCGAACAGTCCCGGCAATCGAGCCGAGCAACGCGAGCACCAGCCCGGTGAGTGAACTCCACCGAGCACCATAGGCGGCCAGCGCGTACAGGGAGATGGGGACGACAACGGCCGATGCGAGCAGTGTGTTGCCGATGAAGATCACGTGTAGAACTGCGAACCCTGCGATCACCATGCCGGAGAGTTCGGGGCGCGAGCGTCGCCACGCCAACGGAACGGTCATACCCAGCGAGATGAACACCGCCAGCGGACTCGCCTCGACCGCAACGACAACGCTGAACAGTGCGGCAACCGTCGCAATGCAGATGTCCACACCGCGAGCATGTTCCGCGCTCCAGCGGACGAAGCGTTCACTAGTCGGAAAACGAGCCATGCCGCCAAGAGTAGCTTTTACTGACGAGCTTTCACTCAGGTGCGGTAACCGCCGTCTTCGAGACCGGCCTCGATTTCGAAGCGGTTGCGCGGCCCGCGATGACGCAGTTCCTCACGCAGGTACAACAACCCGAATATGATTCCGTACCTGGCCCATTGGTCTGCATGAACGGCCTCGTGACGAAGGACGGATCGAGTCGTGTTCCGCCGCGTGAGATATACACCACCGAGAGTTGTTCCGCCTCTGGCGAACCCGCAGCGCAGTCCGGAGGCGACAAAGATTCCGAACTCGTCGTCGAAGCGGATGTCCGCGCCGAGAATCCTGGCGTACAGCAGGGCGACGCGGGTGACGAACGCGGACTGCGCGCTGCCCCGACTCGCTCGGATCAGCGGCAGCCCGCGTCGTGCACACACGAGAAGATCAGCCCAGCAGTTTTTCGCGGAGCGCCTTGTCCTTGTCGAGCACCATCGACTCGAGGCTCTCCTGGAACGCCACCATCCGCTGCTGCAGTGCGGGATCCGAAGCACCGAGAATCCGAGCAGCCAGCAGACCGGCGTTGCGAGCGCCGCCGATCGACACTGTCGCCACCGGGACGCCGGCCGGCATCTGGACGATCGAAAGCAGCGAATCCATACCGTCGAGGTACTTGAGCGGCACCGGAACACCGATGACGGGCAACGGCGTGGCCGAGGCAACCATGCCCGGAAGATGCGCGGCGCCACCGGCACCGGCGATGATGACCTTGATTCCGCGGCCGGAAGCTTCCTTGGCGTAGTCGAGCATCCGCTGAGGCGTGCGGTGCGCCGAGACGACACCGACCTCGAAGCGGATACCGAACTCGGCCAAAGCTTCGGCTGCAGCTTCCATGGTCGGCCAATCCGAATCGCTGCCCATGATCAGGCCGACCTGCGCGCTCTCACTCACCGTGTACATCCCATCCGTCGGTCCAAACTGCGTACGAAAGCCAATGTGCTGCGCGCTCGGCGCGTTCCCGAACTGCGGCAACGTAATTCGGATCGTCGATGGATCCGGCGACGCCCACGATGTTGACGTGTCCGATCTTGCGATCCTTGCGCTCACCCTTGCCGTACAGGTGGATCTTCGCGTCAGGCATCCGCGCGAACAGGTGATGGACGCGCTCGTCCATCGTCATCTCGGGAGCTTCCGGCGCACCGAGAACGTTGGCCATCACGGTGACCGGCGCGATCGGCGACGTATCTCCGAGCGGGTAGTCGAGAACCGCGCGCAGGTGCTGCTCGAACTGAGAGGTGCGGGCGCCGTCCATCGTCCAGTGACCGGAGTTGTGCGGGCGCATCGCCAACTCGTTGACCACGAGAGTGCCGTCGGTCGTCTCGAACAGTTCGACGGCCATGGAGCCGACCACACCGAGCTCCGACGCGATGCGCAGCGCCAACTGTTCAGCTTCCTCGGCAACGGCACTCGAAAGCTCGGGGGCAGGTGCGATCACGACGGCACACTGGCCGTTGCGCTGAACCGTTTCCACGACCGGCCAAGTAGCGCCCTGTCCGAACGGCGACCGCGCCACCATGGCGGACAGCTCCCGACGCATCGAGACCATTTCCTCGACGATCAGCGGAACACCCTTGTTCAGCTGCTCGGTGACGATGGCTTCTGCTTCGTCCTGATCGTCGGTGATCCAGACGCCGCGGCCGTCGTAGCCTCCGCGTGTTGCCTTGATGACGAGCGGCCAACCGTGTTCGGAGCCGAAACGCACGACGTCTTCCGCCCACGTCACTTCTGCGTACGCGGGTACGGGTGCGCCCAGTTCGGCAAGTTTGCGACGCATGAGCAGTTTGTCCTGAGCGAAGATCAGAGCCTGCGGCGGCGGCTGAACGTTCACGCCTTCGGCAACAAGAACCTCGAGGTGCTCGGTCGGCACGTGCTCGTGGTCGAAGGTCAGTGCATTGGAACCGACCGCTGCACGGCGGAGAGCATCGAGGTCGGTGTGGCTGCCGAGCACGACGTCGGGGCTGACCTGAGCTGCCGGCTCGTCCGAAGTCCCGGAGAGCACTCGGAGCGTCTGGCCCAGGGCCACCGCCGCCTGGTGAGTCATCCTGGCCAACTGTCCGCCACCGATCATGGTGACGACGGGCATGGATGCTTTTGCCGGTCGAGGGGTGGTCGGGCGGGCGGGGATCTGCGCGGGATCGTTGTTGCCGGTCACGGCTCTCTATGTTGTCATGTGCCGCGTTCGCCCGTTCATTCAGCGTTCCCAATCTGTGATTCTGCTGATGAATCCGCGGCAAATTGGTGGTAACGCGGTTTCGTTTCGTAAACTCATCTGTTGTGCCATTTGTCGACGGGGTCATTGCCCGCATACCCCAACCGTTTCGTGACATCGCTCTGCGTCACAGCGAGCTGATCAAATTCGCGATCGTCGGCGGAACGACCTTCCTCATCGACTCGGGCATCTTCTACACACTCAAGCTGTCGATCCTCGAATCCAAGCCGATCACGGCCAAGATCATCGCCGGCGTCGTCGCGGTGATCGCGTCGTACATTCTCAACCGCGAGTGGTCGTTCAAGAACCGTGGTGGCCGTGAACCAGCGCACGAAGCTGCGCTGTTCTTCATCATCAGCGCCATCGGTGTCGTCATCAGCTTCATCCCGCTGTACATCTCCAGTTACGTCTTCAACCTGCGCGTACCCGAAGTCGGCCTGGCGACGGAGAACATCGCCGACTTCATCAGTGCATATGTCATCGGCAACCTGCTGCAGATGGCGTTCCGATTCTGGGCCTTCCGCAAGTTCGTCTTTCCCGACGAGAATCCGGAACCGCTCGAACTGTCCGACACCACAGGGTTGCCCGAAACCACGGCGTTATCCGGAACCACAGCGCCTGAGCCGGTAATTCCTGACGCCGAAGAGGAGCTCGGGCACTCCTGAGTTTTCCGTCTGCGCGGCCTTTCGGTCAGCGCGGTTCGCGGTGCGGAACGACGTCCGCGGTCGGCGCCGTGTTGGCCACCGGCAGGAAGACGGCGAACAAGGCAGGCTTACGCCTCTGCAGTTCCAGGCGGCCCCCGTCGGCTTCGATCAGTGCACGTGCGAGCGCCAACCCGACGCCGGTGGACCCCGCCCCCGAAAATCCTCTGTCGAAGATGTGCGGCGCCAGATCGTTCTCCACACCGGAGCCTTCGTCGGTGACCTCGACGCACACCATCGAGTCACGGCGAGACGAACTGCGACCCGTACCGTCGATCAATCGCACCGACACCGTGCACGTGCCTTCACCGTGTTCGAACGAATTGTCGACCAGAACGGAAACAGCTTCACGCAGACGCGAACCTGTGGTCGCAGCCATCACCGTGCGATCGCCGCGTAGGCGCAGCCTGCGTCCCTCTCCGTCGAACTGAGCCTGCCAGTCGCGAGTCACCTGTTCCAGCTCGCCGACTACCGACACCAGACTCGCCGATGACCCACTGGTGCGCGACGAGCGAATCAGGTCGTCGATTCCGTCGGTGAGCCTGTCCACTTGCGCCATGGCTTCCTCGGCCTCGTTCACGACGTCAGGATCTTCGTGAACGGACAACTCGTCCAGGCGCAGCCGCACTGCAGTCAGTCGACTGCGCAGTTGATGCGAGACGTCCGCAACCAGCGCGCGCTCTCGTTGCAGCCGCACCGAAATCTCCACGGTTGCCGCATCGAGGACGTCGGACACGCGGTCGAGTTCGGGGATGTCGTGCCGACGAGGATCCGGCCGGAAGTCGCCTTCGGCGAGGCGCGCCGCCCGGTCGGCCACATCCTGCAGCGGATCGGCAAGCCGACGCGCAGTGACCACAGCAACCACGGTGCCTGCCGTGATGGACAGAAGCACGAGCACGCCGACAGCCATCACCGCCTGTTTCTGCTGGGTGCGCAGGTTCTCCGACGGCACCTCGAGGCGCAACGAGCCGGACGTTCCCATCGCGAGCGATTCGACGAGTGCGTTCTTGACCGTCGCCTCACCGACGTCGACGCGTGCGGCGCCGTCGACGACGGTCGGATACACGACGACGAGGCGCCCGTCGTTCGGGGTGAGAACCTTGAGCGAATCTGTGTTCAACGCACCTTCGACGAGTCCGTTCGTCCCCTCTTGCGCGATGACCTCAGCGGCCATCCGGTCGAGGCGCACCCGGAGATCACTTCGCGTCACGTCCTCCACCCAGAGCCACGCCGTGTAGATCAGCGGAACCCCCAGCAGCAACGCCGTCATGATCACGACAGCGAGAATCGACTGCAATATGCGACGCCGCATGCCGGCAGTTCCTGATTCTCGAGAAGTTAGTCGGTGTTGATTCGGAAACCGACACCGCGGACGGTGGCAATCCTGCGTTCCACGGCGGGGCCCTCGTCGCCGATCTTGCGGCGCAGCCACGACATGTGCATGTCGAGCGTCTTCGATCCACGAAGCTCGACGTCGCCCCACACCTCACGAAGGATCGTATCGCGCGAGACCACTTCCCCGGCGTGCTCGAGGAGGACCCGCAGAAGCTCGTATTCCTTGTTGGCCAAGGCGATTTCGGAGCCGTTGACGAGTACGCGTCGTGCCGCGGGCTCGAGCCTGATGCCACCGACCTCGACGATCGTGTCCTCGCGGCCACCGTGGCGACGCAGGAGTGCTCGCACACGTGCCATCAACTCGGCGAGACGAAACGGCTTGCTGACGTAGTCGTCGGCGCCCGCGTCCAACCCGACCACGAAGTCGACTTCGTCGGTCCTGGCGGTCAACATCAGCACGGCGAGCGAGGTGCGATGCGCACGAATCTGTCGGCAGACCTCGAGGCCGTCCATGCCCGGAAGGCCGAGATCGAGAATCAACAGGTCGAAATCACCTTCGAGCGCCTGCTGCAACGCAGCGGGTCCGGTCGGTTCGACCGTCACCGAATACCCTTCACGCCCCAAGGCGCGGGAAAGGGGTGCAGCAATGGCCTCGTCGTCTTCGGCTAGCAATACGGCAGTCACACGAACAGACTACGGACAACACGCCTTTGCACGTTGATTACCAGCCATTTCGATCATTCGGGTCGTCGTTTTCACCTGACGGCCACTGCGGTGCCTGCGATGGTGGCTGCTGCATGGAATCGAAAACCTGGTGATACAGCAGGGCGTGAACGTGCTCGACGTCAGGAATGTCGTCGAACTCGAGCGGATCGTCACTGGCAGATGCGATGACCAGAGTTCCGGTCTTGAGCATTCGATCGATCAGGCCGTGACGGAACTGAACATTGCTGATCCGTCCCATGGGAATGTCGATACCCGTGTGCGTGAGCACTCCGTGGCGGATGAGCACTCGCCGATCGGTGACGATGAAATGCGTGAACTTCCAAACCGTGAAGGGCGCAACCGACCGCCAGGCCACGACACCGAGCCAGATGATTCCGACGGCAATGGACGACACGGTGCGAGCCGTGCCGTCCAATCTCGTCTGTGCGAGGCCCAACAAGAAACCGGCGACGGCCGTCGCAAGTACGAACGTCAGCGCCGGAAGCACCAACATCTTCCAATGAGGATGGCGATGCAGTATCAGTTCCTCGTCCTGAGCGAGGGCGTCTTCGGGATATCCCATGACGGGAAGTCTGCCACCCCGCACCGACTTTCAGGCATACCGACTTTCAGGCATACCGACTTTCAGGCACACCGACTTTCAGGCACACCCGCCTTCAGGGCAACGCTCAGGGCTGCGCGATCTTTCGCAGCACCAACGGGGTCACGACGATGATGATGCCGTACAGCACCATCCACACGCCGACCACGATGCGGAAGACGTCGAGCGAGAGTTCGGGCTGCAGAAGGACGATTGCACCCGCGACGATGCTGATGACTCCGAGCACGATCGACAGACCGCGATCGACGGTGTGCCCGGACGCCGCGTCGACCAGATCGAGAACGCCACGGAATACCCACCAGGCACCGATCACCAACGCGATCAGAACCACCGTCTGCAAAGGGCTACGGAGAACCAGGAATCCGAGGAGCACTGCCAACGCGCCGGAGATCGCGACGAGCGTGCGAGTTCCACCCGAAGCCGTCACGTCCGCGAACGAACGGATGATCTGAACGATTCCGAATCCGAACAGCTGGATCGCAATGACAACCGCGACCACGAACAGGGTGGCATCCGGCCACGCGAGTACCGCGATACCCAGGCCCAATGTGAGGACACCGAGCAGCACCGTCACGCCGGTGAGTACGCGGCGAGCGCTCTCGGCCGTCTCGGCTTCGGTCGGAACAACGATCGGTGTGGTCATGACGCCCCTAGGCAGCTCGGTAAATCCCGCAGTTGAGTGAAATGAAGGACGGACGGTTGGTTCGAAAACCGGTCCGGGCCAAAAATTAGCACTTTGGTGCCAGAAAATCCGGCAACGTTCACGATTCGGTGACCGGGGCGGCGCGAAGGTGCGTGATATCACCTGCTGCGACCGCAAAGGTCTCCCCATCTGTTCCCTCGATTTCGATGACGACGCGTCCGGAAGTGTCGACGTCGGTCGCGATACCGAACACCTCCTTGTCGCCCGGCAAGACCGCGCGGACTCGTTTGCCCAGCGTCCCGCAGCGCTGCCGGTATTCGGCAGCCAACACAGATGTATCCCATTTCGACGATTCCCAAGCACGGAATTGCGTCGCCAATTCACGGGCGATTGCGCGAACGAGAGTGTCGCGGTCGACAGTCGATGCTTCTTCGATCAGCAGTGACGTAGCGGTCGGGACGGGCAGCTCCTCGACGCCGAGGCTCACGTTCAGCCCGATCCCCACCACCACCGCGGGATCGGGCGCCGTCCTCGCCACCTCGGCCAGAATGCCGGCGACCTTCTTGTCACCGATGAGAACGTCGTTCGGCCACTTGAGTTCTGCGGGCACTTCGGCCACGTTGCGCAGCGCGTCGACGACCGCAATTCCCGACAGTAGCGGGAGCCAACCCATGTCCGCGAGATTCATTCCGGGCATCGACAGCAGAACCGACATCGAGATCTGCGCTTGCGGCGGACTCACCCACGTGCGCGAATGACGGCCACGGGCACTCGCCTGATATTCGGCGATCAGAACGTGACGGTCGGCATCCGGATCTGCCGCTCGCGCAAGGAGATCCGCGTTCGTCGAACCGGTCTCCTCGACAACGTCGAGGCAGTTCCAGAAAACGCGCGCGTCGTCGTTGTCACTGCGCACGAGTGCGCGTCGTAGGGCATTGCCGTCGAGGGGCGGTCGGTTCAAGTCGGTCCACATAGCCCCAGCCTATGACGACGGCGAGAATGTACTGGTCAGTAGCTTGAGCCTGCAAGACAGCGACAATCGGACCTGCCTTCGAAGCCCCCCACGCACTCTCGTTAAGCTCACGTCCATGACCACTGTCCAAGAGCCGAACGCGCCGGAGGCGGCGGCCGCACCCGATATCCACACGACCGCGGGAAAGCTCGCGGACCTGCGGAATCGCCAAGCCCAGGCGCAGGCACCGAGCGGCGAAGCCGCCATCGACAAGGTGCACGCCAAAGGCAAGCTGACCGCCCGCGAGCGCATCACCGCCCTCCTCGACGAGGGCTCCTTCGTC
The DNA here is from genome assembly GCF_001445685.1 of Rhodococcus sp. KB6. Classification (NCBI taxonomy): domain Bacteria; kingdom Bacillati; phylum Actinomycetota; class Actinomycetes; order Mycobacteriales; family Nocardiaceae; genus Rhodococcus; species Rhodococcus sp. KB6. The sequence goes on along the minus strand of NZ_LNAK01000151.1, from coordinate 266,995 downwards.
GAACTCGACGCACTGGCACGGCACCGAAGTGTGAACTTCGGTCTCGCTGACAACCGCCCGGTCGGCGACGGCGTCGTCACCGGTTACGGCACCATCGACGGCCGCGACGTCTGTGTCTTCTCACAGGACGCCACCGTTTTCGGCGGATCGCTCGGCGAAATCTACGGTGAGAAGATCGTCAAGGTCATGGACCTCGCGATCCGCACCGGACGGCCCCTCGTCGGCATCAACGAAGGTGCAGGCGCGCGCATTCAGGAAGGCGTCGTCTCGCTCGGCCTCTACGGCGAGATCTTCCACCGCAACGTCCAGGCCTCGGGTGTCATCCCCCAGATCTCACTGATCATGGGACCCGCCGCCGGCGGCCACGTCTACTCCCCCGCACTGACCGACTTCGTCGTGATGGTCGACGAGACTTCCCAGATGTTCGTCACCGGCCCCGACGTCATCAAGACGGTCACGGGTGAAGACGTCACGATGGAAGACCTCGGCGGTGCTCGCACCCACATGGTCAAGTCCGGCGTCGCCCACTACGTCGCTTCCGGCGAGCAGGACGCACTCGACTACGTCAAGGACCTGCTCAGCTACCTGCCGTCCAACAACCAGGCAGCAGCTCCCCGCGGCGAGATCACCGACCCGATCGTCGGTTCGATCGAAGACAGCCTGACCGCTGAGGACATCGAACTCGACACCCTCATCCCGGACTCGGCCAACCAGCCGTACGACATGCACGAGGTCATTCGTCGCATCCTCGACGACGACGAGTTCCTCGAGGTCCAGGCCGAGCGCGCGATGAACATCATCGTCGGTTTCGGTCGCGTCGACGGACGCTCGGTCGGCATCGTCGCCAACCAGCCCACCCAGTTCGCGGGCTGCCTCGACATCGACGCCTCGGAGAAGGCCGCACGCTTCGTGCGCACCTGCGACGCGTTCAACGTCCCGATCATCACGCTCGTCGACGTTCCCGGCTTCCTCCCCGGAACCGAGCAGGAATACAACGGCATCATCCGCCGCGGCGCGAAGCTCCTCTACGCATACGGAGAAGCAACGGTCGGCAAAATCACGGTCATCACCCGCAAGGCGTACGGCGGAGCGTACGACGTCATGGGCTCCAAGCACATGGGCGCCGATGTGAACCTGGCATGGCCGACCGCTCAGATCGCCGTCATGGGTGCATCCGGAGCTGTCGGGTTCGTCTACCGCAAGCAGCTTCTCGAAGCCGCGAAGAACGGCGAAGACGTCGATGCACTGCGCCTCAAGCTGCAGAACGAGTACGAGGACACACTCGTCAACCCGTACGTCGCCGCTGAGCGCGGATACGTCGACGCTGTCATTCCTCCGTCGCACACCCGCGGACAAATCGTTTCCGCATTGCGACTGCTAGAGCGCAAGGCCGTTTCCCTTCCGCCCAAGAAGCATGGGAACATTCCCCTATGACCGCAACCACCGAGGACATTCTCAGCGAAGATGTCGCACTGGCGGAGACTGCACCGACCAACGGTGCGGTCGTCGAGGGAACCGCGACGGATGCTTCGCTCACGGAGCTGACCGAGACGTCGACCTCCGACGCGTCGGTCATCAAGATCGTCAAGGGTTCGCCCACGGACGTCGAGATCGCGGCACTGGTCAGCGTGCTTGCTGCGGCTGCCGGCAGCGGTCAAGCTCCCGAGTCGAACGTTCCCGCGGAGACCTGGGGCGATCCGACTCAGTTCCACCGCACGCGTGCGCCGTTCTCGCCGTACGCGTACCTGAACCCCGCGATCCGTCGCAGCTGACGATCACTCTGCTGACGTGACTCAACTGGTTCTAGCTTCAGCGTCCCCGGCTCGCCTCGCAGTTCTGCGGGCGGCCGGGGTTTCGCCGCTTGTGCGTGTCTCCGGCGTCGACGAGGACAAGATCGCCGACAACCTCGGACCCGACGCCGCCCCCGAAAAAGTCGTGACGGTGCTGGCGGAGGCCAAGGCCGCCGAGATCGTTCCCGGTCTTGCCGCCGACAATCTCACCGACGTAGTCGTTGTCGGGTGCGATTCGATGCTCCTGATCGACGGGCAACTTCAAGGCAAGCCGGGCAGTGTCGATATCGCCCGAAAGCGATGGGCCGCAATGGCCGGACGCAGCGCCACTCTCTTGACCGGGCACTGTGTCCTGCGCGTCGCCGACGGCCGCATCGTTCGCATGGCCTCGGATCACAGCGCAACAGTGGTTCATTTCGCGCAACCGTCCACCGAAGATCTCGAGGCATACCTGGCAACGGGCGAGCCGCTCCAAGTTGCCGGAGCATTCACGCTCGACAGTCTCGGCGGCTGGTTCGTGGAGAGAATCGAGGGTGATCCCTCGAGTGTCATCGGTATCGGATTACCTTTGGTACGAACACTTCTCGAGCGTGTCGGGGTTTCCGTCTCGGATCTCTGGCGCACGCAGAGCATCTTCTGACGCGTTTTCTCCAAGCACGTTTTCCCAAGCACCACTGACCAGCCCCGCATCGGGTCCATGCCGATGCGAAGCTGGTCGTTTTTGTTGTCACCGAAAAGGTTTGACCCCTCAGGTTTTGAAGGTGGTGTTCGCCGGCCTGGGTTGCTGTCCGGGGTCGATCGAGGGTGGTGGGATGAACCACGGCTTGTTGTCGACTCCTATTCGGATTTCCCATTTCCCGACGAACCCTGATTTTCGGTGCATCAGCCGGTGATGTGAACGGCACAGCAGGACCAGGTTGTTCATCACCGTCGGGCCACCGTTGGCCCAGTGCCGGATATGGTGCGCATCAGTCCACGGCGGTACACACGTGCAGCCGGGGAACGCGCAGCCTCTGTCTCGGGCGATCAACGCCACTCGCTGCTCCGCGGTCACCAAACGTTTCCCGGGTTGCGCATCCAAGGGCGCGCCGTGATCGTCGAGCAGGACGGTGGAGAGGAAACAATCACATCCGAGAAGTCGGGTCTGCGACACCGAGAGTGGCCCGAGCCAGGGCATGTGCCCGACATCGAGATCCGACAGAGACTCTTCACCATCAGCAGTGGAGGGTGTTGCGGCGCAGTCTCGATGCTCAGCGAGATCATGGGCGTTGATGTGCACGTTCACGTGTGGACGCTGACCACCATCGGTACCGGTCTTGGCGCAGTCCAGATAACGCCGGATCAGTTCGGTGAACCCGTCCGCCGTGCGCTTCGCCGCCGACCGAGCATCCGGGGTTCCATCGGGTGCCGGGGTGGGCATCGTCAGATTCGACAACGCCGACAACAACATTTCCCCGGTCAGGGCATCGAAATCCCCACGCACCACCACCCGACCGTTCAATGTCGACGCGATCCGCAACTCATTGAGATCGACATCCTCGGCGGGCGGAATCTCATCCGATTCGAACAACCTCTCCAACGTCGCGATCACGTTCCGCACCTTCGTCGTCGTCGCCTCCACACCCGACGCAGCCGCAAGCAGTAGGTCGATACAACGAGGGAGCGCTTCGTCCGGCATGCCCTTCGGTGGTGATTCACAGAACGCCACGATCAACACGGCATGCTCGAACGAGCAATCCCCGCCATCGAACCGAGCCGCCACCGCCGGAAACGGCCGCAAAGCCGCACCCAACGCGGCGATCTTCTTCCCGTCCCGAACCTGCAACATCGTGTTAGCCGCCAACCACGCACCCACCCCGCGGCTGGCAATCACCTGATCATCCGGGCGCAACGACAACTCGTCCACCACCGCCACCCGCACAGCTTCCAGGCGCAGAATCTCCGCACTCGCCTCGACAGCAGCAGCACGCAACTCCGCAGCAGACAACTGCCACAACCGTCCGCGTAACCCCACCGCAGGACCAGACACCACGTCCGACAACAAGACACTCATTGAATCCCCCGATCCCCTGCACACAGGGTACTCGAACACCTGTTCGAGTCAAGGGCAATTTTCAGACCGGCGAATTGACCCGCGGCAGAGCAGTCGACGCCAATCCGATACCGAGCGCAATTGCTGCGATGATCGCGAGCACACGGCGCTGTGCTTCGAGAAACGCTTCGCCGGCCGCCGCGCGAGTCGATGCGTACGCGGCATCAACTGCCACCTGAACGGATTGACCCCCGGCACCGGCGGAGCCGTCCCGGCGACATTCCGGCGCCACCTCCATCGGTGTTCCGGATGCCAATTGGCTTGTCGCGCAATCGACAAAGGCCTTTTCGGCGATGTCGATCAGACCGGGACCAACGCCGGCAGCTTCAAGGTTCGCAACGTACTCGGGCCGCTCCCCCTGCACTGCTTGCGGAGCTTGCCCCGCGACGAGCGAGAAGAACACCACTCCGATCAAGGCCAGTCCGATGGAGCTGCCAACCTGCTGAACGGTAGGAAGCAGTCCCGACACCGAACCCGCGTGCGCGGGTTCGACCGTCGCAAGGATCGCGGTTTGCAGTGGTGCCACGAACAGTCCGAGACCTGCGCCCCCGAGAAGCAGCGGACCGGCGAGCGCGAGCCAGCGTGGATCGGTTCCTTCGCGTTCGAGGATGATCGACAGCGCGATCAGCGAGCCGGCAAAGACGACCATCCCCAGGATCAGAACACGGTTTCCGAGCATCCGGTACACCGCCGATGAGAGAACCGCCGCCACGCCCATTCCGACGGCCCACGGCAGCGTCATGACGCCCGCTCGCAATGCGGAGAACCCGAAGCCGAACTGAAGGGTGAGACTGATGGTGAAGATCAAGGAAGTCAGGGTTCCGAAGAAAACGAACGCAAGAACCGCGCCGATTGTGAAGGCTCGGTCGCGGAAAAGCTCGAGACGAAGGACCGGATCGCCGCCTCGTTTCGCCAAACGCGATTCGTAGAGCACAAACGCCACTGCCACCGGCGCCGACATCGCGAGCATTACGACAAGACCTGTGGGCCATCCGCGCGCCCTTCCCTCGGCCAGGGGAAGGATCAGCAGGAACAGCGCCAGTGATGACAGTGCGGCGCCGATGAGGTCCAGTGAGCGCACATGCTCAGCGCGAGCATCGACGAGATGGAAATATCCGAGAATCAAGGCGGCGATGCCGATCGGGATGTTGACGAAGAAGATCAGGCGCCAGCCCCAGTCGAACAGATTCCACTCGATCAGCAGCCCGCCGATCAGAGGCCCGCTGACCGTTGCGAGCCCGATGGTCGCACCGTAGATCCCGAAGACTCGCGGATGCCTGGCCTTCGGAAACAGACCCGAGATGATGGCGAACGTCTGGGCGGACATCGAACCGGCCGCCAATCCTTGCAGACCCCGGAAGACGATCAACATCGTCGCGCTCTGCGCGAGCCCGCACAGCAACGAGGCAACCACGAATACGGACAAGGCGGTCAGAAAAACAACTCTACGGCCGAACAGGTCCCCCAGCCGCGCTGCAGTGATCAACGAACACGCGAAAGCCAGGATGTACACGCTGACCATGAGCAACTGCGCCGATACGCCTGCTTGAAGATCGACGGCGATACTCGGAAGCGCGACGTTGACGATGGTCGCGTCGAGCAATTGCATGAATGCCGCCGCCAGACTCGTCGCCAACCCGAGCCAGGGCGTCAGAGAACCAGCTCGCCGCCCGCCCTTGTGGTCGGCGCCGACAGCGTCACCTAAAGGGTCCGGAAGCACCGAATGATCCTAATCGAACACAACGCTTCTAGAACCTGTTCTTGTTTAGATTGTAGTATTTCGGACAATTCAGTCCCCCAGATGGGATAGTTCGTCGTCTGCCCATTTTCAGAGCAGGCTTCTCGACGACACACGCAGGAGTTCTACTCGATGGATCTGAACTTGATCACCCATTGGCACCCGCTTCCTGGGCGGGTAATCGAATGGGGCGTCACGCATGCTTCCGCTCAACGAGCCGCCGAAGCCGAGATCGACCGAGAACTACCCCCGACCACGATGCAGGATCGCCACCTGCGACGCGCCCGCGTCACCGCAGAGAAGGGCGATCCGCAGTCTCCGTGGATCGGTATCGCCTTCGATTTCGCAGGAACACTGGACCGCGACGCCATGACGCGAGCCCTTCAGCGCTACATCCGTCGCCACGACACGCTGCACAGCTGGTTCTCGTTCGACGAAGCAACCACCGACGCTGCGGACACCTCGTTCGAGGTCCGTCGACACGTGGTGCCGGTCGAAAGCATCGAACTCGAGTACCGCGTCGGCGACGACGTCTCCGAATCCGAGGCGATCCGCGCGCTCGTCGCGACCAAGTTCGCCACCGAAACCAGCGCGCTGCAGTGGCCGGCCTTCGTGTTCGGTGCCGTCGAGCACCACCATGCCGACCTCGAAGCCGATCCGAGCTTCACCCTGTTCCATGCAGTCGACCACGCCCATTCGGACATGAACTCGATGGTGCTGATGTACGCAGAATTGCGTCAGCTCTACGCCGCGGAAACGACCGGATCGCATCCCGAGCTCGGGCCGGCCGGAAGTTACGCACAGTTCGGTCGCGTCGAACGCGAGCGAACAACCGAACTGACGATGCAGTCACCCGAAGTGCACCAGTGGCTCGGTTACCTCATGCGCAGCGGCGGCTCGTTCCCCGGATTTCCGCTCCCGCTCGGGGCCGAAGACGCGCCCAAACCGGCTATCGGTTCACGCTTCGACCTGGCCGACGACATCGAGTGCGAGAAGTTCGGTGCGGTTTGTAAAGCCAACGGCGCCAACTTCATCGGCGGAATGTTCACCGCGCTCGCGATTGCGGAATTCGAACTCGCCGGACGCGACAAGTACATCGCCCTCTCGCCGGTCAGCACACGAACCGAGGCCGACTCGTTTGCGCAGGGCTGGTACATCAACCTGATCCCGGTCGGCATCGACGTCGACGACAAGCGACGCTTCACCGAGTTGGCAAAGCTCGGGCAGCAGGGGTACCACGACGGCAAGGCACTCCTCGATGTCTCTGTGCAGCAGGTCATCGATCTGGTTCTGTCGAGCTTGGCCGAGTCGGATTCCGCACCCGGCGGACTGTCGAAGACGCTCACCCCGCCGCCGATCGTCTCGTACATCGACGGCCGACGCATGCCGGATCCATACAGTTACGCCGAGACGAAGGCAACGGGAATCGTCGGCGGCAAAGAGACTCAGATCGCGTCGATGTGGATCAACCGGATGCACACCGGAACCTGGATCGCCGTGTCTCACCCCGACACCCCCATTGCCCACGAATCGGCCACCCGCTTCGCCGAGCATGTCTCGAAGATCATCAAAACTGTTGCAGCTCAAGGCGACTACTCGTTCGTGGCACCAGAGGGAGTGGCCTGATGCATGTCACCTCGATCGATCGATACGGACTCGACCCCGGAATCGTCACCGAATGGTCGCTTCAGCCCGCGGACGGCGCCGTCACCGAGTCGGAAGTACCACCGTCGTACAACCAGCATTTTCACCTCGAGACTGCGCGAACACACGGCATGGGCCGGAGTGTGTGGATGGCAGCCGCATTCGACCTTCCCGGAGAACTGAATCGGCCTGCACTCGATCTCGCGCTGCGCCTGTTCATCAGTCGCCATGACACTCTGCACACAGGATTCGAGGTGGGCGAGTTCACCACCACCCGAATGGGACTCGATCCAGACGGCACACACATCGAGACTTCGGAACCTCTGAAATTCGATTCGACCGAAGACCTCCGAGCGCATCTCAAGAAGCGATTCACGACGGTATGCGATCCACTGACCTTCCCTGCATACACGTTTGCCACGGTCGAACGCGAAGAGCATTACACGGTCCTGAGCGCGTTCGATCACACACTCGTCGACGGCTACTCGTTGGTCATTGCTCTCGGGGAACTGCGACAGATCTACGAGGGACTGATCGCCCTACCCGATCTGACCGACCACGAGGCCGTCGACGCAGTGATGAGCCGACTGGGTGACCCGGGAAGTTTCGTGCGGTACTGCGAACTGGAGGCAGACGCTCTGCTTCCCGTCGACAACGACCCTCGAATCCGAGAGTGGGCAAGGTTCTACGAGATCTGCGGTGGCACATCACCGAGTTTCCCCTTGGATCTCGGCGTCGAGGGCGGAAAGCCCGCGCCGCAGGGCGCCGATGTGCGCGTGCTGCTCGACGAGGAGTTGACGGCGACGTTCGACGAGATCTGCCTATCCGCCGGCGGTAGCGTGTTCACCGGAATCCTCACTGCGATGGGACTTTCCGTCCACTCGTACACCGGGCAGTCGACGCTTCCGCTGCAATTTCCGCTTCACATTCGCAAAGATCCGCGGTGGGCCGACGCGATCGGCTGGCTCACCACCAGCGCGCCGATCACGGTCCAGATCACTCCCGACGCGGATTTCGGTGCATCCCTTGCACATACGCACGCGTCGTTCCGAGTTGCGTTGACGCTCGAGGGCGTCACCATGGCCCAGGTTCGAGATGCTTTGGGCGACAAGATTCGACGCACACGCACCGACGTCTTCATGGTGTCGTACATCGATTACCGCAAACTACCCGGCACAGACGATCATGATCTCCTCAACGCCCATCACATCAGCAATGTGACGGTCGCCGACGATGCCCAGTTCTGGATTTCGCGAACGAACCGTGGTCTCTCGCTGCGTTCACGCTTTCCCGATACCGAGACGGCAAACGAAACCATGGTGAATTTCCTCACCGAACTCGACCGGATTCTGAGAGAAGTCTGCGCCCGGGGCGTGACGCCGATCGGAAGTGTCACCGAACAATTGAGAGATTCGAGCGTCGGAGCAGGAACACCGAGGATTTAGGGTCGGCAACGGGCACGAGCAGGCAGAACCTGCTTCCGGGCGTCTCACCTTGCGCACAGCGCATAGAATCGATCAAGTCCGTGTTCGAACCGAACGATTCGTCTTCAGGAGTACGCCCGTGCCCGTTGCCCCCGATCCCTCAACCGCGTTTGCCGAGTTCGCGCATCCCGACCGGTTGGTCTCGACGGAATGGCTCTCGGCGAATCTCGGTGCGCCGGGCCTCAAGGTTGTCGAATCCGACGAAGACGTGTTGTTGTACGACGTCGGCCACATCCCCGGAGCCGTGAAGATCGACTGGCATCTCGACCTCAACGATCCGGTCACCCGCGACTACATCGACGGTGCGAAGTTCGCAGAGTTGATGAACCGCAAGGGCATCGGCCGCGACGACACCGTGGTCATCTACGGCGACAAGAGCAACTGGTGGGCGGCCTACGCACTGTGGGTCTTCACTCTTTTCGGCCACGAGGACGTCCGTCTTCTCGACGGTGGCCGCGATGCGTGGATCGCCGAGAACCGCGACACCGCTTTCGACGTTCCCGACATCACGTCGACCGATTACCCGGTCGTCGAGCGCAACGACGCTCCCATCCGCGCATTCAAGGACGACGTTCTCGCGCACTTGGGCGACGGGCCGCTCATCGACGTGCGATCTCCGCAGGAGTACACAGGCGAGCGCACCCACATGCCCGACTACCCCGAAGAGGGTGCGTTGCGTGGTGGACACATTCCCAGCGCGCTCAGCATCCCGTGGGCGAAGGCAGCGGCACCGGACAGCCGCTTCCGCACCCGTACCGAACTCGGCGAGATCTACGGCGACCTGTCGGCCGACGACAACATCGTCGCGTACTGCCGCATCGGTGAGCGTTCCAGTCACACCTGGTTCGTGTTGACTCATCTTCTCGGCTACCCGAACGTTCGTAACTACGACGGTTCGTGGACCGAGTGGGGCAATGCCGTGCGCGTCCCGATCGTCCAGGGCGAAGAGCCCGGCGCCGTTCCGTCCTCTGTATCGGCGTCATGAGCGCTCTTCCTTCGGCTCTGGCCGAGATCGTCGACGACTTCGCGGCCGTCGGCGCCTCGGACAAGCTCACCCTTCTTCTCGAGTTCAGCCGAGAGCTGCCGCCGTTGCCGGCGGAGCTCGAGCAGAGCGCGATGGAGCCGGTCCCCGAATGTCAGTCGCCGCTCTTCCTCTCGGTCGACGATTCGGATCGCGACAACGTCCGTCTGTACTTCAGCGCTCCCCCCGAGGCTCCCACGACGCGTGGTTTCGCATCGATCCTCGCGCAGGGGCTCGACGGCCACAGCGCCGACGAGATCCTCGGTGTACCCGACGACTTCTATTCGGCGCTCGGTCTCGCAGAAGCCGTGAGCCCGCTCCGTCTGCGCGGAATGTCGGCCATGCTCGCGCGCATCAAGCGGCACTTGCGGGGCTGAAAACATGGAGTTCACCGAACTGGCCGACTATGCGATTCCGGCCGGCGCACTCGTCGAATGGTTGCCGTGCGCAACCGGGCCCTGGGTTCCGGATCCGCGGCCCGTCTCCTACATTCACGAGGCACATCTCAACCGTTCCGCTGCAGGCGCAGGCGACAAGTCTTGGCTGGGAACAGCTTTCGAGATTTCCGGCCCGCTCGACGTCGATGCGTTCCGAGTCGCTCTCGGCCGGTGGATCGACCGTCACGAAGTTCTGCGCTCGCATACCGTCCTCGAACCCTCGAGCGGCGAGATCACCCGGCACACGGTCCCGCTCGGCGGAATCGACATCGGGGTCGTCAGCCACGGCTACGACGCGTCCAGCCAGGACAACTTCGACCACCTTCACCGCCTGTTCGACGATTACGCGTCCCCGCACAGTTGGCCGTCGTACGTCTTCGCGACGTTGACGCCCCGCGGTGGCGACGGTCCGTTCACCGTGTTCTTCGCGGCGGACCACTCGATCATCGACGGGTTCTCGATCGTGCTGGTCGCTCACGAGATCGCAGCTCTGTACCGCGAGGCCTCGACCGGTAGTGCTGCAAATCTGTTTCCGGTGGGCAGCTACGTCGATTTCGGTGCCGTCGAACGCGAGCAGATGGCCGACATGGAAGCCGAGAAGGCTGCGGTCGAGATCTGGCGAAAGGCTCTCGGCACGGACGGTCTACCCCAGTTCCCGCTACCGATCGGTGACCGTGGAACCGATTCTCAGAACGGCCTGTCGACCTGGCTGCTCGACGCCGACCAGTCCAAGGCCTTCAGTTCGACGTGTGCAGCCACCGGCGTGGGGTACTTCGCCGGACTTCTCGGCGGACTTGCCGCTGTAGGTCGCGAAGTCGCGGGATCCGATCGATTCGAGGTCGTGACGCCGGTTCACACCCGCAGCGCTCAGGAGTGGGCGGGTGCGCTCGGCTGGTTCGTCGGACTGTGCCCGGTCGAGTTCGCCGTTGGATCGGACTGTTCGTTCGGCGACCTCGCGACACGCGCCGCCGAATCCATCGCTTCGGTCAAGCCTGCCGCAGCTGTCCCGTTCGATCGGATCGGTGAGCACCTCGAAACCCCGATCCGACCGCGATTCGTCGTGTCCTACATGGACGTTCGCTTCGTGCCCGAAGCCGCACAGTGGCCCGAATGGAACGCCAGAGCACTTCGAAGCAAGGCATATACGCACGACGTCTACATCTGGATCAACCGCACACCCCAGGGACTCAACCTCGCGGTCAGGTACCCAGGCAACGAGACGGCGAACGCCGCGGTTCACGCCTACGTGGCCGCACTGCGCCGGACCATCGAAGAAATCGTCACCGAACCGGACGCCGCCACCTCCGACAGCTACTCATCGGTAGTTTTCGAAACCGTTTCCTAAGCCGGAGTGGGCTTTAGCGATCCGGTTACAACCAGCGCCGAAGCGATGCATACACTCCGAAGTGATGCCAATCCCCCGATGGTGAAATCCCAGAGGAATACACCGCGGAGACAGACTATGCGAACCACAGGAGGCTCAGTGCCCAGTCATGCCAGCGCGCACATTACGAAGGTGCTTGTCGCGAACCGCGGTGAAATCGCGGTACGGGTCATCCGGGCGGCCAAGGATGCCGGCTACGGCAGCGTTGCCGTTTACGCCGAGCCCGATGCAGACGCGCAGTTCGTGAAGCTCGCAGACGAGGCATTTGCCCTCGGTGGACAGACGTCCGCCGAGTCCTACCTCGTGTTCGACAAGATCCTCGACGCAGCCAAGAAGTCCGGCGCCGACGCCATCCACCCCGGCTACGGTTTCCTCTCCGAGAACGCCGACTTCGCCCAGGCCGTCATCGACGCGAACCTCATCTGGATCGGTCCGTCACCGCAGTCCATCCGCGACCTCGGCGACAAGGTCACGGCACGCCATATCGCAGAACGCGCGAAGGCGCCGATGGCAGCAGGCACCAAGGATCCCGTCAAGGGCGCCGACGAGGTCGTCGCATTCGCCAAGGAATACGGCGTCCCGGTTGCGATCAAGGCTGCCTTCGGTGGCGGTGGACGCGGCATGAAGGTCGCCCAGACCATCGAGGAAATCCCCGAGCTGTTCGAGTCGGCCACCCGTGAGGCCATCGCAGCCTTCGGTCGCGGCGAGTGCTTCGTCGAGCAGTACCTGGACAAGGCCCGCCACGTCGAGGCTCAGGTCATCGCCGACCAGCACGGCAACGTCGTCGTCGCCGGTACCCGCGACTGCTCGCTGCAGCGTCGCTTCCAGAAGCTCGTCGAAGAGGCTCCCGCTCCCTTCCTGACGGACGACCAGCGCGCACGCATCCACGCATCCGCCAAGGCCATCTGCAAGGAAGCCGGCTACTACGGCGCCGGAACGGTCGAGTACCTGGTTCAGGGCGACACCATCTCCTTCCTCGAGGTCAACACCCGCCTGCAGGTCGAGCACCCCGTCACGGAAGAGACCGCGGGCATCGACCTCGTGCGTCAGCAGTTCCTCATCGCCAACGGCGAAGAACTCTCCATCAAGGAAGATCCCACCCCGCGTGGACACTCCTTCGAGTTCCGCATCAACGGCGAAGACGCCGGCCGCGGCTTCATGCCTGCCCCCGGCCCGGTCTCCGTCTACCGTGAGCCCACGGGCCCCGGCGTTCGCGTCGATTCCGGTGTCGTTGCCGGCGACGTCATCGGCGGACAGTTCGACTCCATGCTCGCCAAGCTCATCGTCACCGGCGCCACCCGCGAAGAAGCCCTCCAGCGGGCATCGCGCGCTCTGGCCGAGTTCGAGATCGACGGCCTCGCGACCGTTCTCCCGTTCCACCGCCACATCGTCGAGAACCCGGCGTTCATCGGTGACGGCGAGAAGTTCGACATCTACACCAAGTGGATCGAAACCGACTGGGTCAACCCCATCGAGCCGTACGCAGGCGCCGGTGCTCCCGTAGACGACGAGGACGAGGCTCTGCCGCGTCAGAACGTCGTCGTCGAGGTCGGTGGACGTCGCGTCGAGGTTTCCCTCCCGGGCCAGTTCTCGCTCGGCAACGGCGGCGGCGCTGCCTCCGGTGCGATCCGCAAGAAGCCGAAGGCGCGCAAGCGCGGCGGCGCCGGCGGAGGTGCAGCATCGGGTGACGCTGTCACGGCTCCGATGCAGGGCACCGTCGTCAAGGTTGCAGTGACCGAAGGCCAGGAAGTCGCAGAAGGCGATCTGATCGCCGTTCTCGAAGCCATGAAGATGGAAAACCCCGTCAACGCGCACAAGGCCGGTGTCGTCACCGGACTGTCCGTCGAGCCGGGTGCAGCAATCACGCAGGGAACGGTTCTCGCAGAACTGAAGTAGGGCCTCCGGCCCCGTGCGCCTTTCCGGTAGTCCCCACTACCGGAAAGGCGCACAGTCGTTTGAGTAGGCTGTAACGATGGCTGACGTCCCCGACATTCGCATCGGCACTGCAGAACGCGAGCAGGCACTCGATCTCCTGAGCGAGCACTTCGCCGCAGGCCGCCTCACCGTCACCGAGTTCGACGAGAGAAGCGGAATCGTCAGTGCCGCAACAACTCGCAGTGAACTCGTTCCGGTGTTCGCCGATCTTCCGGGCAACTACCAAGCCCCCGGCACCGCTCCCCTGTCGATGGTGACGCCTCCCGACGCACCGGCGGAGCGAGGCTTCAACCCCGACTGGTCCGGTCGCGTCATGGCCGTCGTCCCGATTCTCGCGGTGATCCTGTTCTTCGTCACCGGTACCTGGTTGTGGTTCCTCGCGATTCCCCTGGCCGGTGCACTGCTGTTCGGTACCGACCGGGAACGCAAAGCCAAGCGCCGCCGCGAGCGGGACTCCGACTGATGGAGCCGATCGAGATCAACGCAGGCGGCTGGTATCTACGCGCACTGCGCGCAGACGAGCGTGTGGACGACCGCCCCGCCCTTGCCGATGGTGGTATCACCGACCCCGATTACGTGAGTCAGCGAAGCGCTCAGTGGCACGAAAACAGCGTCTACTCCTGGGCAGTGTGCCAACCCAACACCGGTGAGCTTCTCGCCGAGGTCGTTCTGACGCCTCTCGACTCCACCGCCCTGCTCACCGGCTGGGCCCGCGACGGGCACACCGAGGCGCTCACGACGGCCGCCGACGCCGTCACCAGGTTCGCCGAAGGTGCACTCGGACTCGTCGTCGTCGAGGGGCAGACGAATTGAAGAACAACCGATACTGGCCGTTGGCGATCGCCGTGGTCATTGCCCTGATCATGCTCTTCTCCCCGGGTTCCACCGTCCCGTCGAGCCCGGAGAACACCGACAAGATCACTCACACATTGATGTTCGCGGTATTGGCGATCACCTCGTTGCACGCCCGGATCCCTGCGTGGCTCACCGCGGTGTGGCTCGTGATTTTTGCTGCGACGTCCGAGGTTCTTCAAGCAGCGCTGCCCATTTCGCGTTCCGGTTCGATCTGGGACGGCAGCGCCGACCTGCTCGGCATCGCCATCGGGATCGGTATCGTCAGCCTCGTGACGAGGCGACGAACTTCCCGCCGAGACGAGCCGAGCAGGTCCTGATCAGCTGAGCAGGTTGCTCCGCAATTGGTCCTGGGTCGACGCGTCGATCTTCAAGCCGTCGGTGAAGTAGGCCTCGATGGATCCGTGTACCTGCGCGAGCTCTGCCATCGACGCCTCCAGGTACTCGCGCCTGACACCGAGGACACCCTCGAGCAGGGTCGGGTCGATCCCCTTGGCCTCGAATCGCTCGAGGAGCGGCGCGAACATCGGCAACAAAATCTTGTTGGTTTCGAGGTAGTCCGCGAAGACCGCGTCCTCGGAGGCACCCAGGAACAGCAGTAACGCGGCCGCTGCCCAACCCGTGCGATCCTTGCCCGTGGTGCAGTGAATGAGTGCCGGCGAGCTGGGCGGCTGCGCCAAGTCGACGAACAGTTGCCGGTACGACGCGACCGCACTCGGCAAGGTCACGAAATCGCGGTAACTTCCCTGAAAGTACTCGAGCGCCTGGCCGCTGCCCAACGCTTCGGCAGCAAACGCCGGGTCGGCGATCATCTGCTGCATCTGAGACGGAATGGCGCGATACTGCTTGTCCGCCAATACGTCCAGGCCGATTTCTCGGATACCGTCCGGCGTCAGATCCGGTGCCGTCTCGCGTTCGGATTCGGTGCGCAGATCGTAGATCGTGACGATGCCCAGATCGGCGAGGGTCTGTGCGCCGTCCGCACTGAGCGATGCCAGATCGGTGGAACGAAACACGCTCCCGGTGCGGACGGTGCCACCGAAGCTCGATTCGGGGCCACCGATGTCTCGGAGGTTCGCCAGGGACGGTACGACGGAAGACAGCTTCGGAGTATCGGTCATACCTGAGAATGTATCGGTCGCCGAGAAACCGTGATCGGGGAAGAGCAGCCGGAGAAATAAGATCGAGACACATCATCTCCCGTAATTGCTGCGCTACAGATCCGTAACATGCTCAAGTAATCCTGTGGACATGCCTACAACGAATTCCAGTGGTCTCGGAGCCTTCGATGCGCTCGGTGACCACCAGGCAGTCGCGGCGCTGCTCGAGTGTTGCCATTCCGCCGTGTGGGCACAGGAAATCGCCTCGTCTCGCCCGTTCGCCGATCTGGAAGCTCTGTTCGACAAAGCAGATGCGGTGCTGGCCGAGCTTCCCGAGTCCGAGATCGACGACGCTCTCTCCGGCCACCCACGAATCGGTGAGCGAAGCGAGAGCGCGGCCTCTACCCGTGAACAGTCGGGAGTCTCGTCGGCGACAGAAGACGTACTCGCGGAACTTCGACGGAAGAACGCCGAGTACGAAGAGACATTCGGCCATGTTTACCTGGTCTGCGCGTCGGGGAAATCTGGAACGGAGCTCCTCGACATCCTTCGAGGTCGTCTCCGAAACGACCCGGCGACCGAGCGTTCCATGCTTCGAACCGAATTGGCCGCCATCAATCGGATCAGACTCGCCCGTCTGATCGATGCACTCGCCGGAGGCACAGCATGAGCAAGACCCTCAGCACGCACGTTCTCGACGCGACGACGGGCAACCCCGCGGCGGGGATTCGCGTCGAACTTCGTGATCGAGACGGCGCCTCCGTCACCACTGCGGAGACCGACTCCGACGGCCGCATCCCCGAACTTGCTCCCGGTGGCCTGACCGCCGGTCACTACACCCTGACTTTCGACACCGGAACGTATTTCGAGACCAACGGACAAGAAAACTTCTACCCGGAAGTGACAGTGACCTTCCGGGTGGACGACACGGCACGGGGCTATCACGTCCCACTGTTGCTGTCGCCCTTTGCTTATTCCACCTATCGCGGGAGCTGAACACGTGACTACCGAAAACATCACGACCGGCAACATCACAACCGGCAGTACGAACACCGAACGGTTGAGCGGATCGATCGAACTATCGGGTCACCAGTACGGCAAAGCGGAAAATCGAGTAGTCCGAATCTATCGAGACACCCCCCGTCACGAAATTCACGACATCAACGTCTCCACCTGCCTGCGTGGGGATTTCGCCGACGCATACCTCACCGGTGATCAATCAAAGGTTCTGCCGACCGACACGCAGAAACAAACGGCCTACTCCTACGCCAAGGAAAAGGGTCTGATCTCGATCGAGACGTACGGACTCGAACTCGCCCGTCATTTCGTCGACGACATCGAACCGGTCAGTGGCGCGCGGATCGAGATCGAGGAATACGCCTGGGAGCGTGCGATTGTCGACGGCAGCGAGCACGACTACACCTGGATTCGGAAGGGTCAGGAAGTTCGGACGGCGTCGATCACCATCGCCGATACCGGGACATGGGTGATCGGCGGCCTGAAGGACCTGGTGATCCTCAAATCGACCGGTAGTGAGTTCTCGGGTTTTCTCGAAGATCCGTACACCGTTCTCGAGCCGACCGACGACCGCGTCATGGCGACGACGTTGGTCGCCCAGTGGCGATTCGTCACCACCGACGTCGACTGGGAATCGGTCTACGCGGGCATCAAGGCACAGATCGTCAAGCAGTTCGCACAGGTACATTCACTTGCCCTGCAGCAGACGCTCTTCCACATCGGCAAGGCAATCCTCGAGGAATTCCCGATCATCGCGGAGGTTCGACTGTCCGCACCCAACAAGCATCATTTCGAATATGCACTCGGCCGCTTCGGAGTGGAGAACGACAACGAGGTGTTCCACGCTGCGGATCGTCCGTACGGCCTGATCCAAGCTGCGGTCAGCCGATCCGACGCACCAGACGCGGGACCGTCGTGGACCACCTACGCCGGTTGGTTGTCGTGACCGAATCAGCTCTCGGGGCAACACTCGTCGTGGCGGGCGCTCATGTGGTCACGATGGACGGCGACCGCTCCGAGTACTCCGACGGATATGTGGTGATCTCGGGCAACAAGATCGTCGACGTCGGCGCCGGAACGCTACCCGAATACCCGGGTGCGCAAGTGATCGACGGGAGTGGTTGCCTGATCACGCCGGGTCTGGTCAACACACATCATCATCTCTACCAATGGATCACCCGAGGCCTGGCCGCGGACTCGACGCTTTTCGAGTGGCTGACCACCCTGTACCCCGTCTGGGCGGGTATCGACGCCGACGCCGTCCACGTGGCGGCCACCGGCGGCCTCACGTGGTTGGCGAAAACCGGATGTACGACCACCACCGACCACCACTACGTCGTTCCCCGCGACGCCGGCGACGTTTTCGAGGCCGAGATCACCGCGGCTGCGCAGGTCGGCCTTCGATTCCACCCGTGTCGTGGGTCGATGGATCTCGGCCAGAGTTCCGGCGGCCTGCCACCGGATCACGTCGTGGAAAAACTCGATGACATCCTGACCGGCACGCAGTCGGTGATCGACCGTTGGCACGACCCGAATCCCGGATCGATGCTGCAGATCGCGGTAGCTCCCTGCTCACCCTTCTCGGTGACGGAGGCATTGCTCCGCGAGTCCGCGACGCTGGCCCGCGAAAACGGCGTGCGTATGCACACGCATCTGGCCGAGACACTGGACGAGGAGAGATTCTGCCGCGAGCATTTCGGTTGCACGCCGGTCGAATACATGGAACGAGTCGGCTGGGTGGGCCCGGACGTCTGGTACGCCCACGCAGTCCATCTCGACGACGCCGGTATCGAGACGATGGCGCGAACCGGAACTGCGGCGGCGCACTGCCCGACCTCCAACGCGCGCCTGGGAGCCGGTATCGCCCGTGCCGCCGATCTGGTGAACGGCGGGGTCACCGTGGGGCTCGGCGTGGACGGCGCGGCGAGCAATGAAGCTTGCAGCCTGATCGAGGAGTCTCGTCATGCACTTCTGTTTGCTCGCGCGAAGGGCGGACCGCAGACGATGACGGTGCGAAAAGCCTTGGAATTGGGAACGATCGACGGCGCACGAGTTCTGGGCCGCGAGGGCGAAATCGGATCGATCGAGGTCGGAAAACTTGCCGACCTGGCGGTGTGGAAACTCGACACCGTCGCGCATGCCGGCATCACCGATCCGGTGGCGGCGCTCGTACTCGGCTCGACTCCCCCGCTGAAGTTACTGCTCGTCAACGGGCGAATCGTAGTTGCCGACGGACGAGTCACCACCGTCGACGAGGACGTCGTGGCCTCGGATGTCGCACGCGCACAACGCGATCTACTCGGAAAGGCTTGAGGTCGCGATGGACCTGCACAGCGTCGACGAAGTTCTGGTGCCGCGGACCCGCGCCGAACTCCCCTGTGCCTCACCCGGCATCGGGTTCATCGGTGGCGGCACCTGGCTGTACTCGGAACCGCAGCCGCACCTGACCACCCTTGTCGACCTTGCGGGCTTCGACTGGGAAGCTGTGGCGGTCGGCGATCTCGGTCTCGAGATCGCGGCCACCTGCACCATCGAGGAACTGTGCCGCGCCGAACTTCCCGCATCCTGGCGCGCCGCAGCGCTGTTCCAACACTGCGCTGACGCACTACTCGCATCGTGGAAGGTGTTGCGATACGCGACAGTCGGCGGCAACATCGCGCTCTCCTTCCCGGCCGGAGCGATGACGACTCTGTGTACCGCTCTCGATGCCGAACTGACGATCTGGCGTCCGGACGGTACCGAATACTCGTTCCCCGTAGTCGATTTCGTTATCGACGATTCTCGAAACGTACTCAGGTCCGGCGAGATCATCCGCAGTATCCGGATTCCCGTGCATGCATTGACTGCCCGTACCGCGATGCGAAAGCTGGCTCAGACGTCACTCGGGCGATCGGCCGTAGCCGTGGCCGGACGCTGCGGCGCCGACGGTTTCACGCTGGCGATCACCGCCGCGACCCGCCGTCCGTACGCTCTCAAATTCGACGAACTCCCCGACGCCACAGCACTTGCGGATGCGTTGCGCAGCAGGATTCCGGAAGACGCCTACTTCACCGATGTCCATGGAACTGCGCCGTGGCGGAAGGCGATGACCGAGCTTCTTGCCGAAGAAATCCGAGGTGAACTGGAATGAAGTACTCGGTGGACGGAGTTCCGCGCGACGACCAGCCCCGCCCAGGACAGTGCCTGCGAACTTTCCTCCGCGAGCACGGAGCGAACTCCGTCAAGAAGGGGTGCGATGCCGGAGACTGCGGCGCCTGCTCGGTGCTGGTCGACGGACACCCCACCCATTCGTGCATATTTCCCGCCCATCGCATCGACGGCCGCGACGTCGTCACCGCCTCCGGTCTCGGAACACCGGAGAAACCTCACCCCATTCAACAGGCATTCGTGGATGCGGGCGGATTCCAATGTGGTTTCTGTACAGCGGGAATGGTAGTCACCGCATCAGCGTTGTCGGTCGAGCAAAAATCCGATCTCGCGTGCTCGATGAAAGGTAACCTGTGCCGCTGCACCGGTTATCGGTCCATTCGTGACGCTCTCGCCGGTACATCCAATACGGAGACTGCCAAAATAGGCGGGGCACAAGGGCGTTCGATCGCAGCACCGGCGTCCGCGCGCATCGTCACGGGAACCGAGCAGTACACCATGGACTTCTCCCCGGGTGAGAAGCCGGTCGACCTGCTTCACGTCGCAGTACTCGGCAGTCCGCACGCACACGCACACATAAGCCGGATAGACACGGCAGCAGCCGAAGCGGCGCCGGGCGTCACCGCGGTCCTCACTTTTCATGACAGTCCGGACGTGCTGTTCTCGACCGCCCGGCACGAGGACCGCAACGACGATCCGGACGACACGCGCGTGTTCGACAGCACCCTCCGTTTCCGCGGCCAGCGCGTAGCCGCGGTCATCGCCGAAACCCCGACGCAGGCGGAACGTGCACTCTCGCTGATCGAAGTCGACTACGAGGTACGCGACGCGGTATTCGAACCAGATCTGGCGCGTTCCCCCGGCGCTCCACTCCTGCACGGCGACAAGGACGAGAGCTCGCGGATCGCCGAGGCCCCCCGCAACGTGGTTGCCGCGCTTCACGATGGCGTCGGCGATCTGGACCGTGCGCTCGCGGATGCGACTGCAGTCGTCGAAGGTACGTGGAAAACTGCGCGAGTCCAGCACGTGGCCTTGGAAACTCACGGCGCAGTGGGGTGGCTCGACGAGGAGGGCCGTCTCGTCATCAGAAGCAGCACACAGGTGCCGTTTCTGGTTCGGGACGAATTGGCCCACATCTTCGATCTCGATCGCAGCCGAATCCGGGTGTTCGCAAAACGGGTAGGCGGGGGTTTCGGCGGGAAGCAGGAACTACTCACCGAGGATCTGGTCGCACTGGCCGTCTTGAAGACCGGCAAGCCCGTAGCCTACGAGTTCAGCCGCAGCGATCAGTTCACCATCGCACCGTCACGGCATCCGATGCGAGTATCGGTGCGTGCGGGAGCCGACGCCGACGGAACTCTCACTGCGCTCGCTATCGACGTGCTTTCCGACGCGGGGGCGTACGGGAACCATTCGATCGGAGTCATGTTCCATGGGTGCGCCGAATCCATGGCGGTCTATCGCGCTGCGACCAAACGCGTCGACGCCGAAGCGGTCTACACGAACAACGTTCCCTCCGGGGCCTTTCGTGGTTACGGGCTCGGTCAGATCATCTTCGCCGTCGAGTCGGCCATGGATCAGCTCGCGGATCGTCTCGGCATGGACCCCTTCGAGTTTCGGCGGCGCAACGTCGTCGTTCCCGGAGACGATTTTGTCGACTGGCACGTCGAGGACGGTGATCTCGAGTTCGGCAGCTACGGGCTGGACCAGTGCATCGACCTCGTCGACAGTGCACTGTCAAGCGGACGCGGAGAGGCTGCACCGACTGGGTCGCGTTGGCGGATCGGTCGGGGCATGGCAATTGCCATGATCGCGACGATCCCGCCGCGTGGTCACTTCTCCGACACCACCGTCGCGCTCGAGGCCGACGGTCGGTACGTCGTGAACATCGGCACCGCTGAGTTCGGCAACGGAACCACTACGATTCACCAACAGATCGCGGCCACCGAATTGCGGACGACAGTCGATCGCATCACGATTGTTCAATCCGACACCGATGCCGGCGGATACGACACCGGAGCGTTCGGGTCGACGGGAACGGTGGTCGCCGGAAAGGCGCTCCTGATCGCCTGCGAGCGCCTTCGCGAGCGGATACTGACCCGTGCGGTGCGATCGAGCGGTCGCGGCGCGCAGATCGACGACCTTTCGCCGGACGGTGTCGAAACATCCCACGGTTGCCTCGATTTCGCGACGCTACTCGAAGGTGGCCCGCTCGCCGCTGACGGTCGCCACGACGGTACACCGCGCTCGGTCTCGTTCAACGTTCACGGTTTTCGCGTTGCCGTCGACACGAACACCGGCCGGGTGAAGATCCTGCAGTCGGTTCAGGCCGCCGATGCCGGCACCGTCATGAACCCGGCACAACTGCGAGGGCAGGTGGAAGGCGGTGTGGGACAAGCGCTCGGCGCTGCGCTGTCGGAGGAGATCGTCATCGAAGAAGGTCGGGTGATCAATCCGCAGTTGCGCAATTATCACGTTCCCCAGATCGGGGATCTGCCGATCACCGAAGTACTGTTTGCCGACACGTACGACAAGCTCGGGCCTTTCGGCGCGAAATCGATGAGTGAGGCCCCCTTCAATCCTGTAGCACCGGCGTTGGCAAACGCGATTGCCAACGCGTGTGGAGTGCGTATGTACTCCACACCGATGACACCGGATCGAGTGTGGGAACAGCTACAGAGGCCCTAGGTCTCGCGTGCGAGCACGCGCTCGACCGCGTCGACCGCGTCGTCCAGCTCACTGGTGGTCACCGTCAGCGCGGGCCGGAATCTGATTCCCCTCTTCCCGGTGGGCAGTATCATCACGTGCTCGTCTTCACGCAGTCGCTGTACGACGCGATCGCGAAGGTCACTGTCCGCCAACGTAATCGCGCACATCAGACCACGACCGCGCGGCTCGGTTGCCGCCGCGTACCGCCCGCAGACTTCGGTCAACCGGGCAAGGAGATGCGCACCCGTGAATCGCACGCGGTCGATCAGTCGGTCCTGCTCGACGACTTCGAGTATCCGCCGGGCACGAACCATGTCGGTGAGGTTGCCACCCCACGTCGAATTGATCCGAGAACTGACGTGAAACACGTTGTCATGCACTTCATCCACGCGCCCGCCGGCCATGATTCCGCACACCTGCGTTTTCTTGCCGAACGCCACCACATCCGGACTCAGACCCAATTGTTGGTAGGCCCAGGCAGTTCCGGTGATTCCGCAACCGGTCTGCACTTCGTCGAGAATGAAGAGGGCGTCGTTTTCGTGGCACAACTCCTGCATCGCCTGCAGAAATTCCGGCCTGAGGTGATGGTCGCCGCCCTCGCCCTGGATCGGCTCGGCGATGAAACAGGCAATGTCGTCGGGGTTGTCGGCAAAAGCTCGGCGCGCTTGATCGAGAGCTTGCCTCTCCGCAGCTTCGACATCGCGGCCGTCTGCCAGGTACGGCGAGTCGATACGTGGCCAGTCGAACTTGGGGAATCGCGCGACCTTGCCCGGTTCGGTGTTGGTGAGCGACATCGTGTAGCCACTGCGGCCGTGAAAAGCCTCGGTCAGGTGCAGGACCTTTGTCCCCAGATCTGCTGACAACCCACGGCTTTCGTTCCACCGACTCTTCCAGTCGAAGGCAACCTTGAGTGCATTTTCCACCGCCAGGGCTCCGCCGTCGACGAAGAACAAGTGTGGGAGTGCCGAATCCCCCAGTACCCGAGCGAAAGCCGCAACGAAGCGCGCCATGGGTTCGGTGTAGATGTCGGAGTTACTCGGCTTGTTGGAGGCCACAACAGCCAACTCCTGTTGAAACTCCTCGTCGCCTGTGATCGCAGGGTGATTCATACCCAGGGCCGAAGAGCCGAAGAAACCGAACATGTCCAGATACTCGGTTCCGTCTCGCAGGTCACGGAGATAGGAACCCCGCGACCCTTCGACGTCGAGAATCAGATCGAATCCGTCGACGAGGATGCTGGCCTTCAACACGTCGTAGACCGGAAAGAGCGCACTGTCACCGAAGTCTCGCATCGCAGTACTCATACGCGAAGGCTATGTCAATTTTCCGGGAGTGTCGATAGAGGACCGTAAAAGTTATTGAACAAGCGTCATTCGTCGTAAAAAGTTTGTAGGATGATGGTGCTTCGTGTGTTGACGTTGGCTGCCGTACGAATCTCCTGCAGCAATCGCTCCAACGCCCGAGGTGACGCCACCCGGACCAGGAGGACGTAGCTTTCGCTCCCGGCTACCGAGTGACACGAGACGACCGCCGGCAGATGACGCAAGCGGGCAGGCGCATCGTCGGGCTGCGAGGGATCGAGAGGAGTGATGGCGACAAATGCGGACAGATTGTGACCGAGTGCCTCCGGATCGATCTTCGCGGAGTACCCACGGATCACCTTGCGAGATTCCAAACGACGCACTCGCGACTGGACTGCGGAGATCGAGAGTCCAGCCTTCTCAGCAAGACTTGCGAGAGTGGCACGGCCGTCCAAGACCAATTCACGCATCAAGAGTCGATCGGTTTCGTCGACCGGAACACCGGCAACGTCACTGGTTTCTGTTTCTCGCACCTGCGCAGGCTAACGCAATCGGACATTCGTATGGTTGAAACCTGGGAGCTACGTGCACGGTTCGCAGCGGCCCTCGCCAAGATGTATGGCGACGAGGTCCCCGCTTACAACACCTTGGTAGATGTAACGATGCAGGTGAACCGTGATTTTGCCGCCGAACATCCGGATTCTGCGGAGCGCCTGGGCAGCCTGGCGAGAGTCAGCGCCGAGCGTCACGGCGCCATCAGACTGGGGACTCTCGACGAACTACGTGACGTAGCCACCGTCTTCGGCGGATTCGGTATGTTTCCGGTCGGCTATTACGACCTCCGGCTCACCGACTCCCCCATTCCCGTTGTCTCGACGGCATTTCGCCCCACCGATCCCGCCGAACTCGCCCGGAACCCGTTCCGCGTTTTCACCTCGGTGCTGACCAGTTCCGATTCCAGGTTCTTCGACACCGACCTCGAGCGTCGGATCACCAGGTTCCTGCGTCGCCGGACCCTGTTCTCTCCCGAACTTCTGCAGTGGGCACGGCAATCGAGTCGCGAGGGCGGCCTGACGGAGCCCGAGGCGACACAGTTCGTCGATGCAGCGACCTCGGCGTTTCGGCTCGGCACCGATCCCATCGACGCGGGCTGGTACCGCGAACTCGCCGCAATCTCGCCTGTCGCTGCAGACATTGCGGGGCAGGGCTCGACCCACGTCAATCACCTCACCCCGCGAGTGCTCGACATCGACGAGTTGTACCGCCGCATGACCGAGCGCGGTATCACCATGATCGACCGCATCCAAGGCCCGCCGAGATGGAGCGGACCACCACTACTTCTGCGGCAGACGTCGTTTCGTGCATTGGCCGAAGACAGACTCTTCCGTCAGCACGACGGATCGGTCACCACTGAGCCCGTCCGCGTCAGATTCGGCGAGGTGGAGGCACGCGGAATCGCGTTGACCCGCAGCGGGCGAGCGATCTACGACCGACTGATCGCCACGCCCGAGGACGCCGATTGGGACAGCGAATTTCCGCACTCCGAAAGCGAACTCGATGCCGCGGGGTTGGCGTACTTCACGTTCCGAACCGAAGGAACTGTTGTCGTCCGCGATCCGATCGTCTACGAGGACTTCCTACCTGCCTCCGCGGCCGGGATCTTCGCATCCAATCTCGATTCCGTGACCGGATTCGTTTCCGATGCGCCCGGCGCCGAATACGGGCAGGATCGATTGGAGGGCGCCGTCGACCGCACCATCGAAGATCCGTTCGAGCTGTACCGCGCACAACAAGAGGCGTCACGTGCGGTGCTGCCTCCCGCCCACAACAACAGAGGACTCCCCAGTGAACCTGCCTGATTCTTCGAGCCTCGCCGATCGCGCCGAAAGCGCCCTTGCCGCGTGCGGTGTCGAGTGGCCCGCCGGCGACCTGAGCGCACGAACCCCCATCACCGGTACACAACTGCGTACCGTTCGGCAGCACTCCGGCCGAGAGGTCGACGACGCCGTCGAGGCGGCTCATCGTGCGTTCCTCACCTGGCGAACCGTTCCCGCTCCGGCGCGCGGCGCGGTCGTACGCCGGCTGGGCAGCTTACTGACCGAGCACAAGGATGACCTCGCGGAAATCGTGACGTTGGAGGCCGGGAAGGTCACCTCGGAGGCTCTCGGCGAGGTACAGGAGATGATCGACATCTGCGAGTTCGCCGTCGGTCTCTCCCGGCAGCTCTACGGACGCACCATGCCGTCCGAGCGTCCCGGACACCGGTTGACGGAAACGTGGCACCCTCTCGGCGTTGTCGGGGTTATCTCCGCGTTCAACTTTCCCGTCGCGGTGTGGTCGTGGAATACCGCCATCGCTCTCGTGTGCGGCGACGCCGTCGTCTGGAAGCCTTCGGAGACCACGCCGCTGACTGCACTGGCATGTGACGCCCTCCTCCGACGCGCCCTCGCCGACTGTGATGCACCGATCGACGTTCACCAGTTGGTCGTCGGCGGACGTGGCGTCGGTGAGGCTCTCGTGGACAACCCACTCGTGGCCTTGGTCAGCGCCACCGGTTCCGTGAGGATGGGCCGCGCCGTGGCTCCGCGGGTCGCCGAGCGCTTCGGACGAAGTCTCCTGGAGCTGGGTGGAAACAACGCCGCAGTCGTCACGCCGTCGGCGGATCTCGAGCTTGCCGTACGCGGAATCGTGTTCTCCGCCGCCGGAACTGCGGGGCAGCGGTGCACCTCACTTCGTCGGCTCATCGTGCACGAGTCGATCGCCGATCACGTCGTCGAGCGCGTTGCGGCCGCGTACGCACAGCTCGAGGTCGGCAGTCCCTTCGATTCCGGTGTTCTGGTCGGGCCGCTGATCAACGAAGCCGCGTTCGAGACGATGCAGAAATCGCTCTCGGCCGCACGCGCGGACGGCGGAACTGTGGTGTGCGGCGGGGACCGCGTCGGCGATTCCGGGTTCTACGTGACACCTGCCCTCGTTCGTATGCCCGCACAGACCGAGGTGGTGCGGGCGGAGACTTTTGCACCCATCCTCTACGTCTTGACCTACACCGACTTCGACGACGCCATTGCGCTGCACAACGGCGTGCCTCAAGGACTTTCGTCCTCGATCTTCACACTCGATCAGCGAGAAGCAGAGCGCTTCCTCGCCGCCGACGGCTCCGATTGCGGCATCGCGAACGTGAACATCGGAACGTCCGGTGCGGAGATCGGCGGCGCATTCGGCGGGGAGAAGGAGACTGGCGGCGGACGCGAGTCGGGTTCGGATTCGTGGAAGGCATACATGCGCCGAGCCACCAATACCGTCAATTACTCGGACCAGCTTCCGCTGGCTCAAGGGGTCGAGTTCGGCTGAACACCTGCCGGGCGAAATCGGTGATCGCGTCGATCAACTCCGGGAGCGCCGACAACTGCGGTGCATGGTCGGTGCCCAGGCTGACCACCTGGGCACCGGGGACAAGTCTCTGCATGGCGCGTTGAGCCTCGATCGGCACGGTTCGATCCAGCGTGCATTCGACATACAACCTCGGCACGGTTCCGAATCGCTCTTCCGTCCAGACCGGTGCCATCAGGCGGGCTGACTCCAGTTGTGGAACGAGCATGCGCGCGGCGAAGATCGCATCAGCCACCGGCGCTTCGTGGAAGAACACAGCGGCACCGGCTTCGGGCGGAACAGCCGTCGCATCCCCGTCGTCGGCGGGGACCAACCAACGTGAGATCCCGACCGGACTTTCCAGACCGAGTTCGATGCAGAGCATCCCGAAGTCCGTCTGCGATGGAAGCATCATCCCTGCAACGTACACAAGACCCGTTACCCGCGAAGGCAGCAACTCAGCCACCTGTGAGGCCACGATGCCACCGCCGGAGTGACCGACGAGGGCGCACTGTCCGTCCAAGGACTCGACAACTGCCACAACATGTTCGGCAACGACATCGAGATCGATCACGTCGTCTGGGTTCCAACTTCCCGAGCCGGGAAGCTCCACCACAACGGGATTGAAGCCGGCTGATTTCAGTGGGCCACACACACGATCCCAGACCCACCCGCCGGCCCACGCTCCGTGGATCAGGACGATGTTCCGTGCACTCACTGCTTGACCTCGAGCTCTGCAGCCGAAAGTACCCGAGCCGCCTCACGACCTGCGGCGGCGTTGGACTTCCCCTGCCTCGACCCGGCCAATTTGGCCTTGATGTGATCGCGAACGGTAATGGGTTCGTACTCCAAGCCGGAGTCGTCCTGAAAACTCGGCAAGGTCGCAATCACCGCGTCGACGTTTCCGTCATGGAAGAAGGCCGCCGATCGCCGGCGCTTGATGGTGCCGTTCACCACCGGAGGCGCAACTCGGTGCAGCGTGGACATCCACCTGTCGTTGGTCAGTCGCGCGGTGAGATC
This sequence comes from Rhodococcus sp. KB6, assembly GCF_001445685.1. Classification (NCBI taxonomy): domain Bacteria; kingdom Bacillati; phylum Actinomycetota; class Actinomycetes; order Mycobacteriales; family Nocardiaceae; genus Rhodococcus; species Rhodococcus sp. KB6. The sequence continues at coordinate 238,955 of NZ_LNAK01000151.1, read as the reverse complement.
CCCGAGGTTGACCAGTAGCGCGCCGTCGTGCGGCCAGACATCGTGCCAGCGTCGGTCGGTCCCGAGCACTTGCAAACCTTCGACCTGATCCGCCCACAGCACGGTGACCAGCCCGAAATCGGTATGTTCACCCATCCCCTTCAACTCACCGTCCAACGTCACCGTCCCTTCGGGTAACGCGTAGTTGTTCATCCGCAGTACGTCGATGGAGTGGTCGGTGATCGACTCGAAGAATCCTGGGGTCAGCCCGAGCGCATCTTCGAAAATGGCGGTCAGTGTGCGTGCCACCCGCTCGCCATGGGCGTAGTAATTCTCCACCCGCTCCGTGAAACCGGACACTGCGGGCCACAGGTTGATTCCGTAATCGTCCTCCGACAGTTCGAGTTCGGTGAATGATCGGGCTTCGGTTCCGACGTTGAAGGCCTCGAAAAAGTCGTTCATTCTGGTCGCGGATTCGACGCCGAGGCTCAGGCTCAGCGACTCGCTCTTGGGTGGGCTGTACCCACGATTCGCGCCCTCGATTCGGTAGCCCGACTTCGTCTCCATCGGCAGCCCGAAGAAGTCGTCCATCGCTTCGGCGAGGCCGGAAGAAACGGCGGCCGGAACACCGTGGCCCCGAATCTGCATGAAACCTACAGTCCGACAAGCATGGTCGACTTCGGCCGCCACTCGCGCCTTGTCCTGGTCGGCACCACCGAGCACGTAAGGCGATATGTCGACTACGGGCACTTCGAAGGGATCAGACTGGGACTGTGACACTGGCGTCTCCTGCAGAGCTGGTGGCGGGTTCAGATTTTGCAGTGGCATGGAGGCTCTCTCGCGATCGCCTCGCGAGTTCACCGAGTCGGGTGTGATTGAACAGCAGATTGAGCGAAAAGGCCGAGGCCGCAGCCAAGGTGATGCCGCTACCGAGGAGGATCTGAGCCGAGGAGGGGAATCGCTCGAACATCCCCTCCGCAAATTCCGGAAGAATACCGATCCCCACCGATACAGCGGCGATCGTGGTGTTGATCGGGTCACTGAGATCGACCTTGCGCAGCGTGTTGATTCCGACCACGGCGACAGTGGAGAACAAGATGATTCCGACACCGCCGACCACCGGATCAGGCAGGGCTGCAACCACTTCACCCATTCGCGGGATGAGGCCGAGGACGATCAGAATGGCACCGCTGGTAGCGGTCACGTACCGGCTGTACACCCGGGTCGTGGCAACGGCGCCGACATTCTGCGAGAAAACGGTGTCGACAAAGGCATTGAAGATTCCGCCCAGAACTCCCGACATCCCGTCGGCCACCAGCCCTCGTGCGAGATCTGCTTTCTTCAAAGGCTTTCCGGTGATCTCGCTGACTGCCAGCATGCTCGCCGTCGATTCTGCGAAGACGACTGCCATGACGATACTCATCGCCACCACGGCGGTGACGGGAAACTCCGGAGCGCCGAAGTGGAACGGCATCGGGAAGCCCACCCAGGCCGAGCCGCCGACGCCACTCAGATCGATCAGGCCCATCGGGATGGCGATCACGGTGCCGATCACCAGCGCCATCAGTACACCGAGCTGCGTCCACATCCCGCGGCCGAGGCAGATGAAGGCCACCGCGACCACAACGACTGCGGCAGCCAGCGCCAGATTCTTCGGGTCGGCGAACGACGGGGAGGTGGGGTCGTTTCCGACGATCAGTCCTCCTGCGACACCGATCAACGAGATGCCGATGACTGTGAGGACGACGCCGGTAACCAGGGGTGGGAAGTATCGGACGATCTTGGCGAACGGCACGGCCAAGGCAATGCCGACTACGCCACCGACCAGCATGGACCCGTACACCGCCTGCAGGCCGTACTCCTTGGCGATCAGAATCATCGGCGTCAGCCCGGCGAAGGTCGCCCCGCAGACGATCGGCAGCCGGACACCGGCGACCTTCCCGACGCCCAGGCTCTGAATGATCGTGATGATGCCTGCAACGAGCAAGTCCGCGCTGATCAGCATCGCGACTGTGCTGCGGTCCAGCCCTACGGCGGCACCGAAAACCAGCGGAACCGTGATGCAGCCGGTGTACATGATGAGGACGTGCTGAAGAGCAAAAGCAGACTGGCGGGCAAATGGGAGCCGCTGGTCGACAGGATGGATGGCCATGCGCCGATCTCCGTCCGAAGCTGGAAGTGTTTCGTGTACGGGACTATTCAGCACGTCGATAATTTCTTACCGTGGTCGAATTTGTTTCGTCTGTGTAATCAAAACTTTCACCAGAGCACTGCTATCTTCGGCACATGGACGACGACCAGAAGGCGATAGCGACCGCAATCGGGGCTGCCGTGCGGACGGCGCGAAAAGAAGCCGGACTGACGTTGCGCGAGGTTGCCGTGAAGTCGGGCTTGTCCCAGCCCTTCCTGAGCCAGACCGAAAACGGCCACGCAGTACCCAGTGTCATGAACCTTCATCGCCTCGCGCAATCGCTCGGCACCACGGCGCACGCACTCTTGGCACAGGGTGAGCGAACTCCGTCCAGCCTCGTCCGCGCCGGCGAGGGGCGAACCTTCGAACTGGCACACGATTCGGTGATTCGATTCTGCTCCACCGGCTCACGGACCATGGAACCCAACGAGATCACGGCAGCACCTCATTCCGAGGCAGGTGAGCACACCGAGCACGCCGGCGAAGAGTTCATTCATGTTCTCGAAGGATCTGTCGAGGTCGAGGTGGGACTGGACGAGCATCACGTTCTTCACGTAGGCGACACCCTCCTCTACACCTCGACCATCCCGCACCGGTGGTTCAATCGCACCGATGCGGTCGCGAGGTTCCTCATCGTGAGTTCGCCGCCCTCGTTCTAGATGCGCGGCTGAGGTTCCACACCACAACCCCCCGCTCACGGCTTACCCTGACAGCGTGACCATGTGGCCGGAACTTGCGCGCGAAATCGCCGATACCGTTCTGTTTCCCGTCGCCGACAGCGTCGACGCCGACGGAGAAATCCCCAGCAGCCATTTCGACGCGCTCGCCGCCGACGGCTTCTACGGCATCGCCGCCCTCGGTGAGGGTGGCCCCAGCAGCGAAGAACTGGTCGAGGTCCTCGAAACCTTGTGCGGCGGTTGCCTCGCGACGACGTTCACCTGGATGCAGCATCACGGCGTCGTCGGAGCCCTGGCGGCGAGTCCCAATGCACCTCTGCGCGAACAATACTGGGACGGTCTGGTTTCCGGCACGATTCGCGGTGGGGTTGCCTATGCCGGCGCCATCCCCCGCCCACCGCTCCTGTGGGCGAAGCGGGTGAACGACGGCTACGTCCTCGACGGGATCGCCCCCTTCGTCACCGGTTGGGGCATCGTCGATGTTCTCTTGGTGTCGGCGCGCGACGAGTTCGACAATTCCATCGTTCATTCCGTCGTACCGGTGGGCGAGGCCCCGGGTCTGACGATCGAGGAGCTTCCACTGATCGCGGCGCGCGGAAGCAACACCGTCCGAATCGTGTTCGACGCTTTCGAAATTCCCGATACCGACGTCTGTGCTGTCGTCAGCGACGAACAATTCCAGAGCACCCAGCTCCCCGGCTTGTGGCTCAACGGCGCGATGGCCATGGGCATCACCCGCCGCGCTGTCACCGAACTTGCGGATCTGGGAGTCGACACCGACGCGTTCGAGGAACAAGCCACCCGGGCGCGCGCCGATCTCGATGCAGCACTGCGCGACGGCGGCGACATGTCGGCCGCCCGCGCCCGAGCGTCGGAACTTGCGATACGCGCGTCGGCCGCACTCGTGGCTGCGACCGGAAGCCGCGCTCTGGTCGGCAGCAACACCCCCGAGCGGCTCATGCGTGAAGCCACCTTCACTCTTGTCGCGGCTGGTCGCCCGGAGATCAAAACAGCTCTCGTGGAACGACTCAGCGGATACTGAGTACGCAAGGTTGTACTCGATTACGCTGGGGCTCATGACCAGTGGAGAACCAGTACTCATCCCGGCCGGAACCGTGTTCACGCCGGAGGACCTGACGTTCTATGCCGATCGCGACTCCCGCAGTCTCGACGACGCCATCGCCGACGCCGACCTTCTTGTCAGTTGCCCACACTCGGGTTCCGCGATTCCAGCAGAACTCTCACGTTTTCTCGCACCCGAGTTCACACAGCGGCTGCAATTCGACTTCACCGACATGTCCACCAGTCCCATCGTGCGCCGTTGGGCCGAAATCGATTCGCGCATCGTATACGTGGAGAATCCGCACCCTCGCATGATTCGCGATCCCAACCGTGCGAAGCCCGAAAACCTGGAAGCGTCACTGCGCGAAGCATTCGCCCGCGTCGACAAGGCCGGTGCCGGCAACAAAGCAGACCTCACCGGCGTCGACGCAGTTCGCCCTGTCACCTTCTCGTTCTACCCCCTGCTGCTCGAGCCGACCGACGACGCGGGCTGGAAGAACCTCGCCGAGACCTTCACCGAGACAGCCGAACACGGTTTGGGTGTCTACGAAAGAACTCGCGACACACTGATCGAAGCCATGGTGGAGAAGAGCTTCGAACTCGGTCGATCGTTCACGACGTTGTCGTTCCACGACACGATGAACCACACCACCCGGCGGGACGGCGCCGTCAATGTCGAACGGCCGGAAGCAGATCGACTCCCCGACGTCGTCGCACTCTCCAATCGTGGCGATCACGACGGTAATCGACGCGGCGACAATCCCGTGACGATGGATCCGGAGCTCATTCGCACACTTGCGGTCTCACATCGCAAGGGATTTCAGGTCGACGATCCGGATGCGGTCGCTCTCAATCAGCCGTACCTCGGCAGTTTCGAAATCATCCGAGCCGGAGCGAGATTCGCCGAATTGAGCGCCCGCGCCGCCGAAGCCGGGATCACGTTGAGCGCGGTTCAGGCCGAATTCAAACGAGAATTCCTACTGGGAGACGAACTGGCCGCCTACATCATGGAACCCGGCGTCGACTGGCCGACACCCGATGCCGAGCGGGTGGACCAACTCGCCCACGCGTGCAAGGCGAGCTGGGACCACTACCGCAACAGCTGACTCAGCGCTGTTACTCAGGGCTGACTCAGCCGCAATACTCAACCGAGCACCACTCCGAACAACGCGCCGGCCGCAATCGTCGTGACGGCCAAGATGATGGTCGGCAGGAAGAACGAGTGGTCGACGAGCTTGGAACCGAGCTTCGTGCTGCCCGAGAGGTCGAAGTTCGCAGCCGCGATCTGCGAACCGTTTGTCGGCAACAGATAGACGCCGGCAAACGCTCCGGCCCACATTCCGCTCACCAGACCGGGTGCAATCCCGGCAGCGAGACCGATCGGCACGATGGTCCTCGTAGCGGTCGACTGACTGGTCGTCAGTACACAGACCAGGAAGACACCGAGCGCGAAGATCCACGGCGCGGCGTTGACCCAGTCGCCGACGGTGCTCGTGATCAGCTCGGAATGGGCGCTGATGAACGTGTCCGTCAGCCATGCCAGACCGAACAGCGCGATGGCCGAGACCATACCGGCACGGAACACCGTCGACGACGGCACGTCGGCGACATTCGGGCGGCACACCAGCAGGATCAACGTACCCACGACGAACATCAGCATTTCGATGATCGGTGTCATCCCCATCGGAGTACCGTCGGCAGCTTCGGGACGAATCCCCTTGAACAGGCCGAAGATCACGATAGCCAGGACGCCGGCCAGGAAGATCAGTGCCGCGTTTCGTCCGGTCTTCGTCGAGACGAGTTCGGTCTTGGAAGCTGCACCAGGTCCGGCCAATTCGCCCGACTTCATCTTCGCCTGTATCTCCGGGTCGTCGTCGAGATCTTTGCCGAGTCGGTTGACCGCGATGGAGGAAAGGACGATGCCGACAACAGCAGCCGGGAAGGTGATCTTGATGATGTCGATGAGTTCGAAATCGTAGGGCGGCACGTCGGTCAGCGTGACCATTGCCGCCATTGCCGCGGACACCGGACTACACGCCAGCGCCACACCGGTCGAGACAACTGACAGCGACAGCGGTCGTGACGGCCGCACACCGTTCTTGTACGAGACGTCGTAGATGACGGGGAGCAGTGGGTAGAGGATGTTGGACGTGCCGGCACCGACCGAGAACAGGAATGACACCAACGGCGCGATCAGCGTGATCTGTTTCGGGCGAGATTCGATCAACTTGGCCGCGATGGTGACCATCCAGTCGATACCACCGGCCGCCTGCATCATCGACGACGCGAGGACGACGGACAGGACGATGAGGAGAGCGTCGACCGGCGGACTGCCGACGTCCTCTCCGAAGACGAACACGAGGACGGCAACACCTGCGCCGCCCCACAGACCGAGAGCGACACCGCTCGATCTGGTACCCATGACAATCGCCCCGAGCACTACCGCCAGCTCGAGGACAATCTTGACTGCTTCCATCAGGCACTCGCCTTCTCGATAACAAGAGAATCGCTATAACAGGGCAAATAGTATGCTCTGCACTTCGGCTGCAGGCACGAACACGCTGTCGGTGGGAAGGGGCAATATGGTGGTCGTGACCAACGTCCTCGGTAGGTTCTCGCCCGCCACACGCGAGTGGTTCGGCGGGGCTTTCAGCGCGCCGACTGCTGCGCAGCTCGGTGCCTGGGAATCCATCGCGAGTGGCTCTCACACTCTTGTCGTCGCACCCACCGGCTCCGGCAAGACATTGTCGGCGTTCCTGTGGGCGCTCGATCAACTCGCCGCCAAGGACGAAGGCGAACGCGCCACCAAAGTCCTCTACATTTCGCCGCTCAAAGCGCTGGGTGTGGACGTCGAGCGGAACCTTCGCGCGCCGCTGGTCGGCATCACGCAGACGGCGAAGCGTCTGGGCCTCACCCCGCCCGAGATCACCGTCGGTGTCCGTTCCGGCGATACGTCCCAGGCCGATCGACGCTCGTTGATCAAACGTCCTCCGGACATCCTGATCACCACGCCTGAGTCGTTGTTCCTGATGCTCACCTCCGCTGCCCGGGAAACACTGGTCGGTGTCGACACCGTGATCGTCGACGAGGTTCACGCGGTGGCGGGTACCAAGCGTGGCTCGCACCTTGCGCTCTCACTGGAACGCCTGGACGGCTTGCTCGAGCGTCCGGCGCAACGCATCGGATTGTCGGCCACTGTCCGTCCGCACGAGGAGATCGGGCGGTTCCTCGCCGGTTCGGCACCGATCCGAATCGTGGCACCGCCTGCCGCCAAGACATTCGACCTCACGGTCCGTGTTCCCGTCGAGGACATGACCGAACTGGGGATCGCGACGCCGGACGACGGTTCCGAATCTCCCACCCCGCAAGCCGGTTCGATCTGGCCCCACGTCGAGGAACAGATCGTCGACCTCGTTCTCGACCACCGATCGTCCATCGTGTTCGCCAACTCTCGCCGCCTCGCCGAACGATTGACAGCCAGGCTCAACGAGATTCATGCAGAACGCATCGGTCTGGCCGTCGAGAAAACATCTCGCCCGCCCGCGCAGATCGGGGCTCCCACCGAGGTCAACTACGGCGCCGAACCCCTCCTTGCTCGCGCCCACCACGGATCGGTCAGCAAAGACCAGCGAGCCCTCATCGAAGACGACCTCAAATCGGGTCGATTGCGATGCGTCGTCGCCACCAGCAGCCTCGAACTCGGAATCGACATGGGCGCCGTCGACTTGGTCATCCAGGTGGAGGCACCGCCTTCTGTTGCCAGCGGCCTGCAACGTGTCGGTCGCGCCGGCCACCAGGTCGGCGAGATATCGCGAGGCGTCGTCTTCCCCAAGCATCGCACCGACCTGATTCATTGCGCGGTGACCGTCGAGCGCATGGTCGAAGGCAAGATCGAAGCGATGGCCGTTCCGGCCAATCCCCTCGACATCCTCGCTCAGCAAACTGTTGCGGCCACCGCTCTCGAACCGATCGACGTCGACGACTGGTTCGAGACGGTGCGCCGAAGCGGTTCCTTTGCAACGCTTCCCCGTTCGGCGTACGAATCGACTCTGGACTTGCTGGCGGGGCGGTACCCCTCGGACGAGTTCGCCGAATTACGTCCTCGCCTTGTCTGGGATCGTGAGTCCAACACGCTCACGGGCCGCCCGGGTTCGCAGCGTTTGGCCGTCACTTCCGGCGGCGCAATCCCCGACCGCGGCCTCTTCACCGTCTACATGGTTGGCGAGAAAGCGTCCCGCGTCGGCGAACTCGACGAGGAAATGGTCTACGAATCCCGGGTCGGCGACGTCTTTGCGCTCGGCGCCACCAGTTGGCGGATCGAGGAGATCACCTTCGATCGGGTTCTGGTCAGCCCCGCCTACGGCATGCCGGGTCGTTTGCCCTTCTGGCACGGCGACGGACTCGGTCGCCCCGCCGAACTCGGACAGGCGTTGGGACAATTCGTTCGAGAGACCGCGCTGGGTAACGAAGCCGACGTCGTCGAGCGTTGTCGCGTGGGCGGGCTCGATCACAACGCCACAACCAATCTGATCCAACTCGTCGGTGAGCAGAAAAATGCCACCGGGCAGGTGCCGTCGGATCGAACCCTGGTGGTCGAACGCTTCCGCGACGAACTCGGCGACTGGCGTCTGGTGCTGCATTCCCCGTACGGCCAACGGGTTCACGCACCGTGGGCCCTCGCCATCGGGGCGCGCCTGCAGGAACGATACGGCGTCGATTCCAGTCCGACGGCCTCCGACGACGGCATCATCATCCGTCTCCCCGACACCGAGAACGAACCTCCCGGCGCCGAACTGTTCACCTTCGACGTCGAGGACATCGAAGATCTGGTCACCCAAGAGGTGGGCGGCTCCGCGCTCTTCGCTTCCCGATTCCGCGAATGTGCCGCCCGCGCACTGCTTCTCCCCCGCCGCAATCCCGGAAAACGTGCACCACTGTGGCAGCAGCGTCAGCGGTCGGCGCAACTGCTGGACGTCGCCCGCAAGTTCCCGACCTTCCCGATCCTGCTCGAGACCGTACGCGAGTGCTTGCAGGACGTTTACGACCTGCCTGCACTGAAGGAATTGTTCGGCAAGATCGAGAAAAGGCAGATTCGAATCGTCGAGGTGGAGACGGCCTCTCCGTCTCCGTTCGCCAGTGCGCTCCTGTTCAACTACGTGGGTGCGTTCATGTACGAGGGCGACAGCCCCCTCGCCGAGCGACGCGCCGCCGCTTTGTCCTTGGACTCCACGCTGTTGGCCGAACTCCTCGGCCGCGTCGAACTGCGCGAGCTCCTCGACGCCGGAGTGATCGAGCAGGCCGAACGTGAACTGCAACGGCTCGTCCCTGACCGAAAGGCCAAAGACCTCGAGGGTGTTGCCGACCTCCTCCGCATGCTCGGCCCGCTGACCACCGAAGAAGTCACCGAACGCTGTCTCGAGGACCCGGTCTCATGGCTCGAGAAGTTGGTTACGGACAAACGCGCCCTCCACGTCTCGTATACGGGCGAGAGCTGGTGGACCGTCGTCGAAGATGCAGCGCGGCTTCGCGATGGACTCGGCGTTCCCCTACCCATCGGCGTTCCGGCCGCGTTCATCGAGCCGGTCGATCAACCACTCGACGACCTCTTGAGCCGGTACGCCCGCACCCACGGTCCCTTCACTCTCGCCGACGCGGCTGCACGCTTCGGTCTCGGAGTATCAGTCGCGCGTGACGTTCTCGGTCGGCTCGCGCTCGAAAAGCGGGTCCTGGAAGGTGAATTCCGCCCGTCTGCAACCGGGAGCGAATGGTGCGACGCCGAGGTCCTGCGTCGCTTGCGGCGTCGCTCGCTCGCCGCGGCACGGCAGGAGGTCGAGCCGGTCAGCACCGCGACCCTCGGGCGATTCCTTCCCAGTTGGCAGCACGTGGGCGGCACGCTGCGAGGAATCGACGGTGTTGCAACGGTGGTCGATCAACTTGCCGGCGTTCCGATTCCGGCGTCCGCTCTCGAATCGTTGATCCTGCCGAGCCGAGTTGCCGACTACTCTCCCGCGATGTTGGACGAACTCACGTCGACGGGTGAAGTCCTGTGGTCCGGATCGGGAGCTATCTCGGGCAAGGACGGGTGGGTAGTGCTGCACCCCGCCGACCTGGCACCGATCACGCTCAATTCACCCGCCGACACCGACGTCTCGGAATTGCAGAAGCGCATCCTCGACCTGCTGTCCGGCGGCGGTGCCTACTTCTTCCGCCAGTTGGTCGACGCGTTGCGAACTACGGAGTCGGCTGCGGACACGGTCGACAGTGCGGTGACAACGGCACTGTGGGAGTTGGTGTGGCTCGGACACATCGGTAACGACACCGTTGCGCCGCTGCGCGCACTTCTCTCCGACACCACCAGAACAACAACCAGTCACCGATCACCTCGCCGTGTTCCGCGGGCCCGTCCGTACCGCGGAATGGCCCGCGCTTCCACGCCCGCGCGCACGGGACCGGCAACCGCCTCCGGTCGGTGGTTCCAGCTGCCAGGTATCGAACCTGACCCCACTATCCGGGCGCACGCCACGGCTGATCTGCTGCTCGAACGATACGGCGTCGTCACCCGCGGTTCGGTGATGAGCGAGAACGTGCCGGGCGGTTTCGCGTTGATCTACAAGGTACTGAGCACGTTCGAGGACAACGGGCGCGCTCGACGCGGATACTTCGTGGACACCCTGGGCGGCGCTCAATTCTCGACGCCTCCCGTGGTGGACCGCTTGCGGACGTTCGGTGATTCCATCGAGGGGCGCCACACCTCCTCGGCTGCAGTCACTCTCGCGGCGTGCGATCCGGCAAACCCGTACGGCGCGGCGCTGCCGTGGCCGGCGTCGGGGGGCGAAGAGTCACCAGGACACCGACCCGGGCGAAAAGCCGGCGCATTGGTAGTTCTGGTGGAGGGTGAGTTGGTTCTGTTCGTCGAGCGCGGCGGTCGCACGATCCTGACATTCACCGACGACGGCGGAACGTTGCGCCTGGCAGCACTGTCACTTGCTCAGAAGGTGACTTCTCGCGCCATCGACAAGTTGGTAGTGGAGAAGGTCGACGGAGAGACCATCCACGGCAACGATTTTGCTCCGGTCCTGGTCGAAGCCGGCTTCGCGGCCACCCCTCGCGGATTCCGGTTGCGGTCATGAGGATTGGGGTCATGATGATTGAGGTCATGATGATTGAGATCGTGGAAGTTGAGATCCTGAAGTGTGGGTGCGGCGACCATGCCTGAGGGCGATACCGTGTGGCGGGCCGCCAATGAACTGCGCGCTGCCCTGGCCGAGAAGGTACTCACCACCTGCGACGTCCGCGTTCCTCGTTACGCCACGGTTGATCTGTCGGGCCATCGCGTGGATTCCGTCGCCAGCCGCGGAAAACATCTCCTGATCCGAGTGGGCGATGCGTCCATTCACACGCATCTGAAGATGGAAGGTCAGTGGCAGATTTATCGCCCCGGCGAGCGCTGGCGCCGACCCGCCCATCAAGCGCGCATCATCTTGGCCACCGAAGACTCTGTAGCAGTTGGCTTTTCACTGGGAATCACCGAGATCCTCGAACTCGGGCAGGAACAGGAGGCCGTCGGACATCTCGGACCGGATCTGCTCGGGACCGATTGGGACAGTTCCGTGGCCGCCCGAAATCTACGGGCCGCCGACTCCGTACCGATCGGAATCGCGCTCCTGGATCAGCGGGTGATGGCCGGACTGGGCAACGTGTACCGAAACGAGATCTGCTTCCTACGAGGTATTCACCCGAAAACGCCGACACATCTCGCGGGGAATCTCGACGCGATAGTGGATCTGTCTTTTCGCACCATCAACGTCAACAAGTCACGTCGCATCCGGGTCACCACCGGCGACACCCGCCCCGGTAGGCAGACATGGGTGTACGGCAGACGCGGAAAACCATGCCGCCGTTGCGGAACTCGCATCAGAGAAGACACCCTCGGACCGGATCAGCTCACCGAGCGAAATATCTTCTTCTGCCCGGCCTGCCAGCCCTTCACGCCTGGTTAGCGTTGATCAGCAGCCTGACGCAGTGGCGGACAAATCGATCACGGTCCACGACGATCGTGCCGTCCAGATAACCGATGAACAGTGTGAACAACGCCCCGACCAGTCCGACTGCCACCAGTTGCTTGTCCACGGGATCAGCGATCTCGGACAACTGGTCGTACACCAGGTCGACGAACGCCGGCATCGATTCGATACCGCGGCCGCTCAGAACGGGTTCCGAGAGCGGGGCGATCAGGAGCACTCTCCCCATCGCCGGATCGTCGACCATCAGCTTGACGAAAGCGTCGACCGCAGCGGTGGCGACGGCCTCGGATGTCGTCTCCGACTCCACTGCCGACGCAAGCGCCGACTGCGCGCGCTCGGCGACAAACGTGTGGACCGCGACAACGTACTGATCGCGATCGGTGAAGCTTTCGTAGAAGTACCGCTCGGTCAGACCGGCAGCCTTGCAGACCGCACGCACGTTGACGGCCGGACCGTCGACCGCACCGAGCAGTGTCACTCCGACGTCGAACAACGTCGCCTTTCGAGTGGCCCTGCGTTCTTCGATGCTCACAACTTCCCCACTTCGCCGACACTTGATCTTCAATGCACCCGGTATTCGATCCTTGACTACCGCTGTTGTCGATCCTAATCTGACAACATGCGTAGTCAACTTGACGACAGCAGCACCCCGGTTCCCCTCGGTCCGGATTCCCTGACGTGGAAGTATTTCGGCGACTGGCGCGGGATGCTGCAAGGCGTCTGGGCCGGTTCGATGCAGAACATGCACCCCGGCCTCGGCGCCGGAGTCGAGGAGCATTCACAATTCTTCGACGAGCGGTGGGAACGGCTGTACCGCTCGCTTTATCCCATTGCAGGCGTGGTCTTCGACGGCGATCGCGCGCAGCAGACAGCCGAAGAAGTCCGCGGCTATCTCACACGAATCAAGGGCGTCGACAAGTTGGGGCGTCGGTATCACGCACTCGATCCCGATACTTTCTATTGGGCGCACGCAACGTTCTTCATGGGCACCATCGTCACTGCCGAGAACTTCTCCGGTGGCTTGACCGAGGCCCAGAAACGTCAGCTCTTCACCGAGCACATTCAGTGGTACCGCCTGTACGGGATGAGCATGCGCCCTGTTCCCGAGACCTGGGAAGCATTTCAGGAGTACTGGGACCACATGTGCCGCAACGTACTCGAAGACAACAAGGCGACCCGCGACGTCCTCGACCTGTCGGGACTCGGCAAGCCCCCGTACATGACGTGGCTACCCGATCCGTTGTGGCGGCTCGCCCGAATCCCCCTCGCCCGCGGATTCGTGTGGCTGACGGTCGGAATGTACGACCAACCGGTTCGAGACCTACTCGGCTACTCGTGGACCAGTCGCGATCAGAAAATTCACAACGTTGTCGGCCGCACCGTCAACGCCGTCTTCCGTCTGGTGCCGTGGCGATACCGGTATCAGCCACGTGCTCGCGCGGGATGGGATCGAGCTGACGGCCGAATCCCCGCCGATGCACCACTGGTCCACACACCGGCGCGCAACCTGCCCCCGCTCGAGCAGCGAGATAACCCGATGCACTACAGCCCCAGGGTCTGATCTGCCATGCTCTGAACATGGAGTGGGACCTGCGAACCCTGCTGAACCGTCCGATCACGTCTCACGGTGCGCCGCTGGGACAAGAACGTGTGGCGGCGAGGACCACCGCGTACATCTACGGCAACATTCTTGTCCTCGCCGCACTCATACCGGTGACGAAATCTCAGGAATCGCTCGGCGCCGCGATTGTGGTCGGCACGGCATTGTCGACATACATCGCCCACACATTTGCCGAGGGTGTCGGCGAGAGCATTCGCAACGATCGCCGACTGACGACCGCGGAGAGAATCGACTCGCTTCGCGATTCCGTCCCGATCCTCACCTCTGCGGTTGTTCCTGTCGTCATTCTCGCGACGGCGTGGTTCAACTTCCTGGAACCACGGACGGCGCAGTTGATCGCGGAAATCGTCTTGATCCTGCGGATCGGTTCCACCAGTTACGTGATCAGCCGACTGCACGGCGAGAAAGTCAGTACGAACACCCATCTGGCAGCGTTCGGCCTCGCCGCCGTCGCCACCCTCATAGTCGGGTTGAAGATAGTGCTCACTCATTGACGAGTCCCCCGATCGCGAATCCCCAGGCCTGAAGGGGTACTGCCGTTACCCGGCTGAGCAGTCACTCCCGCCGAACCCCCGGCCGCCGCTACCGTGGACGACATGAGCATCCCGAGTCTGAAACTGAACAACGGCGTCGACATCCCCGCGCTTGGCTTCGGCGTGTACCAGACGCCGCCGGACGAAACGGTCGCCGCCGTCGAGTCCGCGCTGTCGACGGGTTATCGCCATATCGACACTGCCGCGGCCTACGGCAACGAGAAGGGAGTCGGTGAGGCGATCCGGCGATCCGGACTCGACCGCGCGGACATCTTCGTCGAGTCGAAGGTCTGGATCACCGACTACGGATACGACGAGACTCTGCATGCCTTCGACAAGAGCGCAGGCAAACTCGGTGTCGAACAACTCGACCTTCTGATCCTCCATCAGGCGTTGCCGAGCGAGTTCGAGCGCACGATCGACGCGTACAGGGCGTTGGAAACGCTTCTGGACGACGGCAAGGTCCGCGCCATCGGAGTCAGTAACTTCATGCCGGATCACCTCACCCGACTCCTGGACGCAACGTCCGTGGTGCCGGCGGTCAACCAGATCGAGGTTCATCCGTACTTCAGGCAGTCGACTTTGCTCGAGGCCGACGCCGATCACGGGATTCTGTCTCAGGCATGGTCACCGATCGGCGGAATCACGTTCTACCGCGACGGCTCCCACGGCTCGACCCTCGAGGACGCCACCATCGGCGCCATCGCGACCGCTCACGGCAAGTCGCCTGCACAGGTGATGCTGCGCTGGCACCTCCAGCAGGGCCGCCAGGTGATCCCCAAGTCGGTGACTCCCTCGCGGATCGCGGAGAACTTCGACGTGTTCGACTTCGAACTCACCGCCGAAGAACTCTCCGCAATCGACGCACTCGACACCGGAGTTCGCGGCGGTCCCGAACCCGAGGTCATCACCCGCGAGAGGTTCGGAATCGAGATTCCCGAAGCCTGAACCCGGCAGCTTGAACAACACAGCAGCCCCAGTGATCTAGCTGGCGCTCCACCCGCCGTCGATGGTGTACGAAGCCCCCGTCACCATCGACGCCTCGGTCGATGCCAGCCACCCCACCAGCGATGCCACTTCTGTGGGCTCGACCATCCGTTTGATCGCGCTCTCAGTGAGCATCACCTTCTCGACAACCTCGGATTCACTGATTCCGTGAACCTTTGCCTGGTCGGAGATCTGGGATCGCACGAGTGGTGTCAGGACGTAGCCCGGATTGACACAGTTACTGGTGACACCGTGTGGGGCACCCTCGAGCGCAACAACTTTCGACAGGCCTTCGAGTCCGTGCTTTGCCGTGACGTACGCACTCTTGAATGCCGAAGCGCGGAGCCCGTGGACCGAGGAAATGTTGACGATGCGCCCGAATCCTTTGCGGTACATGTACGGCAGGGCCGCTCTGACCAGGAGGAACGGCGCTTCGACCATGAGGCGTTGAATCTTCCGGAAGTCCTCGACGTCGAAATCCTCGATGGGACTGACCCGTTGAATGCCGGCGTTGTTGACAAGTACGTCCGTCTCGAGTGCCAGATCCACGAGTTGGTCGGTGTCGAGGAGATCGACGGCCCACGCAGTGCCGTCGATCTCGTCGGCCAGCGCCTTCGCGGCGACGTCGTCGAGATCAGCGACGGTGACGTGGGCGCCGCGGGCGGCAAGGAGTCGAGCACACGCCTCGCCGATACCGCTGGCACCACCGGTGACCAGTGCCGTTTTGCCGGAGAGCGTCATGCGGAAACACCGGCCCGCTCGTCGGCGAGCACTCGTGCGTCGGCGGCATCGACGGACTCGAGCGAGATTCCCTTGGTCTCCCGCGCGAAAACGACTGCGACGATGGTGACCAGGGATGCCAACAGGAGATAGATCGCGATGGGGACCGAGGAGTCGAACTTGCTCAGCAGTCCGGTCGCGATGATCGGAGCCAGTGAACCTGCCACGATCGACGTGACCTGATATCCCAGGGAGACACCGGAATAGCGCATCCGGGTCGGGAACATCTCGGCCATGATCGCGGGTTGGCCGGCGTACATGAACGCGTGGAACACAAGCCCGATGATGATTGCCGACAATATGACTGCATTGTGCCCGCTGTTCATCATCGGAAAGGCGAAGAATCCCCATGTTCCGGCGGTGACGGCGCCGATCATGTACACCGGGCGTCGACCGATCGTGTCGGACAGTTTGCCCACCAACGGAATCACTGCGAAGTGCACGGCATGTGCCATCAGCATCCACCAGAGGATGTGCGCCGTGTCCGCATGAACGACGACCTTGAGGTAGGTGATCGAGAAGGTCACCACGAGGTAGTACATGACGTTTTCGGCGAAACGCAGGCCCATCGCGGTCAACACTCCGCGCGGGTAACGCTTGACCACCTCGAAAACGCTGTACGAGGTTGCCTTGACCAGTTCTGCTTCCTTCTGCGCCGCAATGAAAATGGGAGCGTCGGTGACCTTGGTCCGAACGTAGTACCCGACCAGAACGATCACCGCGGAGAGCCAGAAGGCAACGCGCCAGCCCCAACTCATGAAGGATTCGTCCGAGAGCGTCGACGTCAGGATCAACAGCACGACAGTGGCCACCAGGTTGCCCATCGGTACGCCGGCCTGAGGCCAGGACGACCAGAACCCGCGAGATCGATTCGGGCTGTGCTCGGCGACAAGGAGTACCGCCCCTCCCCATTCGCCGCCGACAGCAAATCCTTGGATGAAGCGCAGCGTGACCAGCAGTGCCGGCGCCCAGTAGCCGATCTGACCGTAGGTCGGTAGGCAGCCCATCAAGAACGTTGCGGCGCCGACCAGCAGCAAACTGAACTGCAACAACTGCTTCCGGCCGAACTTGTCTCCGAAATATCCGAAGACGATTCCGCCGAGTGGCCGGGCGGCGAATCCGACGGCGTAGGTGATGAAAGCCGCGATGATCGCATCCAGCTCGTTGCCGCCGCCAGGAAAGAAGACTTTGCTGAAGACCAGAGTGGCCGCCGTGCCGTACAGAAAGAACTCGTACCACTCGACCACGGTGCCCGCCATCGAGGCGCCGACCACCTTCTTCAGCCCCGATGGTGGGGCTTGGCTCTCGGGTTTCGGCATGTTGTCGACACTCATCGTGGACTCCCTCGTCTTCAGTTCGCGATTCGCCTGCTCTTCACGATCAGGAATGTGACCGCTCGCACATTTTTTGTGACTCGATGAGTATCGGTGCAGATTCTTGGCACGACAATGACAAATCTCGCACCATACAGGTGCAAAAATGCAGATATGACACTCGGACTGAGCCCGGACGACCTACTGGTGCTTCTCGCGGTCGGTCGCACCGGCCGCTTCAACACCGCCGCCGACGACCTGGGCCTCAACCACACCACCATTTCGCGCCGCATCGCCTCGCTCGAGAAGAGCCTCGGCGGCCGTGTACTGGTCCGCTCGTCCGGCGGCTGGGAGTTGACCGACCTGGGCAGACAAGCCCTCAGCGCGGCCGAGCGCATCGAGGCCGCGGTGAACGAACTGGCACTCGACTCCACCGGTCAGCAGCAACTCGACGGCGTCGTGCGGGTCTCGGCCACCGACGGCTTCAGCGCATACATCGCGGCCCCCGCCGGCGCAGCGGTTCGCAGACGCCATCCTCGCGTGAGCGTGGAGATAGTCGTCGCGACCAGAAAGGCGTCGCAGATACGCTCGGGGCTCGACATCGAGGTTGTTGTCGGCAAACCTCAAGTTCACCGCGCCGAGGCCGTCCATCTGGCCGACTACGCGCTGGGTTTGTACGCCTCCCGAGAGTATCTACGTCAGAATGCAGTGCCCGAAAGTGCCGAAGAGCTGGCCGAACACTCGCTCGTGTATTTCATCGACTCGATGCTGCAGGTCGACGAACTCGATCTGGCCCGCAAGCTCACGGTTTCCATGCGCGAGGCCGTCACGTCCACCAACGTGTTCGTCCACATCGAGGCAACGCGCGCGGGTGCCGGCATCGGCCTGCTCCCCTGCTTCATGGCCGAGCAGCACGACGATCTGATTCGCGTGCTGCCGACTCACATCGAAGTCAGACTTTCGTACTGGTTGGTGGCTCGTTCTGAATCCTTGCGCCGACCGGAAGTCGCAGCGGTGGTGACGGCACTTCGAGAGACGGTGGATCGCAAGCGATCTCAACTCCTCGGCTCTCCCGGGGCGAACGAAGCGCTCAGTCCAGAGTCGAACGATGCTGGACGATGACCTTGCGCGCCAACTCGGCGATCTTGACGTTCATGTTCTGCGAGGTTCGCACCAGAATGTCGAAGGCCTCGTCGTCGGACACCCGATGCAATGCCATCAGCAGACCGACGGCCTGACCGATTTCGCGACTGCTCGCCAGACCTCGCCGCAGCGAGTCGGCAGCCTCTCCTCGGTTCAGCGCGGTGACGGCCACGGATGCAAACGATGCCAACATGATCGCGTGGTCGGCAACAGTTTCCGTGAATGCTCCCGGAGTGTCGGAGAAGAGGTTGAGGGCGCCGAACTTCTGACGATCGACCATCAGTCGGAACCCCATCGAGCCACGAATGGGTGTCTCTGCCACTACTTTCCGAGCGAACTCGGGCCACTGATTCGGAGTGCGAAGATCTGACTCGAGCTGCGGCGCCTCCGTGTCGAGGGCGTCGATGCACGGCCCCTCACCAGTCGCACGTTCGAGATCGTCTGCATGCTCGGCGATCTCGTCGCTTGCCGCTACCGTGACGTTGGTGTTTCCCCGTCGCAGCATCAGGCTTGCGTGATCGCAACCGGGAATCAACTCGACAGCCGCCGAACAGATCGCGGAGTACACCTCGGCGCTGTCTGCGGCGGAGTAGAGGATCTCCGCCAACGCCGCGAACACTGCCGTGGGTTCTGTCAGTGCTTGGTCGCGCTCAGCCATCTCCATACACCTCGGGGTCTACCGTTCATCGAATTCTTCACCGAACGGTACAAACCTTACTTACTCGAGCGGATGGGGTCGCCGCCGCTCGCCGATTCCCGCCCGTCCGTCCCCTGAAAAGCTTCCGTAGCCGCGCGGTGATGCAGAGCCGTGACGGTGGTGATCTGCTTGGACACCAGGTCGTTGAGCTCGCGGTACTGCTCCTCCGTCTCCCCGGCCGGAATGTCTCTCAGGACCTCCCACATCGCACTCTTGCCGCACAGAGCGGTCCGCATGATCTCGAGAGTTGCCAGCTTCACGAGACGGTTGCGCCAGATGGCGTCGACATGGACGAGGCGCCTGATCCGATTGACCGTCGCGTCGATCTTGGAGTACCGCGGCAGAGATATGCCCTGGGTGTCCTCGATCAGTTGCAGCAGCTGCTCGATCTCGTACTCGAGCTCACCCGGCAACGAGTCCAGCTCACCGTCGGCCCACGCGCCGTACGAGTCCGAGAGTGACCGCGAGAGTTGCAGCCCTACCATCGCTCCGCACAGGTGAGTGACCAGATAAGCAGTGGCTATGTGTTCCTCAGCAGATCTCGACCGACTACCGAACATTGGGATCCTCCTGGGCGACGCTCGACCGGTCTGTGCTGACACGGGTGGTGATTCGACATCCGCCTACCCGCGACAGACCGAGAACAAACGACGGGCGACTCAGACCCGATCCGGCACCACGACGACGGGTTCGAGGATCTCGGCCCGAGACTCCGGCGCTGCGGCGCGCAAGGCGTCGGCCGACTCGTCGTCCGGCTGGGTCTGCGACTCGATCTCCGCTTCGACGCGCGCTCGGTACGTGTCGACCTCGCGCTCGACGGTGGCGGCATCCCAACCGAGAATCGGGGCAACCAATCCGGCAACCTGTTGCGCACAGTTGACACCACGATGCGGGTACTCGATTGCGATGCGCATGCGGCGAGCCAGGATGTCGTCGAGGTGCAATGCACCCTCGGCCGCGGCGGCGTACACAGCCTCGACCTGAAGGTAATCGGGGGCATCTGTGATGGGCTGCAACAACTCCGGCGTCTGTCGGCCGAGTTCGAGGACCTCCGTGATGAGTGAACCGTAGCGGTCGAGCAAGTGCTTGACGCGATACGGATGCAAGCCGTACTGCTCGCCCAGTTGCACAGTCTGATTGATCAACGCGAAGTATCCGTCGGCGCCGACGAGCGGCACCTTCTCCGTGATCGACGATGCCACTCGCGCCGGAATGTCTTCTGCTGCGACGTCGACGGCGTCTTCCGCCATGACCCGATACGTCGTGTACTTTCCACCGGCGATGGCGACCAGGCCTGGAGCCACACGGGCAACGGCGTGCTCGCGCGAGAGCTTCGACGTCTCGTCGCTCTCACCGGCAAGCAGCGGACGCAGGCCTGCGTAGACACCGTCGATGTCGGCGTGCGTCAGCGGCGTGACCAGAACGGAGTTCACGTGGCCGAGGATGTAGTCGATATCTGCTTTGGTTGCCGCTGGGTGAGCGAGATCCAAGTTCCAGTCGGTGTCCGTGGTGCCGATGATCCAGTGACTGCCCCACGGAATGACGAACAGCACCGATTTCTCGGTACGCAGGATGATGGCGGCTTCACTGACGATGCGATCGCGCGGGACGACGATGTGTACGCCCTTCGACGCTCGCACCCGGAACCGTCCGCGCTGACGTGAGAGGGCCTGGATTTCGTCCGTCCAGACACCGGTTGCATTGATGACGACGTGACCCTTGACCTCCGCGGTACGGCCGTCTTCGCAGTCGCGAACACGAACTCCCGAGACCCGGTCCGCTTCACGCAGAAATCCCACGACCTGCGTCGACGTTCGGACGACCGCGCCGTAGTGGGCGGCGGTCCGTGCAACGGTCATGGTGTGCCGAGCGTCGTCGACGACGGTGTCGTAGTACTGGATGCCACCGGTCAGTGAACTGCGCTTGAGGCTCGGCGACATGCGCAGTGCGCCCGCCCGCGTCAAGTGCTTCTGGGAGGGGACCGACTTGGCGCCGCCCATTCGGTCGTAGAGGAAGATTCCCGCGGCCATGTACGGGCGCTCCCACACGCGGTGAGCCAGAGGGAACAGGAACTTCAGCGGCTTGACCAGGTGCGGAGCGAGCGTGGTCAGCGAGAGCTCGCGCTCACGCAATGCTTCACGAACGAGGCCGAATTCGAGTTGCTCGAGATAGCGGAGACCGCCGTGGAACATCTTCGACGAGCGACTGGACGTACCGGATGCGTAGTCACGGGCCTCGACCAACGCAACCTTCAGCCCGCGGGTGGCCGCATCGAGGGCCGCTCCGACACCGACGACACCACCGCCCACCACGACGACGTCGAATTGCTCGGTCTGAAGTTGTTCCCAAGCAGCTTCGCGCTGCTGCGGGCCGAGAAACTGCGCACCTTGCTGCTTACTCAACCCGGTCTCCTGTAAGTCGACGACGAATCCGTTTACAGGCTAGTAGCTTGATCCACATACTGCGACAGCGCACGGATTACTGCGAACACGCCCGAACCTAGGAGCACAGTGAATCAATACATCGCCGCCATCGACCAAGGCACGACGTCGAGCCGCTGCATGATCTTCGATCACGACGGCGCCGTGGTGAGCGTTGCGCAGAAAGAACACGAGCAGATTTTCCCGCGAGCAGGTTGGGTCGAGCACGATCCGGCGGCGCTGTGGATCAACACTCGGGAGGTGGTGGCCGGCGCTCTCGCGAAGGTCGATCTCACGCGGGCCGACATCGCTGCCGTCGGAATCACGAATCAGCGTGAGACGACCGTCGTTTGGGAGCGTTCGACGGGTGAGCCGATCTACAACGCGATCGTGTGGCAGGACACGCGCACGGATCAACTGTGTGTCGAACTGGGCGGCGACGAGGGTCCGGACAAGTATCGAGACAAGACCGGACTACCACTCTCGACCTACTTCGCCGGGCCGAAGATCCGCTGGATTCTCGACAACGTCGACGGTGCGAAAGCAAAAGCGGAGGCCGGCGAATTGTGCTTCGGCACTGTCGACACGTGGATCGTGTGGAACCTGACCGAGGGCGTCCACGTGACAGATGTCACCAATGCGTCACGCACGATGCTGATGGATCTCGAGACCCTCCAGTGGGACGAATCGATCTGTGCGGACTTCGGAATCCCGATGTCGATGCTCCCGGAAATCCGTAGTTCCTCAGAGGTCTACGGCACAGGACGTCCACGCGGCAATCTCGCCGGTGTGCCGGTCGCCGGAATCCTCGGTGACCAGCAGGCAGCCACATTCGGCCAGGCCTGCCTCTCCGAGGGTGAAGCCAAGAACACCTACGGCACCGGCAATTTCATGCTTCTCAATACTGGCACGAAGCCGGTGCACAGCAAGCACGGACTACTGACGACCGTCTGCTACAAACTCGGCGAAGCCCCTGCCGTGTACGCACTCGAAGGTTCCGTCGCCGTGACGGGTTCCTTGGTCCAGTGGCTTCGAGACAATCTCGGAATCATTCAGAACGCCAAGGACATCGAGCCGCTCGCCGCAAGTGTCGACGACAACGGCGGCGCCTACTTCGTGCCCGCGTTCTCCGGGCTGTTCGCACCTCGGTGGCGACCGGATGCCCGGGGTGTCATCGTCGGTCTGACGCGCTTCGTCAACAAGGGACACCTGGCCCGCGCAGCGCTCGAGGCGACGGCATACCAGACCCGCGAGGTCATCGACGCCATGCGAGCGGATTCGGGAGTCGAACTGTCCGCACTGAAGGTCGACGGCGGCATGGTGGTCAACGAAACCCTGATGCAGTTCCAGTCGGACATCCTCGGAGTTCCCGTCATCCGCCCGGTGGTCAACGAAACGACAGCTCTCGGTGCTGCATACGCAGCGGGCCTCGCCATCGGTTATTGGGCCGACACCGAAGACATCCGCAACAACTGGGCCGTCGGCCAAACCTGGGAACCGGCGATGGACGAGTCCGAAAGGTCACGGCTGTACGCGGAGTGGAACAAGGCCGTCGAGCGGACGTACAACTGGTCCGAGTAATCACCCGATCCTTCCATACCGGAAGAGCTGATCATGGTCGTCTATTGATGCTCCTGAGGTATCAATAAGCGACCAAGTTGGTATTGGACGTGACCTACACCACTCTGCGAATCTCATTCAGGCACGCCACGTTTCGGCGCCGCGAATGTTGCAGAGAAAGGTCGCCACGCATGAGTTCACCCACTCGCAGTTCCGAGGAGATCAACGCCAAGGCGCGAAGAGCCGGTATCGCTTCGTTCATCGGAACCACTATCGAGTGGTACGACTTCTACATCTACGGCACTGCCGCTGCCCTGGTATTCGGCGACATCTTCTTCTCCGACACTCTCCCGAACGGAGTCGGCACTCTCCTCGCCTTCATCACACTCTGGGCAGGCTTCCTCGCCAGGCCGATCGGCGGGATCATCTTCGGTCACCTCGGCGACCGGATCGGACGCAAGAACACTCTCGTCATCACCTTGATGATGATGGGTGTCGCCACGGTAGGCATCGGACTCCTCCCCACCTACGCACAGGTCGGGATCTGGGCGCCGATCGGTCTGGTCACCCTTCGCGTCATCCAAGGAGTCGCGGTCGGTGGCGAGTGGGGCGGCGCAGTGCTCATTGCCAGCGAGAATGCCCCGAAGGGCAAGAGCATCCTCTACTCCGCGTTCGCCCAACAGGGCTCACCCGCCGGAAATCTGTTGGCCACCATCGCGTTCTTCCTTCTATCCTCGATGCCGACGCCGTCGTTCCTCCTGTACGGATGGCGCATCCCGTTCATCATCTCGGCGGTGCTGGTCATTCTCGGGATGATCATTCGCCTCAAACTCGAAGAGTCGGACGAGATGAAGGCCGTTCTCGCACGCAAGAAGGTCGTCAAGCTTCCGCTCGCCGAAGTCTTGCGCAAGCACTGGGTACTGGTTCTCCTCGGCGCCGGCGCACTCCCCCTCGCCCAGGTCACCTATTTCAAGAACACCTTCGCATTGTCCTGGGCTACAAAAGAACTCGGATACGATCGAGGAACCTTCCTGGCCGCCATCGCGATCGCGCTCGTCGTGCAGTTCATCGTCCAACCTTTCGGTGCCGTCCTGGTCTCCAAGATCGACATGCGAAAAGCCATGTGCCTGATGGTGATACCGGAGTTCGTCCTCATGCCCGCTATGTTCTTCGCGATCCGAACCGGGAACTTCACCATTGCAGTCGTCGCAATGTGTCTGGCCACGATCCCGCACTCGATGTTCTACGGCGCCATCGCCGGCGTTCTCGCTCGGGCCTTCCCCGCCAACATCCGTTACACCGGTCTGTCGACGGCGTACCAATTGTGTTCCCTTGTCGTCGGCGGCGGAACTCCCGTACTGGCGCAGTGGATGCTCAACACGTCAGGCAATATCGTCGGGGTCGCGATCGTATCCGGGCTGTACGCCCTTGTCTCACTGATCTGCACCCTGCTCCTGCTCCGACGTACAGGCTACAACGCGGGCGAACTCTCGACGGCCGAACAAGCGGACTACGACGAACTCGAACTCGAAAACACTCTTGTCGATATTGCGAACTCGCCGAAGTCCGAAGCGGGTGAGATTCCTACCGGTCGGGCAACCGTCTAGGCCAGGGACGGCAGCGCCTGCTCGGACAATTTCAACACTTCGAGAAGAGCAGGTCTGTCGTCTCCCTCTCGCCAGGCGATACGCAGTTGAAGAGGAGGAGGTGGGTCCATGACCGGAACAAAGACAACATCAGGATTCACGATGCTCTGGGCCACCGAGGAAATGGTCAACGAGCATCCGATTTCCGCGGACACCAGCGCGATCAACGACATCGAATCCGGTGCCGTCTGCACGATTCGAGCCAGGAACCCTGCGTTCTTCGAGGCAGTGAGCAGAGACTCCCGCAGAATCGAACCTGGCTCCGCCGGAAGCGTCACCCAATTCTCGGACTCCAATTCGATCAACCGAACCGAGTCCCTCGACGCCAACGGGTGGTCTTTGGACATGGCCACCAGAAAGTTCTCCTCGGCGATCAATCTCGACGTGATCCCGAGCGGCGGTACGGTCCACCGCACCATCCCGATGTCGAGTCGTCGATCGAGCAGCATCAACAACGCCTCGTTCGCGAAAGCAGAACTGTCGAGCACGAATTCGATACCGGGATTGGTCTTTCTCACCAATTTCGCCCACCGCCCGACGAGCAGATGCGAAGAAGTCCCCGCGAAACCCAGGCGAACGCGACCTGTCGTTCCCTTGCCTGCCGCAGACACCGCGATCTCGGCCATCCGGCACGCGTCCAGAATCTCGCGCGCCGGAAGCAGCAGCGCTTCACCGGCAGCAGTGAGCCGCACAGTTCGAGTGCTCCGATCGAACAACGGCGAACCGAGCTGTTTCTCGAATTGCCTGATCGTTCGACTCAGCGGCGGTTGCGCAATCCGAAGCCGCTGCGCCGCACGGCCGAAATGTAGCTCCTCAGCCACCGCGAGAAATGCGTTGATCTGATGAATTTCCACCCGACATTGTTGCGCCACACCGGCCGAACATGTCAAGTTCCGAAACCGACCGAGTGCGCGAAAGAACAAGAAGAGGTACACACGTGGACAAGACCCTCTCGATGAAAGAGGCCGTCGGCCGATACGTCGAAGACGGGATGACCGTTGCGCTGGAGGGATTTTCACATCTCATTCCTTTTGCCGCGGCACACGAGATCATCCGGCAGGGCAGAAAGGACCTCACGCTCTGCCGGATGACGCCGGACATCGTTTCCGATCAACTCGTCGCCGCCGGCTGCGTCCGAAAGCTGGTTGCCTCGTTCTTCGCCAGCGGCTCCGCAGGTTCTCTGTACGAGTTACGCAGACGCATCGAGAACCAGGACCCGCTCCCCCTCGAAGTCGAGGAATACAGTCATTACGGCATGGTGTGCCGGTATCAGGCGGGAGCGGCCAGGCTTCCCTTCTTCCCGCTGCGGTCGTACGCCGGTAGTGATCTACCCGCACTCAACCCACAACTGAGACTCGTCGAGGATCCGTACGGCGGCGGGAGCGTCTACGTTGTGCCGCCGTTAAATCCGGATGTGACGATCATCGGCGCACAGCGAGCGGACACGTCCGGGAACGCACAGATCTGGGGCATCGCCGGGGTGCAGCAAGAAGCCGTTTACGCCGCGAAGAAGGCGATCGTCGTTGTGGAAGAGCTGGTCGACGACGAGGTCATCAGGTCAGATCCGAGCCGAACTCTGATTCCCTCGCACGCCGTCGACGCGGTTGTCGTCTGCCCGCGCGGCGCGCACCCGTCGTACGCACAGGGATACTACGACCGCGATTGCGGCTTCTACCGACGCTGGACCGAGATTTCCAAAGACCCTTCGTTGCTGAGAAATTGGCTCGACGAATGGGTGTACACACTCGGCGATCACGACGAATATCTCGCCAAGCTCGGAGCTGACTACTGGTCGGATCTCGAGGTCGGATCAAAACTCTCCACACCTGTCGACTACGGGAGCAGACTGTGACCACCACGATTGTCAGCGGTAACACCACCTCCACCGAAACGATCGTCGCCGTCGCGGCACGCGAGTTGGCGGGTAAGCGCCGGGTCTTCGCCGGAGTCGGGCTCCCCACGCTCGCAGTCGATCTCGCGCGCCACACGTCGAATCCGGACGTAGAACTGATCTACGAATCCGGAGTGTGCGGCGCGCATCCGTCGGCGATGGCCGAAGGTATCGCCGACTCCGTCGTGGTCTCCGGCGCCGAATCCGTGCTCAGTATGGCCGCACTCTTCGGTTATGTCCTGCAAGGTGGCAACGTCGACGTCGGTTTTCTCGGGGCCGCTCAAATCGATCGAACGGGAAGCCTGAACACAAGTTTCATCGGTGACTGGAAGAACCCGACGGTCAGACTGCCCGGAGCAGGCGGGGCCGTCGAGATCATCGCGAACGCGGCCGAGATCTTCGTCGTGATGCGTCGCCACGACCTCAGTTCCTTTCCGGCCGCGCTCGACTTCTGCACCTCACCCAGCCCCGCCCGCGCCCACGCCAGCGGAAAGGGCATCATGCCGGCAGGTGCAGGAGTGACAAAGGTGTTCACCAACCTCGGTGTCCTGACACACCAGGGCCCCGGCGGCGAGTTGGAGCTGACCAGTGTCCACGAAGGCATCTCGGTCCATCAGGTGCGAGAGGCGACGGGATGGGATCTGGCCGTCGCCGACCACGTCACCGTCACCACCCCGCCGTCCGGTACGGAGATCGATCTGCTCCGCAACACTATCGACAAAGTCAGGCTGTACCTGCGGTGACACTGTCCCGGAGCCTGCCGACGGCGTCGACCAGCACCGCTTCGGGATACGTCGCGAAACACAGTCGAGCGCTTCGACCAAGGTCCGCTTCGACCGCGAAGGCCGAACCTGGGACAAATGCCACGCCATGCGCGAGCGCGGCACCCAGGAGTTCGGTGGTGTCGACGTCGTCGAGGAAATCCATCCAACAGAACATCCCGCCGCGGACCTCGGAAAAGCGTGCACGCCCACTCAATTCCGTCTCGGCGGCCGTGACCAACGCCTTCGCCCTCGCGCCGTACCCCGCTCGAAGCACGTCGAGATGCGCGTCGAACCATTCGACGTCGGAGAAGAGGTCTGCGGCGATCTGCTGTGTGAGCGAAGACCCGCACAGGTCAGCGCCTTGCTTGATCAGTTCGACCGCCTCGCAGACCTTTCGGTCGCCGTGCAGCCAGCCGACGCGCAGCGCCGGTGCCAACACTTTGGAAGCACTGGACAGCCGAATCACCCTGTCCGACAACGCCGCCAGCGGTGCGGGCGGTTTCTCGCCGAAGTACAGTTCGCCGTACGGGTCGTCCTCGAGCACCCAGAACCCGTATCGGTCCGCCAGTGCCGCCAAGTGCGCTCGCCGCTGCGCCGAAAGCACCGCGCCGCGCGGGTTGTGGAAATTGCTCACGGTGTGAACAACTTTGGGCCGAAGACCGGCGTCGAGTTTCGCTTCGAGCGCGTCGGTGTCCATTCCGTCCTCGTCGAGCTGGACGGGAACGAGACGGGCCTGCGCCGTTCGAAAGACCTGCAGCGCACCGGTATATGCCGGTTCCTCCACGACCACGACGTCACCGGCGTCGAGGAGGACCTGCGCGAGCAAGCTCAAACCTTGCTGAGAACCGTGGGTGATCACGACTTCGGACACGTCGAGTGTCCGCCCGATCTTGGATGATTCGCGCTCGGCGATCACCTCACGGAGGCGCAGCAGGCCGGAGGTCTCGCCGTACTGAACGGACGAGGGGTCACCGAGTGCGTCGTGGGCTGCCTTCGAGATTCGCTCCCGCGGAATGAAATCGGGATCGGGCAGTCCGCCGGCCAAGCTGATGACGTCGGGCCGGGCAGTCAGGGTGAGCAGATCGCGAATTGCAGAACTACGGAGTCCGTCCATGCGAGCGGACAGCGCGGCGTGTGTCATATGAAGCTCCCAGGCACGCAGAATGAAGGTCAGAGGAAAAACACCCTGAGCCGTCCTGGGTCAACGGGGCGGGAGAGCGCCGAGATACCGACCCTTGATTCGGTCGGTATCTCGACTATCCCACCAATACTTCAGTATGTGAAACAGAGTTCCCACATTGTAAGAAGACTCTGGTCGGTTGTCAGTCCAGGTCGTCGTGACGCATGAGCTGACGAGCAGCCTCGGTGATCGATCCGGTCAGCGACGGGTACACCGAGAACGTCTGCGCCAGGTCGTTGACCGTCAGGTTGTTCTGTACGGCGATCGCGATCGGCAGGATCAGTTCCGAAGCAGTGGGTGCGACCACAACACCGCCGATGACCACGCCGGTAGCCGGGCGGCAGAAAATCTTCACGAATCCGCGACGCAAACCGGACATCTTGGCGCGCGGGTTGGTGTTGAGCGGCAACATGACGGTGCGCGCAGGCACCTCTCCGTTGTCGATCGCTGCCTGCGAAACACCCACCGTTGCAATTTCGGGGCGTGTGAAGACGGCCGACGCGACGGTCTTCAACTTGATCGGGCTGACGCCTTCACCCAGTGCGTGGTACATCGCGATACGTCCCTGCATCGCAGCCACCGACGCGAGCGGGAGCAGTCCGGTGCAGTCACCGGCAGCGTAGATACCGGAAACCGTGGTGCGCGAGACCCGGTCGACACGCAGGTATCCACCCTTGTCCAACTCGATGCCGACCCGCTCCAGGCCGAGACCGTTGGTGTTGGGGACGGAACCGACGGTCATCAGAGCGTGGCTTCCTTCGACCGTGCGGCCGTCGGAGAGCTTGACGACGATGCCCTTCTCGGTGCGCTCGACGGCGTCCGCGCGGGCGTGCTTGACGAGGGTGACACCGCGCTCGGCGAGGGCGTCCTCGAGCACGAGCGCCGCATCGGCATCCTCGCCGGGCAGAACACGGTCGCGACTGGACACGAGCGTGACCTTGACGCCCATCTCGGTGTACGCGGAGACGAACTCGGCACCGGTGACACCGGAACCGACCACGACCAGGTGCTCGGGAAGCTCGTCCAAGTCGTAGAGCTGGCGCCACGTCATGATTCGCTCACCGTCGGGCTCGGCTCCCGGGATGATGCGGGGGCTGGCGCCGGTGGCGATCAACACGACGTCTGCGTCGATGGTCTTCTGCTCGCCGCTTCCGAGCGTCGCGCGAACCTGGTGTGCTGCCATGCCGAGGAGTGGATCGGTCAGTTCGGCGGTGCCGGAGAGAACCTCGACGCCTACCGTCTGCAACCGTGCGCGAATGTCCGAGGACTGGGACAACGCGAGACTCTTGACTCGGGAGTGGATCTTCGGCAGTGACACCGAAGCCTGCTCCGGATCCAGAGTGATGCCGAGGTCGGATGCACGACGCATGTCGGTGCGGATTCCGGTGGACGCGATGAACGTCTTCGACGGGACACAGTCGAACAGCACACACGCACCGCCGACGCCGTCCGAATCGACCAGGGTGACCGTGGCCCCGTGCTGCGCGGCTACCAGTGCCGCCTCGTAGCCGGCGGGTCCGCCACCGATGATCACGATCCGGGTCATGTGTCCTCCAAGTCCTCGCGTGGCCGGCAGGGGTCTCCCGTCGACCAGTGTCACGCTATTCGAGCACCACGTGTCGCGCAGTGCTTGTACCAGATTACTTGCGTCCGGTGGTCCGCTTCGCCACACCCTCGGACCACGGTTTAGGCTTGCGCCCGTGTCGATTTATGCCGCCTACGGTTCCAACATGCATCCCGAGCAGATGTTGTTGCGCTGCCCACACTCCCCCATGTCCGGGACAGGGTGGCTGCGAGGCTGGCGCCTGACCTTCAGCGGCGAGGACCTCGGCTGGGAGGGTGCTCTCGCCACCGTGGTCGAAGATCCCGATTCCAGTGTTTTCGTGGTGCTCTACGACGTCCCGGAAGAGGACGAAGTGAGTCTGGACCGCTGGGAAGGTGCCGAACTGGGTCTGCACCGCAAGATCCGCGTGCGGGTCGACACCGCCGGCGACGCGGTACTTGCGTGGCTCTACGTCATGGATGCGTACGAAGGCGGGCTGCCGTCGGCCCGCTACATCGGTGTGATGGCCGACGCTGCCGAGATTGCCGGAGCGCCGGCCGAGTACGTACGAGAGTTGCGGACGAGAAACAGCCGCAATGTCGGTCCGGGTAACGGTGTTACCGATTAGATAGCTGTCCTGCTCAAAGCAGCAGGAAATACGCGAGCACTGCCAGTGCTGCGAGCACCACCACAACCGTCACGCCGATGAGCACACGCTTGGAACCGCGCGACTCCGATTCGCCTGCGACAACTGCAGTTTCCGGCTCGGCGGTCGCCACCCCGGCAGCGGTTTCTGCCGCCACCTTCTCGCGTCCCAGGGTGTCGAACACCTCGGTCACGTCGTGTGAAGGCGGCAATCCGATCGGCACGATAGTGTGCGACGTCGAGGTGAATCCGGCAGCCAGAATTGCGGCTCCCAGCGCAGCCGACTGCTCAGGTCCGGGACCGAGTTCACATCTGACACCGAGCTTTTCGGCAATCCCGGCCGCTATGGACATCATGGCCGCTTTGTCTGTCGCCGGTTCGCCGTCACCGGTGACGACTACGGCGTCCAGGTTCTCCGGCATCCAACCGAACGCACCCAGAGCCGTCGCGAGGCGTGAACTCGGCGAACTCCCGTCGCCGGCAAAGCCGAATGCACGGCCGGCCGCGACACCAGAACGCACGAGGGTGACCGCTGCCCCGGTGTCGTCCACGTGATAGATGCCGATGAGCGTGCCGGCGAGTGCCGCGATTTCCGACTCGAACCACGCCGACACGGCCTCGGCATCCGAGACGAGTGTGACCCGTTCGAGGCCCGCGTAGACCAGCGAATCCTGCATGAGGGCCGCTGTCGACGAGTCCCAGCGTGACGGGTAGGTCGCGACGATGTCGGGCGCTCCCCCGCTTCGACCACCACGATCGGGCAGCGGCTCGCATTCCTGCAACAGACAGCGAATCGAGGTCGCCACCAAATCCTCGGCGCGGTAACGAGTATCGGCAGTTCCCGCGACGCCACTCGGGTCCCCGACGCGACCGACAAAGCCCGACCAGCTCTCGGCGAACTCACGGCCGGCACCCAGTTGCTCGGTGCCACCGAGCACCGTCGTTCCGTCCTTGCGTTGATTGAGGATCGTGTCCCGAACCAATACCACCGGATCGGCCGAACCCGGATCGTTCGACGCAACGACAGCCGTCGACACCAATGTGCCGATTCGCACTCCCACACCTATGGACATGCCCGTACCTTCACTCGAACGACACGAAAAACGGTACCCCCGACGGGAACCGGAACTATCCCAGAACCAGGCTCGTCAGAACCTTCACACCGACGCCGAGTGCTCGCTCGTCGAGATCGAAAGTGGGTTGGTGGATGTCGAGCTGATCGCCCTCACCCGACCACACGCCGAGCCGCGCCATGGCACCCGGCACGGTTTCGAGGTACCACGAAAAGTCTTCGCCACCACCGGATTGCGGGGTGTCCGCCAAAGCATCTTGTCCGACGGTCGCGATGGCGTCCTCGAACATCCGAGTGGACACCTCGTCGTTGACGACCGGAGGCACTCCGCGACGATAGTTGAGTTGGTAGCGAACTCCGGTGGGTGCGAGCAGTCCGTGGACGATTTCTTCCACGAGCGGTTCGAGCAACTCCCAGGTGTCGTGATCGCCGGTACGTACCGTGCCCGTCATCATGCCGGTCTGCGGAATCGCGTTGGGCGCCTGACCTGCGCTGACCGCGCCCCACACCATGACGGTTCCGGTACGCGGATCGATACGACGGCTGAGCATTCCCGGCAGCCCGGTCACGACGGTGCCGAGCGCGTAGATCAGATCCGTGGTCAAATGCGGCCGCGACGTGTGCCCACCCGGAGAGTCGAGGACGACCTCGATCGTGTCGGCAGCAGAGGTGATCGCGCCCAGGCGCATTCCGACCTGGCCTGCCTCGAGTCGCGGATCGCAGTGCAGAGCAAAGATTCTGGACACACCGTCGAGCGCGCCCGCGGCGATGACGTCGAGTGCTCCGCCAGGCATGACTTCCTCGGCGGGCTGGAATATCAGCCGAACCCCGACGGGAAGTTCGGGCAGCGTGGCCAGAGCCAGTCCGGCGCCGAGCAAGATGGTGGTGTGGGCGTCGTGCCCGCATGCATGGGACACACCGGGGACCGTGGACGAGTACGTCGCCCCGGTCGCTTCCTGCATCGGCAAAGCGTCCATGTCGGCGCGCAGTGCGATTCGTGGACCCTCCGGTCCGATATCGCACGTGAGACCGGTGCCACCGGGAAGGATCTTCGGCGACAATCCAGCGGCAGTGAGGCGGGTGGCGACGAATTCGGTGGTCGCGTATTCGCGGCGAGCCAACTCCGGGTTGGCATGGATGTGTCGACGCCACGCGACGAGGTCGTCGGTGTGCGCGTGAATCCACGTGTCGATTGCCGCGTTCACCGGCGATCTACCCCTTCCAACAGACGGGCGCGTTGTTCTGGATCGGACGCTACCCGGACAGCAGTGCGGGCCAACGCAATTGCACCGTCGACTACCGCTCGATCTGCGGAGGTGGTGATACACGCAGCCGCGAACTCCGGCTGATGTGTCACTGCCCCCGATGAATCCAAGCCTATGACCGGGTGAATTCCCGGAATCACATTGGTCACATTACCCATATCCGTACTACCCAGTGGACGGGAGCGCTCCCATTCCGCTGCCAGTGGCACCCGCCCGAGATCGACGATCTGTTCACGGTACGCCGCCGCCAGCCACGGATCGGGGGTCAGCTCGGTGTAAGTAGGCGATACCGTGCGGATTTCGTGGGTGCACCCGGTGCCGAGTGCACCCGAGGCGAAGCACGCGTCGGCACGCTCGGACAGATTGGCCAACGACGCGGCCGTTTCGGCACGCAGGTAGTAGAGCAATTCGGACCGAGCCGGAACGATGTTGGGAGCCGTGCCGCCGTCACTGACGATTCCGTGAATCTGTTGACCTGGCTGCAGGTGCTGACGCAACAGTCCGACCGCCACCTGAGCGAGCGTCGCTGCGTCGGCGGCGTTACGACCGAACTCCGGCGCAGCAGACGCATGCGCCTCGCGACCGTGATAACTCACGGCGATGTCCGCCAAGGCCAGCGAGGTCGCACCGATGATGTCGATCGGCCCTGGATGAACCATCATGGCAGCGCCGACGCCGTCGAAGGCACCACGCTCGAGCATCAGGACCTTGCCGCCACCGGTTTCCTCCGCGGGAGTACCGATCACTCGGACTGTGATACCCAGTTCGTCGGCCACGGTAGCCAACGCGATGCCGGCCCCGACCGCGGCGGCGGCAATGATGTTGTGCCCACAGGCATGACCGATCTCGGGCAACGCGTCGTACTCGGCGCAGATCGCGATGACCAACTCTCCGCTGCCGTAGGTGGCATCGAAGGCCGTCGGCAGATCGACGATCCCGTGAGTGACCGCGAAACCGTGCTGCGCCAGCAGGTCCGACACTTTGGCAGCGCTGCGGAACTCCTCGAAGGCGAGTTCCGGGTCGCTGTGAATCGAATGCGACAGCGCAATCAGATCGGCCTCTACGGACCTGACTGCGCTGTCGACATTCTGGTTCACGCGATCATTGTCTCACCCGAAGGAGAAGTTGCTCTTGTCAGTCACCTGAGCGAGGTCTGCAAGAGCATCGCGGTGGATGCCTGCCTTGATTCCCGCCAAGTTCTTGCCGTGAGTCGACGTAAGTGCCGACGCCTTGGCCACAGCAGCGGCGAGCACTCCGTCTCCGTCGACCGTTTCCTGCACGATGCCCGCAGCAAGTGCGTCGGCACCGCCGAAGCGACGCCCCGTCGTCATCGCGTCGACTGCCGTCTGCTTGGGCAGACGACTGTTCAACAGTGCTGACATGCCGACAGTGAACGGCATGTTCAGTCCGACCTCGGGGAGGCAGTAGAAGCCGCGGTCCGCGCGCATGATCTGGAAATCGTGCGAGGACGCGAGCATGGCGCCGGCGCCGAACGCGTGCCCCTGCACGGCCGCGACCGTGGCCATCGGGAAGGTCAGCAAACGGCTGTAGATGGTGTGGACCTTGTCCAGGTAGCCGGGCAGACCGTCGAGATTGCCGAAGATCCACGTCGTGTCCAGGCCGTTCGTGTAGAACTTGCCCGTCGCCGTCGTCACCAGGGCTGCGGGACCCTCGTGCGCTTCGACCTCGTCCAACTTGCTGTGAACAGCGTCGATCCACTCGGGGCCGAAGCGGTTCTCGTTGTCCGTTTCGCCCTCGTTGCCGAGGTACAGGATGAATACGTCGCCGTCGCGTTCGAGATAAGGCATGGATGGGAGAGTAACGCCCGCCAACTCACCCGGCGAACCGACCCGACTCCTCAGTAGGGTTGCTCACATGGGAACGATCGCCGAGGCCGCCGCCGCTGCTCTGTCCGCCATGACTGGCTCTTCGTCACCGTCAGTCGCCATCGTGCTCGGGTCGGGGTGGACCGATGCCGCAGACGTGTTCGGCGACGCCGGTGCGGACGTGACAGCCGAAGTCTCGATGGCGGATCTTCCTGGCTTCGCCCCACCGTCCGCCCTCGGCCATGCGGGCACCATTCGTTCGGTGCGCGTCGGAAACACCGAAGTCCTGCTGCTGCTCGGGCGCGCGCACGCATACGAGGGCCACGATCTCGGTACCGTCGTCCACCCGGTCCGGACAGCCATTGCTGCCGGCGCCGACACCGTCATCCTCACCAATGCGGCCGGCGGTATCCGCGAGGACTACGCAGTGGGACAACCAGTGCTGATCAGTGACCACCTGAACCTGACGGCCCGCTCTCCCCTCGTCGGCGCAGAGTTCGTCGACCTGGTCGACGCCTACTCGCCGGAACTGCGTGCGCTGGCTCGCTCGATCGACCCGGACCTTGCCGAGGGTGTTTACGCCGGGCTTCCCGGTCCGCATTACGAGACTCCGGCCGAGATTCGAATGCTTCGTACACTCGGCGCCGATCTGGTCGGCATGTCGACGGTTCACGAGACCATCGCGGCCCGCGCGCTCGGCGCCCGCGTTCTCGGCATCTCCATGGTCACCAATCTGGCCGCCGGAATCACGGGCGCCCCACTGGACCATCAGGAGGTGCTGGCGGCAGGCAAAGCTTCGGCGGCCCGGATGGGAGTGCTGCTGCGCCAACTGGTCGAGCAGCTGTGACACCACTGAACGTCAACGAGTGGATCGACGCCGATCCGGACCCGGTTACCCGCGCAGAATTAGCCGCCCTTTCCGAACATGAACTGGCCGAACGCTTTTCCTCACCGCTGACGTTCGGCACTGCTGGGCTTCGCGGGCCGGTACGCGGCGGACCCAACGGCATGAACCTCGCGGTCGTCATCCGGACCACGGCCGGTCTGGCGGCCTGGCTGACAGCTCGCTGCCAGGGCGGGTCCCGCGTTGTGGTCGGCCGCGACGCCCGGCTCGGTTCAGAGGCATTTGCTCTGGCCGCCGCCGAGGTCATGGCAGCGGCCGGGTTCGAGGTGACCCTGCTCCCCCGCCCACTGCCGACACCGCTGGTGGCGTTCGCGGTGCGCAGGCTCGGGGCAGCGGCAGGTATCCAGATCACC
The DNA here is from genome assembly GCF_001445685.1 of Rhodococcus sp. KB6. Lineage (NCBI taxonomy): Bacteria > Bacillati > Actinomycetota > Actinomycetes > Mycobacteriales > Nocardiaceae > Rhodococcus > Rhodococcus sp. KB6. Next base: position 202,879 of record NZ_LNAK01000151.1, on the reverse strand, counting down.
GCCTCCCACAATCCTGCCGCCGACAACGGTTACAAGGTGTATCTCTCGGGCGGAGCGCAACTCGTCTCCCCCGCCGATCGTGAAATCGAGAGCGAGATCGCTCGCATCGGTAGTGCCGCCGACGTCGCGCGAGCATCGGTGATTCCGGCCGACGATTCTCTGGTCGAGGAGTACATCGCCCGCATCGCGACCCTCCCGCACGGCGACGCCCGCTCGATCCGGATTGCGCTCACGGCAATGCACGGCGTCGGGGGTGAGACTGCGACCGCGGCTCTGCGAGCAGCAGGATTCGAGGACCTGCACGTCGTGGCGGAGCAGTTCGATCCCGACCCCACGTTTCCGACCGTCGAGTTCCCCAATCCCGAAGAGCCCGGCGCCGCAGACCGCCTGCTCGCCCTTGCCCGAAGTGTCGACGCGGATCTGGCGATCGCACTCGACCCGGATGCCGACCGCTGCGCCGTCGGAGTTCGCGACGGTGATCAGTGGCGCATGTTGCGCGGCGACGAAACCGGGGTGCTCCTGGCCGACCACGTACTGAGCACGGCGCCCGAAGATTCGTTGGTGGCGACGACGATCGTCTCCTCGACCCTGCTCTCGAAGTTGGCGAGAGCCCGCGGAGCCAGGTTTGCGCAGACACTCACCGGTTTCAAGTGGCTCACGCGTGCCGGCGACGGACTCGTCTACGCCTACGAGGAAGCGATCGGGCACTGCGTCGATCCGGATGTGGTGCGGGACAAGGACGGAATCTCGGCTGCCGTGCTGGTGGCCGACTTGGCTGCCACCCTCGCGGTCAGCAACAGAACCCTGCTGGACGTTCTGGGCGACTATGCCGTCGAATTCGGACTGCATCGTGGGGACCAAGTATCCCGCCGCGTCGAGGATTCGAGCGACATCGCCGAAATGATGAAACGACTACGCACCGATCCGCCAAGCCAACTCGCGGGCGAGCCGGTCACCGTCGAGGACTTGGCCGAGGTTCGCGGTGGTATGCGCACGGACGCAGTGATATTCGACGGACCGTCGATCCGCGTGGTGGTGCGACCGTCCGGAACCGAGCCCAAGCTCAAGTGCTATCTCGAAGTTGTCGTCCCGGTGGCGAACCGCGACGACCTCGCGAACGCACTAGAGCAGGCGAAGGCCCGGCTCGCCGAACTCCGAACCTTCGCCCTTTCGCTCTAGCGGGGTCCGAACTGCCGATCGCCGGCGTCACCGAGACCGGGGACGATGAAAGCGTTCTCGTCGAGTCCGTCATCGATGCTCGCGATGACCAGACGAACCGGGTGGCCGGACGCTGCCAGCGCGTCGACGCCGGCCGGAGCGGCCACGACGCACACTGCCGTGACATCCGTCGCGCCACGCGCAACCAGCAAGTCGATGGTGTGCACCATCGAACCACCGGTGGCGAGCATCGGATCGAGCACGAACACCGGGATCCCGGACAGATCCGCCGGCAGGGATTCGAGGTACGGAACCGGCTGATGAGTCTCTTCGTCACGTGCCATTCCGACAAAGCCGACGCCGGCCGACGGAATCAGCGCACTCGCCTGTTCGACCATGCCCAGACCGGCCCGCAGCACGGGTACCAACAACGGCGGCTTCGCGAGCCGGATGCCCGTCGTCGCTGCCACCGGGGTGTCGACCGGGAACTCCTCGACCTCCGCGTCACGCATGGCCTCGTAGACCAGCATGTGCGTGAGCCTGCGAAGTGCGGAACGAAAAGTTGCGTTCTCACTGCGTGCATCACGCATTGTCGTCAAGAGGGCCGCCGCGAGCGGATGGTCGACTACGTGCGTTTGCATGACCATCAGAATAGTTCCTCGGGAACCGGAGCACCCCGCGCGGCGTCCAAGAAGGAGTAAGCGCAACGGGGGGAAGACAAAGTTGACAAGTCTGGATCTACACACCGAAAGCATCGCGGAGTTCGCCGCGCGGTTGGGCACTGTTGCCGACAACGTCGCGCAAGCTCGACAGGACGCGTCCGGCGGCGATCACACGGCTCTGTCCGCTGTGCTGGGGCTGATCGGCGGCGACTTCGTCGGCGTCGCGGGCCGGGCACAACAAGCGCACATCGACGACATCGATCGACTGTCCACTGTAATTTCCAGTGTCCGGTCGGCCGCCCTCGGCGCTCATGCCGTCTATCTCGACTCCGAGGAATCGGTACGAAGGACTCTCGCTGAAGCCGCACGCTCATGATCGACGTCGACGCACTCGCACGACCGATCATCGACCTGGTCGACACTGTCGGGACTGGTGTCCCCAGCGCAAGTGGACCCGACGTCGGCATCCGAATCGCCACGGACGCCCTCGAGATCGCCTACCAACTGGGAAGCGCGGCACTGAGCGAACTGGCGTCCTCTCAGAGTTCGTCCACGGCACTCACTGCTGCGGTGACCAAAACCGAGCAGACGCAGACGTCGACGCGAAACCTCGCCGATCGCGGAAACGACATCGCCGGCGTCGTGGACGAAGCGACAACGTCCGTGTACGCGGGAATGACCGAACTCGGTGAGATTCTCCAGTCGTTTCTGACACTCGCGATCAAGGCCGGGCCGACGCTGATGACACCGACGGGCCAATTGATGTTGTTGTCGGCCGCGTTGGAGCACCTCGGAAGCGCGGTATCGGTTATCGAGCGGGTACGCGGTGAGTTGGCCGGGTCGACCGACAAGATGTCCGCACTCGTCCCGTCCGTCCCGATACCCGATCCCGCACCTGGAGTCTCCGGTTCGGCGGGTGGTTCCGGCGATTCTGTCGATTCACTCCTCGCGATACCGCGCTCCGGAGCAACCGGCGCCAGCAGTTCAGGTGGCGTTGAGGTCGAACTTCCCGACGGCTCGATTGCCACCGCACCGAACGCCGAGGCCGCTGCTGCCGTACGCAACGCGCTCACTCAACAGGGTGTCCCGTACGCCTGGGGAGGCACTACGCCGGGAGTCGGTCTGGACTGCAGCGGGCTGACTCAATGGGCGTACGGCCAGGCCGGAGTCGACATTCCGAGGTTGGCTCAGGAACAGGGAATCGGGAACCAGGTCGATCAGAACAATCTGATGCCGGGCGACCTCGCGGTCTGGGACGGCCACGTCGCGATGGTGATCGGCGGCGGCCAGATGATCGAAGCCGGCGACCCAGTCGAAATCAGCGCCATCCGAACCACGAACAGCGGCATGGGCTTTCACGGCTTCTACCGTCCGACGGAATGACAGGGAATCATGCCCGAGAACAAGCGCGAATCACCGCCGATCACCACAGCCGTAGCCGTCAACCGCAACGGAACCATCGCGGTCCGCGCCACGGAGCACGCCGTGCCCGTGGACCTGAGGATCAGCCAGGACGAACTGCGGTACGGCGGGCAGCGGTTAGCGCAGCAGATACTCACGCTGTGCTCAAATGCAGCAATCGAAGCCGGCGCCCGCCATCGTGTGGAGCTCGAGGAGACCGGAGTCCCGGCAGCGATCCTCGATCGGCTCGGTCTACCGACCCGAGACGAACTGGCCGATGTCGACGCCGCCGAGGGCCAGAACCTTCCGTCGAGCTGGATGCGTTCGATATGAGCGAGATTGATCGAATCATGGAGCTGGCGAAACACCGGACCGGACTCTTGCAGGAAGCCGTCGACGGGGTCGGCGCTCTGCGGGCAGTCGTCTCGAGCGAGGGCGGGATAGTCACGGCGACTGTCGACGGGCTGGGCGCTCTGGTCGACCTACGGATTACCGACGCAATCACCGCGATGAATTCTCGCACGGTGGCCGCATTGACGGTGGCAACAATTCACCAGGCAGTTCAACAGTCCAACGACGAACGAGAGCGACTGGTCAGTGAGCTCCGAGTGGCACTGAAACAAACGTGACGAACCCCCGCTATGCCTTTCGCTCTGCGGTGGATAGGCTTCCGCCCATGGCTGGAGACATCGTCCCTATCGAAATCGGACTCACCGACGGAGACCTCGTCACTTTGTGGGCACCCCGCTGGCGCGAGGGCGACGACGAGTGGGAAGCGTTTCTCGGCCATGAGGAAGACCTCTACGGGTTCTCCTCCGTCGCGGAACTCGCGGCCTTCATCCGAACGGACTCCGACAACGACCTGGTCGAGCATCCGGCGTGGGCCGTCGTCTCCGGACTGTCGGCAGCCGAGTTGGAACCGGAAGAGAACTTCACGTTCGACTTCGTCGGCGTGCCGGAACTGGCCGCAGGTGACCCTGAGGCACTGGTGGTCTCGGAACTCGAAGACACCCTGAACATGGCTCGCAACATCGGTGAGGTGTGCGAACTCGACGCGGTCATCCGCTTCTTCAGCGGCCATCCGGTACTCGGCGCGCTTGCCACCGGCGCCGGCACCTTCGAAGGCCGCGAAGGCCTGGAGCTGTGGGACCAGGTCGGCGCTGCGATCGTCAAGGACTGGGACGCCGTTCTCGACGCCATCGACAAGGTGGTCACCTCCCCGAAGGTCGATGCAGCTGCTGTGGCGGTCGCCGAAGCTGAACTGCTCGCTGCCGCCGAGAACACCGTCGACGCCGACGATGTCGCCGAGGAGGGCGAGGACGAGGAATTCGACGAAGACGACCTCGAAGAGGACGAAGACGAAGTCGAGACCTTCTGGGGTGAGGTCGGTGTCGACCCGATCCGCATCATCACCTCGGCCGAGACGTTCTACACTCTGCGCTGCTACATGGGAGATCAGGCGATCTTCCTCGGCAAGGACGGACTGATCACCGTCTTCCGTAGCGAGCGCGCACTCGCTCGCTACCTCGCCGACAACCACGAACACGATCTCTCGCAGGTCAGTACGTACGGCGAAATTCAGAATGCGGCCGTCGACGGTTCACTCGAAATCGAGGTCACGGACGAGAACGTCTACGTTCTGCCCGGTATCGCCGACGACCTCGCCCAGGGCCCGGACGTCGTAGATGCCGAGCAGCTGGAACTCGCAGTCGAATTGTTCACCGATGCAGCAGATTTCGCCGACGACGACTCCACCGAGGAGGCTCTGTCCGCGTCGAACGAGCTGGGTTGGTACGTCTCGTACCTCCTCAACCCCGATCCGTCGCGGATGGCTCCGAGTGCGCCGTTCACCAAGGAATCCGAGGCCTGGCGCGAACTCGAACGCGAGTTCGAGGCCCGGCTTCGATCTGAGTAGTCGGGCGCACGTCATCTAGCCGATGAGCACGGCGTAGCCCGGCTTGATGACGTCGTCGATCAACGCGAGGCGCTCGTCGAACGGGATGAAGGCCGACTTCATCGCGTTGATGGTGAAGCGTTCGAGATCGGTCCATCCGTAACCGAAGGTCTCGACCAACGCGGCCATTTCCCGGCTCATGGTGGTGTCGCTCATCAGCCTGTTGTCGGTGTTGACGGTCACTCGGAAGCGCAAGTCCGCCAAGAGTCCGAACGGATGGTCCGCCAGGGCGGCTACGGCCCCGGTCTGCACGTTCGAACTCGGGCACAGTTCCAGGGGAATGCGCATGTCACGGACGTAGTTCGCGAGCCGACCCAACTCTGCCCCACCTTGCACTCCTACGTCGATGTCGTCCACGATCCGCACGCCGTGGCCCAACCGATCCGCTCCGCAGAAGGCGATGGCTTCGTGGATCGACGGCAACCCGAAAGCCTCACCCGCGTGAATCGTGAAGTGAGCGTTCGCATCACGCATGTACTCGAAAGCATCGAGGTGCCGGCTCGGTGGGTTACCGGCCTCGGCACCGGCGATGTCGAACCCGACAACCCCGCGGTCCCGGAATCGCACCGCGAGTTCGGCGATCTCCCGCGACCGCGCGGCATGCCTCATCGCCGTGAGAAGACAGCCGATGCGGATCTCCCGTCCCGCGACCCTGGCAGCGGATTCGCCGGCCCGGAAACCTTCGAGAACGTGCTCGACGACCTCGTCCAAACTCAGGCCTTGTTCCAGGTGCTGCTCGGGCGCAAAACGGACCTCGGCATAGACGACGTTGTCGTCGGCCAGATCCTCGGCACACTCACGTGCCACCCGTGCAAGCCCTTCGGGGGTCTGCATCACGGCGACTGTGTGCGCGAACGTTTCGAGGTAGAGCTCGAGCGATCCACTGTCAGCGGCAGTTCGGAACCATTGCGCCAGTTCGGATGCCGTATTCGCCGGCAGCTCGTCGTAGCCACATTGCTCGGCCAGTTCGAGAACGGTCTCGGGTCGGAGTCCTCCGTCGAGATGATCGTGGAGAAGAACTTTGGGTGCGCTGCGGATCGTGGTCAACTCCGGTGCGTTCATTCGCCAACGCTAACGCGAATCACCCACAATTCGCTCGATGAGCAACGGTCGCGAAACGGTGTCGGAATCGGTCCCGATCGACCATCCACCGCCGAGGCTTCGTCGCGCTGCATCAAATCTCTCGGGAGTGTCGGTGTGCAGTGTCATCAGCTTCTGCCCGGCACGGACCACGTCGCCAGGCTTTGCATGCATCTCGATGCCGGCACCGGCCTGAACGGCTTCGCCCTGCCGTTCGCGTCCGGCTCCCAGTTTCCAGGCCGCGATGCCCACCGCCATGGCGTCGAGTCGGGTCAGTACGCCGTCTCGGTCCGCGGTGACGACGTCGCTGTGCCGGGCCACCGGCAGCGTCGCGTGTGGGTCCCCACCTTGTGCGGCGATCATCGCGCGCCACCGGTCCATTGCCGTGCCGTCGGCCAGTTTGTCGGCGGGGTCGATACCGTCGATCCCAGCCGCTGACAGCATCTCCCGAGCCAGGACCAGGGTCAGCTCGACGACGTCCGACGGCCCGCCGCCTGCCAGCACCTCGACGGATTCACGTACCTCGAGGGCGTTGCCCGCCGTCAATCCGAGCGGGGTGTCCATCCCGGTGATGAGAGCGCTTGTACGCACGCCGGCGTCGTTGCCAAGCTCGACCATCGTGCGTGCCAACTCTCGCGCGTCGCCGAGGTCCTTCATGAACGCTCCGGAACCGACCTTGACGTCGAGCACCAGGGCGCCGGTTCCCTCGGCAATCTTCTTGCTCATGATCGAACTTGCGATCAGCGGAATGGATTCCACCGTTCCGGTCACGTCGCGCAGCGCGTAGAGCTTCTTGTCCGCGGGGGCCAGATTCGCTCCGGCAGCGCAGATCACCGCGCCGATTTTCGGATCCGAGAGAATGTCGACCATCTCCGTCGCCGTGAGCTCGGCTCGCCAACCTGGAATGGCCTCGAGCTTGTCGAGAGTTCCACCGGTGTGGCCGAGTCCGCGGCCCGACAACTGCGGGACTGCAAGACCACAGGCAGCGACGAGGGGTGCAAGCGGAAGGGTGATCTTGTCCCCCACTCCACCGGTCGAATGCTTGTCGACGGTGGGCAGCGGCAAGTCCGAAAAGTCCATCCTCCCGCCGGATTCGATCATCGCCTCGGTCCATCGGCCGGTCTCTGCTCGCGACATTCCTCGGAAATAGATCGCCATCGCGAGCGCCGACATCTGCTCGTCACCGACGATCCCCTGTGTGAACGCCTGAACTATCCAGTCGATCTCGGTTCCCGACAGCTCGCGGCCGTCACGCTTGGCGCCGATGATGGAAACTGCGTCAAACATGGCGGAGCCCCTCTGCTTGTTCCGGCCCGAAAGCATCAGGCAACAGCTCGCTCAGCGGCTTGAACCCACTGCTCGTGTCGACAAGCATCTCACCCCCGCCGTGCTCGAGGAGAAGCTGTCTGCACCGGCCGCACGGCATCAGAATCGAGCCCTTCGCGTCGCAGCACGTGAAGGCAATCAGCCGCCCGCCCCCGGTGGCGGCCAAGTTACCGACGAGTCCACATTCGGCACACAGGCTCAAACCGTATGAGACATTTTCCACATTGCATCCTGAGACGATCCGACCATCGTCTACCAGGGCAGCTGCACCCACTGCATAGCCCGAGTACGGTGCATAAGCCTGCCGCATGACCACTTGCGCGTTGTGCCGCAACAACTTCCAGTCGATGTCGCCCATGGTTCGTTATCCAATCACGCCGACTGAATGGATGCAGAAACCACGCCGAAACAGTCTCGGCGAGATTGGAAAGGCAAACCTTACAAAGAGTTTGGTACGCGTACGAATCCCGCATCTGATTAGTTCCCGGTTTCACATAGGTTTAGAGTCTGAGTCAAGTCGGTTCAGGATCCCGTCGAGCCCGGGCTGAGGTACATCGAAGCTCTCTGCAGGCTCGACGCGTCCACCAATGACGTTGGAGGCACAGCACTCGATGAGTACTACGACTGAAGCCGCTCCTCAGAAGGAGCGCACGAGGTCGCTTTACCGGGGCGACCCCGGAATGTGGTCCTGGGTTCTACACCGGATCACAGGCGTCGCTACTTTCTTCTTCCTATTCGTACACGTTCTCGATACGGCACTCGTTCGGGTCAATCCCGATACGTACGACGCCGTCATCGACACGTACAAGAACCCCCTCGTCGGCCTCATGGAGATCGGCCTCGTCGGCGTAGTCCTCTACCACGCCCTCAACGGCGTGCGCGTGATGTTGGTGGACTTCTGGTCGAAGGGCCCGAAGTACCAGCGCGTCATGCTCTGGACCATTCTGACGATCTGGTTCCTGGTGATGATCCCAGGCGCCGGACGCATCCTCATCAACATGTTTGCGGAGCACTGACATGGCGACTACTCACGGACCCGAAGCCAAGAGCCTGGGCACCTCATACGACCGTCCCGCAAGCCTGGACAACCCGCGGTCCCCGCGCGCGAAGGCTCGGAACAACTTCGAGTTGTACGCATGGCTGTTCATGCGCTTCTCCGGCGTCGCCCTGATCGTTCTGGTCCTGGGCCACATGTTCATCATGCTGATGCTCGACGGTGGCGTTCACCGTCTGAACTTCGCGTTCGTCGCAGGTCGCTGGTCCAGCCCGTTCTGGCAGTTCTGGGATCTGACGATGTTGTGGCTGGCACAGCTGCACGGCGGTAACGGTCTGCGCACGGTCATCGCGGACTACTCCCGCAAGGACTCCACGCGCTTCTGGCTGACCACGATCCTCGTTCTCTCGATGATCCTGATCATGGGCCTGGGCACGTACGTCATCTTCACCTTCGACCCCAATATCTCGGCGAGCTAGGGGAGCACAGACTTCATGCAGGAACATCGTTATGACGTGGTCATCGTCGGCGCCGGTGGCGCAGGCATGCGTGCGGCAATCGAAGCTGGCCCCCGTGCCCGCACGGCCGTACTGACCAAGCTCTACCCCACCCGCAGCCACACCGGCGCGGCCCAGGGCGGCATGTGTGCCGCACTGGCGAACGTGGAGGAAGACAACTGGGAGTGGCACACCTTCGACACCGTCAAGGGCGGCGACTACCTCGCCGACCAGGACGCCGTCGAGATCATGGCCAAGGAGGCCATCGATGCGGTGCTCGACCTCGAGAAGATGGGTCTGCCGTTCAACCGCACGCCCGAAGGCAAGATCGACCAGCGTCGATTCGGTGGCCACACACGCGACCACGGCAAGGCACCCGTCCGCCGTGCGTGTTACGCCGCCGACCGCACCGGTCACATGATCCTGCAGACGCTCTACCAGAACTGCGTCAAGCACGACGTCGAGTTCTTCAACGAGTTCTACGCGCTCGACATCGCCATCACCGAGACCGAGGACGGCCCGGTTGCCACCGGTGTCATCTGCTACGAGCTCTCGACCGGCGAGCTGCACATCTTCCACGCCAAGTCGATCGTCTTCGCGACCGGCGGCTCGGGACGCATGTACAAGACGACGTCCAACGCGCACACCCTCACCGGTGACGGCATGGGCATCATCTTCCGCAAGGGCCTGCCCCTCGAGGACATGGAGTTCCACCAGTTCCACCCGACAGGACTCGCCGGTCTCGGCATCCTGATCTCGGAAGCCGTCCGCGGTGAAGGTGGCATTCTCCGTAATGCCGACGGTGAACGCTTCATGGAGCGTTACGCACCCACCATCAAGGACCTCGCTCCGCGTGACATCGTGGCCCGTTCGATGGTCCTCGAGGTTCTAGAAGGCCGCGGCGCCGGCCCGAACAAGGACTACGTCTACATCGACGTGACGCACATCCCCGAGGAAGTTCTCGACGAGAAGCTCCCCGACATCATGGAGTTCTCGCGCACCTACCTCGGCGTGGACCCCGTCAAGGAGCCCGTGCCCGTCTACCCGACGTGCCACTACGTCATGGGCGGTATCCCCACCAAGATCAACGGTGAGGTGCTGCGCAACAACGACGAGATCGTCAAGGGTCTGTACGCGGCCGGCGAATGCGCCTGTGTATCCGTACACGGTGCAAACCGTCTCGGTACCAACTCGCTCCTCGACATCAACGTGTTCGGCCGTCGCGCCGGCATCGCTGCCGCCGAGTACGCGAACTCCACCGAGTTCGTCGACATGCCGGAAACCCCGGCCGCGATGGTCGAAGACTGGGTCGGCGTCATCCTGTCCGATCACGGCCACGAGCGCGTTGCGGACATCCGCACCGAGCTTCAGCAGTCGATGGACAACAACGCCTCCGTCTTCCGCACCGAAGAGCGCCTCACCCAGGCACTCAAGGATGTGCGTGCTCTCAAGGAGCGCTACAACCACATCACGGTCCAGGACAAGGGCAAGCGCTACAACAGCGACCTGCTCGAGGCCATCGAGCTGGGCTTCCTCCTCGAAATGGCAGAGGTCACCGTCGTCGGCGCCCTCAACCGCAAGGAATCGCGTGGCGGCCACGCTCGCGAGGACTTCCCGGATCGCAACGACGCCGAGTACATGAAGCACACGATGGCGTACAAGGAGGGTGACGGCCTGCTCTCCGACATCCGTCTGGACTACAAGCCGGTGATCCAGACCCGCTACGAGCCGATGGAGCGTAAGTACTGATGTCTGCGCCTGCTGTAGATGCACCCAAACTCCCCGCTGTTCCCGAGGGGGCCGTCATGGTCACTCTCAAGATCGCGCGGATGAACCCCGAATCGGGCGAGGGCCAGCACTGGGACAGTTTCCAGGTCCCGGCACTGCCCACCGACCGTCTGCTCAACCTGCTGCTGTACGTAAAGGGTTACCTCGACGGCACCCTCACGTTCCGTCGCAGCTGCGCACACGGTGTCTGTGGATCGGACGCCATGCGGATCAACGGTGTGAACCGTCTGGCCTGCAAGCTGCTGATGAAGGACATGCTGCCCAAGGACGGCAAGCCGGTCACCATCACGGTCGAGCCCATCAAGGGCCTGCCCGTCGAGAAGGACCTGGTTGTCGACATGGAACCCTTCTTCGACGCATTCCGCGCCGTGAAGCCGTTCCTCATCACCAGTGGCAACGAGCCCACTCGTGAGCGCATCCAGAGCCAGCACGACCGTGCTCGTTTCGACGACACGACGAAGTGCATCCTCTGCGCATGCTGCACCACGTCGTGCCCCGTGTACTGGAGCGACGGCAGCTACTTCGGTCCCGCTGCCATCGTCAACGCACACCGGTTCATCTTCGACAGCCGTGACGAGGCCGCTTCCGAGCGTCTCGACATCCTGAACGACAAGGACGGCGTGTGGCGTTGCCGCACCACGTTCAACTGCACCGACGCGTGCCCCCGCGGCATCCAGGTGACAAAGGCTATTCAGGAAGTCAAGCGAGCACTGCTCTTCGCTCGATAGTCAGGCCTTCGGCCCTGTGCGCGGTTAGGGAGTCTCCGGACTCCTTGACCGCGCACAGCTATGTCGGGGGCATGTTGAGCGGTGTCACAACTTGAACCGGTGACGTCGTAAAGCCGAAGTGAGCGCCCATGGCGCCGTGTTCCTTCATGACCACCTGACAGGCAGTGCGAACATCCGCACGCAGATCGTGGTGGAGCACCGCTGATATTCGCCTCTCCCCCAGCAACTTTCGATTGTCACCGTCGAGATCGTGGGCGATGAAGACACTGCACTCCCGGTTCAGTTCTTCGAACGCGTCGACCGTGGCCAGGTTGCCACCACCGATCGAATACACGGCACGGATCTGCGGATCGGATTCGAGTGCCGCTCGCACCAGTTTCCTACTCGTCTGATCCAGACCGTCACTGTTCGGAATGTCGATCAACCGTCGATGCGGAGCCGAGAGTCGCATGGCGGAGCGAAATCCCATCTCCCGTTCTTCCTCCCCGCGGAAGAACCCGCTGCTCATGCTGACCAGCACGTTGCCGTCCCGATCCCCCAGCCACTGATCGATCAAATACGCGGCGGTGGCTCCGGCGGCTCGGTTGTCGATGCCGATGTAAGCGGCTCGCCTGCTGCCGGCAACGTCGGTCACCAACGTGACGACCGGAATCTTTGCCGCCACGAGCCGATCGATCGCCGCCACGACTTCCGCAGTGTCGGGAGCCTTGACGATGACACCGTGGGACCCGCGTCGGCGAATCTTGTCGAGCGTCGATGTCATCGCTTCTACCGAACCGGTTTCACGAAAGTGAAACCGGGACCGCACCACAGCGGGCGCAAGGGTCGGCAGTTCGGCCTCGAGCGCATCGCGGACGGCGTCGGAAAACCGTGCGGGAGTTTGCAACACGACGTCGACGATGAACGTGCGACCGACTAGTTTCAGTTGCGAGCGTTGACGTTCCAGGTCCGTGATCGCCTGGCGAACCTCCGATCGTGTGCCGTCGCGAACTCCAGGACGGTCGTTGAGCACCCGGTCGACGGTGGCCTCACTCAGGCCCGACTGCTGAGCGATCTCCCGTACTTTGAATCGATGCGCCACAACTACCTCACAATGATGGATATTTGATGGTTTTTTGCTGTTGCTCGAGGTCTTCGTCACAGCCAGACTAAACCCATGACTTCTCCGCCGGGCGTAATCAGGCCCGCACTCCTGGCCGACACTGTCGTACTGGTCAGTGGTGGCTCGCAAGGCGTCGGCGCCGGCGTCGTACGTGCCGCTGTCCGTGAGGGCGCGCAGGTGGCTTTCACCGGCCGACGCCCTGACGTCGGAAAGACTCTCGAGGCAGAACTTCCGGGAACTCACTTCATCGAAGCCGATGTGGCACAAACGGATTCCGCGCTCGACAGCGTGGCCGAGACGATCTCTCACTTCGGCCGCGTGGATGCTCTGGTCAATTCCGCCGGGCTCACTTCACGCGGAACGCTGCTCGACACCACCGAAGAACTCTTCGACCAGCACATCGCGGTGAACCTTCGCGGTCCGTTCTTCACGATGCAGGCAGCAGTCAAAGACATGCGCGAGCGTGCGGTCCCCGGGTCCATCGTCAACATCATCTCCACGTCCGAACTCGGCGGGCAGCCGTATCTCGCGCCGTACGTGGCAGCGAAGGCCGGGCTGGCGGGGCTGACCCGCAACGCGGCCCATGCGCATCGCTGGGATCGTATCCGGATCAACGGTCTCGACATCGGGTGGACACAGACCGAGGGTGAAGACCTCACGCAGAGAGCTTTTCACGACGCTGGTGACGACTGGCAGGAACGCGCGGGCAGCACCCTCCCCATGGGCAAGCTCGGACAGGTCGACGAAATCGCCGACTTCGTCGTCTTCCTGCTCTCCGATCGCAGCGGAGTCGTGACGGGTTCGATCATCGACTGGGACCAGAACGTCTTCGGAGGGCTGGACTGATGGGCGCTCGTATCGGAGTCGTCGGCCTCGGACGAATCGGCAGCTACCACGCCCGAAATCTACTGACGCTAAACGGCGTCGACGCACTGGTTGTCACCGATGTCGACGCACGTCGAACCTCGGACGTGGCAACCGAACTCGATGTGCAGTCCGCTACTGACCCGGCGGCTCTTCTCGCGTCGGGCATCGACGGCGTTCTGATCGCCGCGTCGTCGAGTTCACATGCCGAATTGATCGAAGCCGCTGTCCGCCTAGACATCCCGACGTTCTGCGAAAAGCCGGTAGCCGACTCCATCGAATCCTCCGTTCGTGTACTCGCGACTGCCGAACAGACGTCGGTACCAGTCCAGATCGGATTTCAGCGCCGATTCGACCCGTCATTTGTGGCGGCGTACGACGCGGTTCGATCTGGAGAACTCGGTTGGATCCACACTCTCCGATCGACCACCCTCGACCCCGCTCCCCCGCCGATCTCGTACATCGAACACTCCGGCGGCATCTTCCGCGACTGCTCGATCCACGACTTCGACATCGTCCGGTGGATCAGCGGCCGCGAAGTCACCACGGTTTTTGCCACCGGCTCGAATCAGGGTGATCGCGGGATCGCCGATGCCGGTGACGTCGACACCGCCGCAACGGTTCTCACTTTCGAAGGCGGAACCATCGCGGTCGTGTCGAATACCCGCTACAACGGCCGCGGCTACGACTGCCGACTCGAGGTACTCGGCTCGGCGGACTCCGTCGTTGCCGGGCTGGACGACCGCTTGCCACTCCGCTCTCTCGACCCCGAAACATCGTTCCCCTCGAAGGAGCCGTACACGTTCTTCATGGACCGCCTCACGTCCGCCTACCGTGCGGAACTCGAAGCATTCCTCGGCGTTGTCGCCGGGCGTCGGGAATCACCGTGCACGCCCGCAGATGCGGTCGAGTCGGCCTGGATCTCCGAAGCTGCAACGCACTCTCTGCGCGAGGGTCGGCCCGTCACGATCACCGAAGTCAAAGATCTGTTCCTTCACGACAAGAATGAGGCACACACATGAGCACTCCTCGCATCGCCGGCGCACCGATCTCCTGGGGCGTGTGCGAAGTCCCGGGCTGGGGCTACCAGCTCGACCCTGCGCAAGTCCTCCGGGAAATGCGCGAAGTCGGTCTGGCGGCAACGGAAATCGGACCGGAGGGCTTTCTGCCGACTGCACCCGCCGAAATGGCCAAGGTGCTCGCGGATCACGATCTGAGCGCAGTCGGCGGGTTCGCACCGGTACTGCTGCATGATCGCGATCATGATCCGGTTCCCGGCATCTCCCCCATCCTCGATGGTTTCGTCGCCTCGGGTGCCGAAGTTTTGGTCCTGGCCGCCGCGACGGGTTCCGACGGCTACGATTCACGCCCGGAACTGGACGAGCAGAGTTGGAAAACCCTGCTGCACAATCTCGATCGCCTCACCGACGCCGCGGCCGAGCGCGGAATCAGGGCAGTTGTCCACCCTCACGTCGGAACGATGATCGAGCAGCGCGACGAGGTCCTGCGAGTGCTCGACGGCTCGGCCATCCCCCTGTGCCTGGACACCGGCCACCTGTTGATCGGCGGCACCGATCCGGTCGACCTGGCGCGTCAAGCTCCCGAGCGCATCACCCACGTGCATCTCAAGGACGTCGACGATGCCCTCGCATCACGCGTTCGCAGAGGTGAGCTCACCTACACCGACGGCGTGAAGGCGGGAATGTACCGTCCACTCGGTGGCGGCGACGTCGACATCGCCGGTGTCACAGCCATATTGCAGCGCCACGGTTTCGACGGGTGGTACGTGCTCGAGCAGGACACCATTCTGGCCGAAGCGCCGTCGGACGAGGGACCGGTGCGCGATGTGCGAGCGAGCGTCGAGTATCTGCGGTCGGTTCTGTGACACCTCCTACCCCGCTGCGGATAGGCATTCTGGGAGCCTCACGCATCGCCGAGAACGCGATGATCAAACCTGCAACGGCCACCGGGCACCGCCTGGTGGCCGTTGCCGCACGCGACCCCGAGCGTGCCAGAGCCTATGCGGCCCAGCATGGGATCGAACGGGTGGTCGGTTCGTACGCGGAACTGATCTCGGATCCGGAGGTGGACGTCGTCTACAACGCGCTGCCCAACAGCCTGCACGGACCATGGAATCTCGCCGCCGTTCAGGCCGGCAAGCACGTGCTGACGGAGAAACCGTTTTCGAGCAATGCGGTGGAAGCGCGTGCTGTAGGCGAGGCAGCGCGCGTGAGCGGAGTGACGCTCCTCGAGGGGTTTCACTACCTCTTTCATCCGGTGAACCGGCGCCTGCTGGATGTGGTTCGGAGCGGCACAGTCGGCGCGGTCACTCGGGTGGAAACCGTACTGCGGATGCCCACACCATCCGAGAACGACCCGCGGTGGGAGCTCGCATTGGCAGGCGGGTCACTGATGGACCTGGGCTGCTACGGGTTACATGCTTCCCGGACGCTGAGTGACGTCTGTGGCGGTGCGCCAGTGGTGACCGGGACCCGCCACGAGGAATACGCTCCGGGGGTCGATTCGTGGTTCGACATCGAACTCGAATACCCCAGCGGCGCCACGGCATCCGTGGTGACCACGATGTTGGACGAGCGGTATCACTTCACCTTCCGAGTATTCGGCACTGAAGGAGACGTCCTGGTGCACAACTTCCTGCAGCCGGACATCGACGACCGTGTCTCCGTCACGGCCGGTGGGCGCACGAGCGTCGAGCATCTGGGCACGAAGTCGTCGCACACCTATCAACTCGAAGCGTTCGCCGATCATCTGTCCGGGGTCTCGGCGCTGCCGATCGGGCCGGGCGACGCGGTAGCCAACATGACGATGATCGACGAGGCGTACATGCATTCCGGCCTCGGGGTTCGGCCGACGACCATCCTCTGACGAAACGGCTACAGCCTCGGTTCGATTCGAACCGAGGCTGTAGTCGCGAGGTTTTGATCTAGCGGCGAAGCTCGTGGGTCAGCGTCTCGAGCTCGTCACCGCCCGCCATCTCCTTGGTCAGTTCTTCGAGTGAGATGTCGTCGTACTTGGCGTCAAGCTTCTGCCTGCCTCGGTTGAGGAGCACGAAGTGATCGCCGACCATGTACGCGTGGTGCGGATTGTGCGTGATGAAGATGACGCCGAATCCCTGTTCCTTGGCAGCGGTGATGTAGCGCAACACCATTCCCGACTGCTTGACGCCGAGCGCTGCTGTCGGCTCGTCGAGAATCAGCACGCGCGCGCCGAAGAAGATGGCGCGGGCGATGGCAACACACTGACGCTGACCGCCCGAGAGACTACCGATCGGTGCGTCGACGTCAGGTAGTTCGATGCCCATCTTCGACAGTTCCGAAAGAGTCGTCGCGCGCATGGCGTTGGCGTCGAGCGACTTGATCAGACCACCCTTGCGCAGTTCCTGCCCGAGGAAGAAGTTGCGCCACACCGGCATCAACGCAACGACGGCGAGGTCCTGATAGACCGTCGCGATGCCTTTGCCGAGAGCTTCTTTCGGCGAGTGGAACGTTGTCGGTTCACCGTCGACGAGTAGTTCACCTTCGCTCTGTTGGTGCAGACCGGCGATGATCTTGATCAGCGTGGACTTGCCTGCGCCGTTGTCACCGAGCACGCCTGTTACTTCACCCGCACCGACGCGCAGGTTGATTCCCTTGAGCGCGATGATGTTTCCGTATTGCTTACCGACGTCCTTGAGCTCGATCAGTGGCACGTTGCCGCCCGAGTTCGAGAGAGCGGGAACTTCAGCTGTGGTACTCATGTGTCACCTTTTCGCAGCGTAGTTGCGGAATGCGTTGTTGGCGATGACCGCGAAGAGCAGCATGGCGCCGAGGAAGAACTTGAACCAGTCCGGGTTCCAGCCTGCGTAGACGATGCCCTGGTTGGTCATACCGAAGATGAATGCACCGATCGCAGCGCCGATCGCGGTTCCGTAACCACCGGTGAGCAGACAACCGCCGATGACTGCGGCGATGATGTACAGGAACTCGTTACCGACACCCTGACCGGACTGAACGGTGTTGAACGAGAACAGCAGATGCATGCCCACGAACCAGGCAGCAAAGCCGACGGTCATGAACAAGCCGATCTTGACTGCGGTCACCGGCACACCGATCGCGCGGGCACTGTCCTGATTGCCGCCGACCGCGAAGATCCAGTTGCCGATCTTGGTCTTGAACAAAACAAATGTTGCAATCGCGGTGAACAGCAGCCACCACACGACCGTGATCTTGACGGACACCCCGAAGACCGAGAACGACGACGCGAATACCTTTTTGGCGGAATCGAATCCAGCCATGTCGGAGACGCTGGGTGTGGCCACCTGACCACTCACGAGCTTGGTGACGGCCAGGTTGATACCGGTCAACATCAGGAAAGAACTCAAGGTGATGAGGAAGCTGGGAATTTTCGTCTTCATGACGAGGTAGCCGTTGAAGAATCCGACGGCGAGCGAGACGACCAGCGCCAGAATCGCGCCCACCCACAGGTTGAGGTGCAGGTTGTAGGCGATCATCGACGCGGCGAGCGAGGACGTGGTGACTGCGACGCCGGCGGAGAGGTCGAACTCGCCGCCGATCATGAGCAGGGCGACCGCGCAAGCCATGATGCCGATCGTGGAGCTGGAGTAGAGCACTGTCGCAAGCGCTTCCGGCGTACGGAACGGTGCCGCGACGATACAGAAGAAGATGAAGATGGCGATGGCGCCGACAAGTGAACCCATCTCCGGGCGGAGCAGCAGACGCTGAATGCGCTTTTGCTCCTTCACCCGTTCATCGGTCACGACTTTATGGGCGGCAAGGTCGAGATCTGCCTGAGTGGACATGATTTCCCTTCCGTGCTGGACAGGCGCACGGAGGGCGGACTCTCAGCCCTCCGTGCGCCCGGATCAGCGAGTTCCGTTCTTGGCGTACTCGGCGACCGAGTCGATGTTGGTGTTGTCGATGAACGCGGGTCCGGTCAGGGTGGGCAAGCCACCACCGATCACGTTGCCGTTGTTGAGGTAAAGCCACAGCGAATCGATGGCGAGGTAGCCCTGCAGGAAGGGTTGCTGGTCCACTGCCCACTGCACGTCACCGGATTTGATAGCGTCGACGAGCGCCGCGTTGGTGTCGAAGGTGACGACCTTCGCCTTGCTGCCCGCATTGCCGACCGACGTCACGGACGTCAATGCGAACGGCGCACCGAGCGCGAGAACTCGATCGATTGCCGGGTCCTGTTGAAGTTTCGCGGTGATGGTCGACTCCACCGACGGCATGTCCTTGCCGTTGACGTTGAGAATCTCCGTCGTTCCCTTGAACGACTTCTTCACACCGGCGCACCGTGATTCGAGGCTCACGTTGCCCTGCTCCTGAATCACGCACAGCACCTTGGTGGCACCTTCGGTGTTGAGTCGCTCGCCGGCAGCTTCACCGGCAATCGACTCGTCCTGACCGAAGTACTCCTTGACGCCCATGTCCTTCCAGGTTTCGAGGCCCGAGTTGAGGGCGACCACCGGAATGCCCGCGGCGGTGGCACTTTGGACCGCTGCAACCATGGCGTCGGGCTTCGCGAGCGTGACGGCGATCCCGTCGACCTTGCTGTCGATCGCACTCTGAACCAAGTTGGCCTGGTTCGGTGCCTCGGGATCGGCGGAGTACCGAAGTTCGATGTTGTCCTTGGCCGCTGCGGTTTCGGCGCCCTTGCGCACCAGATCCCAGAACGTGTCACCGGGAACTTCATGGGTGATCATCGCAATGGTGGCGCGGGGCGTGTCCGCCGTACCCGCGCCCATTCCGGATCCGGAAGAATCCGGCTTACCGCCGGTGCTGGAACAGGCGGCCAGACCCAAGACCACGACTGAGGCTCCGGCCAGTACGGCAACGCTCTTGCGTCCCGTGAGAAACGACATGTGAACTCCCTCTCGACATCAACCAACGGCCCGCGAACGGATGGTGCTCGGTTGTATGTGAAAGATGTAATACCCGTCACAGTCGAATGTCAATAGTTTGTTCTGACATTAGGACTGCTTATCAAAGACCGGACAACCTAGTTTAGGTCGAAACGCCAGGTCAACGCCCTACGAGTCCAGTTGAACCTCGAACTACAAGTTGTGGTTGCGCGACTATGTCCCTGCCCAAGAGTCCACTTCCGGCGTCGAGACGTTCGGAGATTCGCTCCACCGCGGCGCCACCCAGAAACGCCGTGTCCTGCCCGACACTGGTCAGATCGATGTGCGCCAAACCTGCCAATGCACTGTTGTCGAATCCGATCACGGAGACGTCGCCGGGCACCGAGACTCCCGCACGCAAGAAGACGTCCAGGACTCCTAGCGCGCAACGATCGTTGAAAGCGAAGACCGCACCGGGAATCCCTTGTTCGACCATCGACCGCGCGGCGTCCGCGCCGAACTCCTCCGTGAGGCCGCCGGGAAGTATCCGCGATTCCAGTCCGGCCGCCCGCATGGCCTTCCGGTAGCCCTGACGCCTCTCCTGGGCGCCCGGACCGCGTCCGCCGTCGACATGGACAATCGAGCGGTGCCCGAGTCCGACGAGATGATTCACGGCCATCACGGCGCCCGCCTCGTCGTCCGTGCGGACAACGTCCACATGTACTGAGGGCATCTTCCGGGCGAGCACGACGACGGGAACCTTGGCCGCCAGGTCGACGATCTCCGATTCCGGCGCCTGCGAACCCAACAGCAAGATCGCCTCGCATCGGTCGTCGAGCAGGGTGCGCACGGCGCGCGAGCCAGGCCTGCGGTCCGAGACGGCACTGAGAACGACGTCGTAGCGCAAGCGTTCGGCTGCGTCGTAGATCTCGTCGAGCAGCTCCGCGTGAAAGGTTTGCGCGGCAACATAACTGACACCGATCAGGCGGCTGCGATGCTGGCGCAGCAGTCGCGCCGCGTTGTCGGGTCGATAGCCGAGTTCGTCCGCGGCCGCCTTGACCCGTACCCGCGTCGCATCGCTGGCACCCGGGACATCGCGAATGACGATGGACACCAGTGCGCGTGACACACCGGCCAGGTCTGCTACGTCTTGCAAGGTGGGGCGTCGACTGTTCACCTCCACAGACTAGATCGTTCCAGCGAATACACGCCGAAACGTTGACGCACGAGGCAACCAGCGCTTTACTGGCATGGACTAGAACGATCTAGTTCCTCATCCTCACTCCGAACGGAGCCCCCATGTCTGCCTCTGTTGCAGTCGGTCTGATCGGCGCTGGATGGATCGGCCGTTTCCACGGCGAGTCCGTCGCGCTGCGTATCCCCGGCACCCGTCTCGTCGCCGTCGCCGATCCTGCGCCCGGCGCTGCGGCGTCGTTGATCGAACGTGTCAGTCCCGACGCCCGCGCGTACACCGACGCCCTTGAGCTGATTGCCGATCCGACCGTCGAAGCGGTGCTCATCAGTACGCCCGCATCAACTCACACCGATCTCGTGGTAGCAGCAGCGGAGGCAGGCAAGCATGTCTTCTGCGAAAAGCCGATGGCATTGACGCTCGAGGACGCCGATCGCGCAATCGGCGCATGCGCCGCGAACAATGTTGCGCTGCAGGTCGGTTTCAACCGGCGCTTCGCCGCCGACTTCGCCGCGGCACACGACGTGATCACCTCCGGTGGGATCGGGACACCGCAGCTACTTCGCTCTCTGACTCGCGATCCGGGAATCACCGCCGACGTCGCCTCTCGAGTCAAGCCGTGGACCATCTTCAACGAGACACTGATTCACGACTTCGACGCCCTGCTCTGGCTCAACCCGGGGGCACGCGTCGTCGAGGTGTTCGCGCAGGCCGATGCTCTCGTCCATCCGCAGTACAAGGAGCAGGGGTACCTCGATACGTCGATGGTTCAGTTGCGGTTCGACAACGGCGCCTTCGCGTCGGCCGAGGCCAACTTCCAGGCCACCTACGGTTACGACGTTCGCGGCGAGGTTTTCGGTTCCGGTGGAATGGTGAGTGCAGGCGAGGTCACGCGGACCGCGATGCGTCATTACAGCTCACCGGGCGTTCGGGCCGACACACCTCGGGTGAACATCGAACTGTTTCACGACGCCTATGTTGCCCAGCTGGCGCACTTCGCAGACTGCATCCGCTCCGGCAGCGCGCCGTCGGTCGACGGTCTCGATGCTCGCAACGCCCTGGAAATCGCACTGGCTGCAAAAGAATCCGTGGAAACCGGACTGCCCGTATCGCTGCTGTCGGTGCCGCAGTGAGCCCCTTCGATTTGGCGGTCTCTGCCGAGATGACGTTCACCGAACTCCCTGTCGTCGAACGCATTCGGCGGATCTCGGAGGCGGGGTTCGCAGCCGAGATCTGGAGTTGGCAAGACAAGGACCTCGATGCCCTGGTCGCCACCGGGGCTCGGTTCTCCTCGATGACCGGCTATCTTCACGGCGATTTGTTCGACGAAGCGGGCAGCGCCGAACTCGTACGTACAGCGGCGCTATGCCTCACGCCGGCAGCGAAACTCGGCGTTCCTCGGCTGAACTTCCATACCGGCGAGCTGATCGACGGACAGGCCGCGCGCCCGCAGTATCGAACTACGGGAGCGATGTGGCTGACGGCCCAACGCGCTCTCGAGAAGATCGCGCGACTGGGTGAAGACGCCGGAGTCGTCTTCTGCCTCGAGAATCTCAATACGATCGTCGATCACCCTGGCGTACCGATGGCCCGAGCCAAAGACACTCTGGCACTGGTGGAATCCGTCTCACACCCCAATCTCAAGATGATGCTCGACCTCTACCACGCACAGATCGGCGAAGGAAACCTCATCGAACTCGTGCGGCGTTGTGGTGACAACATCGGGGAGATTCAGGTGGCCGACGTACCCGGCCGATGCGAACCCGGAACCGGCGAGATCAACTACCCAGCCATCGCACGCGTTCTCGCCGAGCAGGGTTACACCGGCACGATCGGATTGGAGGGCTGGGCATCCGGAGACAGTGACACCGCACTCACTGCTTTCCGGAACGCCTTCACTCTCTAACTCTCACCCAGGAACGTGATCCCGTCGTAGCGCGCAGATTTTCCGTCACCGGTCGAGTCCACGGGGAGCGCCTCCTGAGGTCTTTTTGATGGATTTCAGGGGTAGTTTCGATGGCTTTTCCTTGGCAGTCTTTGAGTCACAGCACATCGTGAACTCCGCAGGAAGGCCCCCGAATGACTCCAGCACTGACCGACCACACCGTGCCGTTCGCGGGTAGGTTGCACCGAGAAGATTGCAACATCGAAGACTTCGCCGCTCTGGTCGCACACGAGACAGACCCCGTCGATTACCCGTACGCCCATTCGGTGGCCGACGGCGTTCTTCTCTACCGCTCGGATGCTCTGGTCGACAAATTGTCGAATCCTAAAATCCGGGCGGAGATTCAGGACGAGATCGCCCGCGCGTTACTCACCGGTCCAGGCATCACGGTCTTCCAAGGCGCGTTCGACGCGGAGGTATTGGATCGCGCCAGTGCGGTCTTCCGTGAACTCATTGCGCGCCAACACGAAGCCGGCGCGGTGTCCGGAGATCACTTCGCCAAACCCGGAGCCAATGACCGGATCTGGGGAGCACAACTGAAGTTGGCGCTCGAAGATCCCAAGGCTTACGTCGACTACTACGCAAACAGCATTGTCGCTTTGGCTTCGGAAGCCTGGCTCGGCCCCATGTATCAGGTGACGTCGGACGTCAACGTCGTCAATCCCGGTGGCGCCGCACAGAATCCACATCGCGACTACCACCTCGGTTTCATGTCGAGCGACGTCGCTGCGAAGTTCCGAGCGCACGTTCATCGCTTGACCCCCGCCCTCACCTTGCAAGGTGCAGTCGCCCATGTGGACATGCCGGTCGAGACGGGCCCGACGAAATATCTGCCGTACTCCCAACAATTCGAATCCGGATACCTCGCGTTCGAGCGTCCCGAGTTCAAGGAGTTCTTCGAGGCCAATTACGTCCAATTACCTTTGGAGAAGGGAGATGCCGTCTTCTTCAACCCTGCACTGTTCCACGCCGCCGGCCACAACAAATCTGCCGACGTCCTGCGCATGGCAAATCTTCTTCAGGTGTCGTCAGCCTTCGGTCGCGCCCTCGGAACCATTGACCGGGACGCGCTCGTCAACGCGATCTATCCGGCACTGCTCGCCCTCAGCGAAGCAGGTTCCGACGAGTCCGTTCGCTGTGCCGTCGCCGCTTCCGCTGAGGGCTACGCCTTCCCGACCAATCTGGACCGAGACCAACCGATCGACGGCCTCGCGCCTCAGACGCAGGCCGAACTAGTGATGGAGGCGGTTCGCGAGCGGATCTCGCCTGACCTTCTGGCCGAGTTGCTGAAGGCACAGTCCGAGAGACGAATGGCCTGAGGGACGACAGCGCTGACGAGACTTGGACCGCCCAATGCCGGTCAGTCGGTACGCTCGTGGCATGGGGTGGGACTTGTTAGTGCTGTTCGCCATGATCGGCCCGTTGGCGGTGTTCGGGTGGGCGGCTGTTCGGGCAAGGCGCCGCGGGCTTGGGGGGGGTCGTTCGTCGGGCCGTTTCAGGAGATGTTCGATCCCGGTGCGGCGCGAGCACAGACTGTCATCGAACAGATCGCGGAACTTCCGGATCCTGCGGACTCCGGCGACCCGGACAACGACGACGATGTGCCGTACACAGTCGCCTACGAGGGTGTTCGGCTCCACATCAACCCCGGTAAGGCTCGACAGCGCGGAGGCGACGGGACCACCAAGCGAGCTCAGTGAAAGTCGGACCGGATACAACGCGAGGGAGAACTGGTTCAGTCAGGGCCGGCGAAGTTGATAGGTGACACCGTTCTCCAACTCATCTGAGCTGAAGGACTCCGGAGAGAAGTGGCCCAAGCTCACCTCATAGTTTCTCTGGTTTGCGGGGACGGCATCAAAATGTGCGGAGTAGGAGCAGGTGCTCATTCCGTCGGGAAGTTGATCGATTGCCTCGACCTCGAGTGCCGACCTTGTGGATGCAGCGCCGCTGCCCCCGAAAATCTGAATCTGGTCGTTCGGAGCAACACGAATCATGTCGATCACGCACTCTCCAGAGACCGTCTCGGCCTGCTCTGCCTGACCGGTCACCGTTATCGTGGCGGCAAAGGTTTTCGGCACATCGACATTGGTCGTGCAGCTTGTCAGCATCAGCGCTCCCACAGAGCCCGCTGCCGCAGCCGCAACCTGTGCTGACCTTCGCCTCATAGTCGTCAACGGTAGTGCGTCCGAGTCGCCACGGTGCTCGGTTGCCGAATCCGAAGAGTCACACGGGGCCCGTCGCCGGCCGGCCGAACCACGTGGACAGCTGAGTATCCAACTCCGCCTGCGAATCCCCCACCCATGCCACGTGACCGTCCGGTCGAAGCAGGACAGCCGGTGAGTCCAATTCGGTGCTGGTGTCGACTACGTGGTCGACTCGATCGCTCCAACCATCTACCGCCAGTTGGCTACCCTGGTCGAGAAGAAGTCCGCGGCCGGATCGCATCAGGTCGTACAGGTTGCCGCGGGTCAACGCGATGTTCCGCAGCCGCCGACCGAGTAGGTCGTCGCCTTCGCCGAAATCGTAGCGAATCGAGATCGCAGTGATCTTCTCGGTCAGATAGCGCTTGACGTCTTCGAATTCCATCAGCTCGGAGATCAAGCGCCGCACGGCTTGTGGACCGGCAGCGGTGGAGATCAGCTCCGCCTGCGCGCGCGTGTTGTCGAGAACGTCGGCAGCCACCGGACGCCGTTCCGATTCGTACGTGTCGAGCAGGACGTCCGGTGCCCAGCCGTTGATCTCGGCGGCGAGCTTCCAGCCGAGGTTGAAGGCATCTTGCACACCGAGATTGAGACCTTGACCGCCCATCGGTGGGTGGATGTGTGCGGCATCGCCGGCGAGGAACACCCGGTCGCGCCGGTAGTGCTCCGCTAGACGGGTGGCGTCGCCGAAGCGCGAGAGCCACCGCGGCGAGTGCACACCGAAGTCGGTACCCGCAATGGCCAGTAGCTGTTGTTTGATGTCGTCGAGGGTGGTCGGTGTTGCGCGACCGTCGGCAACTTCGGCCGCAGGGACCACGACACGAAAAGCGCCGTTACCGGCGGGACCGACTCCGAATCGTTTGTGCGTTTCCCGGATTTCGGCGACAACGGCGGCCAGTTCATCAGCCGGCATGGTCACGTCCATTTCGCCGATCAGCGTGTCGGCGCTCGACGGCTCGCCGGGAAACCCGACGTCGATCAGCTTCCGAACAGTGCTGCGGCCGCCGTCGCAGCCCACGAGATAACGCGCGTGAAGTGTTGTGCCGACGGACAATTCCGCTGTGACGCTATCGGTATCTTGACGGATCGCGACGACGCGCTTCCCTCGCTGAATGTCCGCACCGACTTCGGTGGCATGTTCGGCAAGAATCCTGTCGATCTCGGGCTGAGGAATGCCCAGTACGTACCCGTGCGCAGTATCGAGGTGCGCCGGTGCCGGTTTGCTGATCCCCGCGAAGAATCCACCGAGCGGATACTTGCGGCCGTGCGCGAGGAACTTGTCCAGCAACCCGCGCTGCTCCATGATTTCGATGCTGCGCACATGGATGCCGAGGGCACGGACGAACTGAGTCGGCTCCTCGTCCTTGTCCACGACGACGACATCGACGCCCTGCAGCCGGAGCTCACCTGCCAGCATCAATCCAGTTGGTCCAGCACCGACAATGATGACGTCACTCATGCGATCCCCTCCTTCGGGCAAGGCTTTTGCTTGCTCGCAGCAGACGAGTGTGCACCATCACCGGGGCCTTGCCGCAAGCCCCGGGTCCCGCGTTATGATGAAGGTGGCGGAAGACGCTTCATCAGCGCACCAACACCACAGCACCCGTATCGCGTGGGAGCCGCCAACTCTCGATCACCGTCGGCACCAGCATGGCCCCGAGAACACCCAGCGTCAGAGAAAACGGCACTCCGCCGCTCAGATCCTCCGACTCCGCCAACGGTGTACAGAGCGTGATCACCAAAGCGGACAGTGCAATACCCAGACCGGACGCCAACTCTTGCAGCGTTGCATGCAGAGTATTGGCATCGGTCAGCTCACCCGAGTCGACGTCGGCGAACGCCAAGCTGTTGTACGCGGTGAACCCGATGGATCGCAACGCGCCACTGACAAACAGTGCGACAGCGATTACGACGTCCGGTGTCGTCGACGAGATCAGTACCAGCGCACCGAAGCACACCACCGACAGAACTCCGTTTCCCACCAGAACTAGTCTGATCCCGAATCTGCGCATGAGCGGAGTGGTGAGCGGTTTGATCGCGATATTCCCCGCGAACAGGGCCATCACCAGCAGACCGGCCTTGAACGCCGACATTTCGAATCCCACTTGGAACAACAACGGCAGCACAAACGGCACGCCCATGATCACGAGCCGGTACAGCGAGCCGCTCGACGCGACGAGCCGAAACGATCGAAGTCGGAGGACGCCGAGCGCGATGAGCGGATGATCCGACCGGACGAGGTGAATGACGGCCAAGCTCAACAAGATCAGAGCCGCAACGATCCCGAGGCCCACTCGTAGCCAGTCGGTTCCGGCACTGTGCACGTTGTCGAGCGCCACGACAAGCACTGCGACGCCTGCTCCGATCACCACCAATCCCAGCCAGTCGAGGCTCCGTTTCTGCGCCTCCCGAATGTCGGGCACCATGCGCAATGCCAGCAGAAACCCGACGATCCCGATCGGAACGTTGATCAGAAAGATCCAGCGCCACGAAGCGATCGACACGATGGCTCCACCCACAGCGGGCGCAAGAACCGGCGCTGTGAGCGCCGGCCACGTCAAGTAGGCGATAGCCCGTACGAGTTCCGCCTTCGACGTCACCCGCAATACTGCGAGCCGCCCCACCGGCACCATCATGGCGCCGCCTACCCCTTGTAAAGCACGCATTCCCACCAGCATCGGGAGGGAGGTGCTCAGTGCACATCCCACCGACGCCACCGTGAAAACGGCTATGGCAGAGATGAAGACACGTCGCGTTCCGAATCTGTCGGCCATCCATCCGCTCGCCGGGATCAGGACGGCCAACACCAGGAGGTACGAAGAAACGGCGACATTGACGTCGACGGCATCAACTCCGAAAGATTGGGCGATCGACGGCAGTGCCGTTGCGAGAATCGTCGCGTCCAGCATCTCCATGAACAGCGCTGCTGCCACGAGCAGCGCCAGTCCGCGGGGAAATGTCACTGCACCAGAGCCTTTCGGAGGAGCTGTGGATCAGCCGAGAGAAATCCAGCTGCCGGAGGTCACCGAGGCGACCATCGCGTCCAGGGCCTGTGCGGACGCGACTGCATCAGCGATGGTCGCGCCCTGCGGCGCTCCGTCCACGATCGAGGCGATGAAATTGCGAGCCTCGATCACTTTCAGGTCGTCGTAGCCCATCGCGTTGGCCGCGCCAGGCTGGAAGCGGCCGAACTCACCGGACTCGGGGCCGACCAGAACCGTCGTGACGGATTGGTCCTGATACTTCGAGCCCAGGCTGGTGCCCAGTTCACCCATCCGGCGGTAGTCCCAGAACACGGCACCCTTCGTGCCGTGAACCTCGAATCCGTAATTGTTCTGCTCTCCCACGGCGACGCGGCATGCTTCGAGGGTGCACCGGCCACCCGAGCCGAGGCGCAGCAGTGCGCTGACGAAGTCTTCGTTCTCGACAGCCCCCATCTCCCCACCGCTGGCCCGCGCATGTCCACTGGTAGCGGCGGACGGACGCGCACGCTCCGGGATGAAGATCGCAGTATCCGCAACGAGAGCGTCGACGTCACCGAGAAGATGACGAATCAGATCGATGCCGTGCGAGGCCAAGTCGCCCAGGACGCCGGCGCCGCCGCGTTCACGCTCGTATCGCCAACTCAAAGCACCTTCAGGGTGGGCCGCATAGTCGCTGAGGAAACGAAAACGCGAGTGCGTGATCGTGCCCAACTCCCCTGAGTCGATCAGGCTTTTTGCCAGGGCCACAGCCGGCGCGTTTCGGTAGTTGAAGCCGACGGTCGACTGCACACCGGCCTTCGAGACTGCTGCGGCAACAGCTTTGGCGTCTTCCGTGGACAAGCCGACGGGCTTCTCGATCCAGATGTGTTTGCCGGCTTCTGCCATTGCGACGCCGATTTCACGGTGCAAGAAGTTCGGGGCCGTGATGCTCACCGCGTCGATGGCCGGATCGGCTGCGATATCGCGCCAATCCTGGGTGAAAGCTTCGAAACCGAATTGGTCCGCTGCTTCCTCCCCTCTGCCAGGCACCTCGTCGGCGACGGCGGCCAGGCGGATCACGGGAAGCTGGGGATAGTGTTGCCGCAGACGCAGATACGCCTGCGTGTGGACGCGGCCCATCCATCCGAATCCGGCAACTGCTACTGAAATGCCTGTCATGAGGCTCCGTTCGGGTCAAATGATCGAAGGATCGCAGAAATGCTGGGATCACAAATCACCCCCACTGACTCGGTCAGGCGGGTACTCGTGTCACCGGGATCGAGATCTAGCGGTCGACCACGGTGGTGTCGAAGTAGTAACGCGACGCTCGGTAGCAGTGGCTGCCGTACTCGATGGCGCTACCTGAATCGTCAAATGCAGTGCGGCTCATGGTCAAGAGGGCAGCACCCACTTTCTCGTCGAGCAATCCTGCTTCTTCGCGAGTCGCCGCCCGAGCGCCGATTCGCTGCCGCGCCACACGGATGTGAACGCCGCGAGTTCGCAAGGTTTGGTACAGCCCCTGCGTCTCCAACTCCTCGGGATCGGGTGCGATGTCCACCGGAATGTAGTTGGTCATCACGGCAAGCGGTTCGCCGTTGGTGCTTCGCAGACGCCTGATGGTGGCCACTTCGGCGTCAGGTTCGAGGTTGAGTTCCGCGGCAACGTCTTCGGCGGGAACTCCCACCGTGAACTCGAGCAGCTTGGTCGTCGGCGCCTGGCCGGCCCTCGCAAGGTCGTCGAACAGGCTGGTGAGCTCGACCGGGCGGTGCACCGGACTTTGCACCACCTGAGTTCCGACTCCCCGCTTACGAACAAGTAGTCCCTTGTCCACCAGTTCCTGGATCGCGCGTCGAGTGGTCGGACGTGAGAGATTGAGCCGTTTGGCCAACGCCAGTTCGTTCTCGAAGCGATCACCTGGGGCAAGTTCGCCACCGAGAATAGCGCCCTCGATTGCCTGTGCCAGCTGAAAATACAGCGGCACCGGGCTCGAGCGGTCCAACTCGACGGCGAGTGCTGCGACCACGGCCAACTCCGATCTGTCTTGGGAAGGCGCCGTATCGACGCTACTTCTCTCGGCAGTGTATGCGAACACTAACATTCACTTGACCGCAAGTCATAATGTCCAGACAAACTATTGACAATCGCTGTGTCGCGGCGCACAGTTTCAGTCATACATCGGTGCCCTGCGTGGGCAACCCACCACGAACTCTCGGGAGTCAGTTTTGACAAGCATCAACACTCACCAGAGCGGGTCACACATCCCTGACGCACCCTTCGACGTGCTTGCCATCGGCCGATCGGGTGTGGACATCTACCCACTTCAGACCGGTGTCGGACTCGAGGACGTCGAGACGTTCGGCAAGTTCCTCGGCGGCAGCGCAGCCAATGTCTCGGTGGCGGCTGCACGCCTCGGCCGGCGAGCAGCACTGATCTCCGGCGTAGGCAGCGATCCTTTCGGGAAGTTCGTCACACGCGAGTTGGCACGTCTGGGCGTCGACAACAGGTTTGTCGTCACCAATTCCGAGTACCCGACACCGGTGACGTTCTGCGAGATCTTCCCTCCTGACGACTTTCCGCTGTACTTCTACCGCAAGCCGCATGCGCCCGATCTTCGGATCACCCCGGAAGACATCGACCTCGACGCCGTTCGAACAGCGTCCCTCTACTGGTCGACTGTGACGGGGCTGTCCGAAGAACCGAGTCGCAGTGCACACTTCGCGGCCTGGGAAGCCCGCGAACGACGCCCGCTGACGGTCCTCGATCTGGACTACCGCCCGATGTTCTGGTCGACGCCCCGAGAAGCAACCAATCAGGTGCAGCGCGCTCTGGCGCACGTGACAGTAGCCGTCGGAAACCGCGAAGAGTGCGAGATCGCGGTCGGTGAGACCAATCCGAACAAGGCCGCCGACGCGCTTCTCGACCTCGGCGTCGAACTGGCCATCGTGAAGCAGGGCCCGAAGGGCGTACTCGGCAAAACGCGAAAGCAGTCGATCACCGTGCCGCCCAACGCCGTCGACGTGGTCAACGGGCTGGGAGCAGGCGACAGCTTCGGCGGATCACTGTGCCACGGACTGTTGGCCGGGTGGCCGCTGGAGAAGGTACTGCGGTACGCCAACGCGGCCGGCGCGATAGTCGCATCTCGGCTCGAATGCTCCACTGCGATGCCGACCGCCGAAGAAGTCCACGATCTCGCCGAAGCCACAGCCACGGAGGCAGTCAATGTCTGACAAGCTCGCCGCCCGCCCCCTCGCCACCACCTACGCCGAAGTGACGGAACTGCGTGCGAGCGATCCGCAGATCATCGAAAAGGCCTGGGCAGCGCGAACTCCTCGCGCCACTGTTCGAGGCAATGGTCGACTGATGATCGTCGCTGCCGATCACCCGGCCCGTGGGGCACTGTCTGTCGGTGGCAAGCCGACAGCGATGAACAGTCGTACAGATCTGCTCGACAGATTACGCACTGCGCTCGACAATCCCGGAGTCGACGGCGTTCTCGGCACCGCGGACATTCTCGACGATCTGCTCCTCCTCGGCGCCCTCGACGACAAGGTCGTCTTCTCGTCGATGAACCGCGGCGGCCTGGCAGGCGCGAGCTTCGAACTCGACGACCGCATGACGGGATACACCGCGGCGGGCACCGCGAAGTTCGGAATGAACGGCGGAAAGATGCTGCTACGCATCGCACTCGACGACGCGGGCACACTGCCCACCATGACGGCATGTGCCGAAGCCGTGGACGAACTGGCCGCGGCCGGACTGATCGCGATGCTCGAGCCGTTTCTCTCCAGCCGCGTGAACGGCAAGGTCGTCAACGATCTCAGCCCCGACGCCGTCATCAAGTCCATCCACATCTCCCAAGGTCTCGGCTCCACCTCGGCGTACACGTGGATGAAACTGCCGGTCGTCGACGAGATGGAACGCGTCATGGATGCGACCACCCTCCCGACGCTCCTCCTGGGGGGAGATCCGCAGATCGCGCCGGAAGAAACGTACGCAAAGTGGGACGCTGCACTTCAGCTGCCGTCCGTGCGCGGACTGATCGTCGGACGCGCGCTGCTATACCCACCCGACGGCGACGTGACCGCGGCCGTCGACACCGCAGTCAAGCTCGTCCACTAGAACCGACCTGGCAGGAGCAAGATGTTCAGCAAGTACTACGTCCCCGCCGGATCGTCCGCCGACGGTGATTTCACGACAGTGGTCACGCCGGAGTCTGCCGGGTGGACCGAATCCAGCTTGTGGATACTCGAACTCGCCCCGGGCGCGAACGTCCACCTGCGGTCCGGCGAGAACGAAATCATCGTCGTTCCACTTGCGGGTTCGGCCGTGGTTGTTGCCGAGGGGACGGAGATTCCCCTCACTGGCCGCGCATCGGTTTTCGACGGCCCGAGCGATTTCGCGTACGTCGGTCGCGACGCCGACTACTCGGTCAGCAGCACGGGCGGAGGCCGCTTCGCCCTGTGCGGAGCGCGCGCCGGCGCCAAGCTCCCCCATCGCTACGGTCCGGCTTCAGGAGTTGCGGTCGAGCTCCGCGGCGCCGGGAACTGCAGCCGACAGGTTCACAACTTCGCCACTGCAGACACCTTCGAGGCCGACTCCATCATCGCGTGTGAGGTCATCACCCCCGGCGGGAACTGGTCGTCGTATCCCAGCCACAAACACGACGAGAACAGCGACGTCGAATCGGCCCTGGAAGAGATCTACTACTTCGAGATCGACAGAAGCCCCACCGGGACCGAAGGTTTCGGCTACCACCGCGTGTACGGAACCGCCGAGAGACCTATCGAGGTGCTCGAGGAAGTCCGCTCGGGCGACGTCGTCCTCGTGCCGCACGGCTATCACGGCCCGTCCATCGCAGCGCCGGGCCACCACATGTACTACCTCAATGTCATGGCAGGTTCGGGCGAGATCCGGGCGTGGAACATCTGTGACGATCCGCAACACACCTGGCTACGTGGAAGCTGGGATCACCAGGACATCGACCCTCGACTGCCGTTGCAGTCCCACAACTGACGGAAGTGAAAGCTGTGGCACCCACCAACAACGCAACCGGCAATCGTCTACCTCGCGACGAGCCGACCGTTCACCTCACCGTTTCTCAAGCTGTTGTCCGCTTCCTCGCCAACCAGTACACCGAACGCGACGGCCAGCGCACCAAGCTGTTTGCCGGCTGCTTCGGAATCTTCGGGCACGGGAACGTCGCCGGGTTGGGGCAGGCACTCTTGCAGGCCGAGATCCAGGATCTCGACGCCGGCCGTGAGCCGACACTCCCCTACGTGCTCGGCCGCAATGAACAGGCGATGGTGCACTCGGCTGTCGCGCACGCCCGCATGAAGGACCGCCTGCAGACGTGGGCGGTCTCGTCCAGCGTAGGCCCCGGTGCCACCAATATGATCACCGGCGCGGCACTGGCCACCATCAACCGTCTACCTGTATTACTCCTTCCCGCAGACACTTTCGCGACCCGCGCCAGTGCCCCCGTCTTGCAGGAACTCGAACTCCCGTCGAGCGGCGACGTCACAGTCAACGACGCTTTCAAACCGGTCTCACGATACTTCGATCGGGTATGGCGCCCGGAGCAGTTGCCGAGCGCTCTGCTCGCCGGGATGCGCGTTCTCACTGATCCCGTCGAGACCGGCGCAGTCACCATCGCCATCCCGCAGGACGTGCAGGCCGAGGCTTTCGACTGGCCCGAGTCCTTCTTCGCCGAGCGAGTCTGGCACGTGGCCCGCCCGCTCCCCGAACGATCGGTGATCGAACGCGCCGCCGCGATCATCCGCTCGGCTCGCAAGCCACTGATCGTCGCCGGCGGCGGCGTGATCTACAGCCAGGCCAGCGACTCTCTATCAGCGTTCTGTGCGCAAACCGGAATCCCCGTGGGGCAGAGCCAGGCCGGCAAGGGTTCATTGGTCTACGACCATCCACAATCCGTCGGGGCGGTGGGGTCCACCGGCACTACGGCTGCAAACGCACTGGCCACCGAGGCTGACGTCGTCATCGGAATCGGTACGCGGTACAGCGATTTCACGAGCGCGTCCCGCACCGCGTTCACCAATCCCGACGTTCGCTTCGTCAACATCAACGTCGCATCACTGGACTCCGTGAAGCAGGGCGGAGTCAGCGTTGTCGCCGACGCACGTGAGGCACTCGACGCGCTGGCACTTGCACTGAACGACTACCGGGTGGACGAGGAATACGCGTCCAGGATCGGTGACCTCGCTCGCGATTGGGATGCGATCGTCGAATCCGTCTACAACCCAGCCGAACCCGCTGCCGACGGGTCACTGAATCAGAATCAGGTGATCGGCCTGGTCAACACACTGTCCGATCCACGTGACGTCGTGGTGTGCGCTGCCGGGTCCATGCCAGGTGACCTCCACAAGCTGTGGCGAACCCGTGATTCCAAGGGGTATCACGTCGAATACGGGTACTCGTGCATGGGATACGAAGTTGCCGGCGGTCTAGGCGTCCGCATGGCGTGCCCCGATCGCGACGTGTTCGTGATGGTCGGCGACGGTTCCTATCTGATGATGGCCACCGAATTGGTCACCGCCGTACAGGAACGCCTCAAGGTCATCGTCATCCTGGTGCAGAATCACGGATTTGCCTCCATCGGTTCACTGTCCGAGTCGCTGGGTTCCCAGCGCTTCGGCACGCAGTACCGCTACCGCTCGAATGACGGACGTCTCGACGGAGGGGTTCTCCCGGTCGATCTGGCCGCGAACGCCGCCAGCCTCGGTGTCGACGTCATCCGCGCCAACACCACTGCCGAGTTCGCCGACGCGATCAAGGTTGCCAAAGCAAGCGACACCAGCACCGTCATCCACGTCGAAACCGATCCGCTGATCGGCGCCCCGGACAGCGAATCCTGGTGGGATGTACCGGTATCGGCCACCTCCGAACTGGAGTCCACCAAGAAAGCACGGACAACGTACGAGTCCTGGAAGAAGATCCAGCGACCGTACCTCCGTCCATCCGAATGAAAATTCCGCACAACCACACCCCATAAAGCTTGCCTGCGAAAGGAATCTAGACATGAGCGCGATTCGCGTCGGATCAGCCCCCGACTCCTGGGGCGTGTGGTTTCCGGACGATCCACAGCAGACCCCTTACACACGATTCCTCGACGAGGTATCCGCGTCGGGATACGAATGGATCGAACTCGGCCCGTTCGGATACCTTCCGACCGATCCAGCCAAGTTGACGGACGAACTCGGCGCCCGCGGCCTGAAGCTTTCGGCCGGTACCGTTTTCGAACACCTGCACCAGGACGATTCCTGGGATGCCGTCTGGAATCAGATCAAGGACGTCGCCAAGTTGACCGCAGCCGTCGGCGGCAAGCACGTGGTGGTCATCCCTGAGATGTGGCGCGACCCTTCCACCGGAGCGGTACTCGAAGACCGCAATCTGACGCCCGAGCAGTGGCGTAAGAAAACCGACGGCATGAACGCTCTCGGGAAGGCAATGCTCGAGGAGTACGGCGTCATGGCGCAGTACCATCCTCATGCCGACAGTCACGTCGACATCGAAGACAACGTCTACAAGTTCCTCGAAGGGACCGACGAGCGTTTCGTGAATCTGTGTCTCGACACCGGCCACATCAGCTACTGCGGCGGCGACAATCTCGCAATTATCAACAAACATCCGGAGCGCATCGGGTACCTACACCTCAAACAGGTGGATCCGGCGATAGTCGCCAAGGTTGAGGCGGAGGACCTGCCGTTCGGTGAGGCCGTCAAACTCGGTGCCATGATCGAACCGCCGCGCGGAATCCCCGACATGCCGCCGCTTCTGGAGGCCATCGAGAAGCTCGGCATCGACGTGTTCGCGATCGTCGAGCAGGACATGTATCCCTGCCATCCCGACACACCGCTGCCCATCGCAGCGCGCACTCAGAAATACCTGTCCACCTGTGGCGTCCCCGCCGTCCGTTTCAACTGAGCAACACAATCGAGGAGTACCACCGCATGTCTGACAACCAGGATCTCCGGATCGCAGTGCTCGGCGTCGGCATCATGGGGGCCGATCACGTCGACCGCATCACCAACAAAATCGGCGGTGCCCGCGTCACCGTCGTCAACGACTACTCTCTCGCCCGCGCCGAGGAAATCGCAGCACTGACGCCAGGGGCGCGCGTCGTCGTCGATCCGTTCGATGCCATCGCAGCCGAGGACGTCGACGCCGTTGTTCTCGCAACCCCGGGCCCGACCCATGAGAAGCAGGTTCTTGCCTGCCTCGAAGCGGGCAAGCCTGTTCTCTGCGAAAAGCCGCTGACCACCGACGCGGACAGTTCGCTCACGATCGTCAAAGCCGAAGCAGCGCTGGGAAAAAGACTGATCCAGGTTGGTTTCATGCGCCGGTTCGACCACGAATACACCCAGCTCAAGGATTTGATCGACAGCGGCGATCTCGGTCGCCCTCTCGTTGTGCACTGCGCTCACCGCAATCCTGCGGTTCCGAACGGCTTCGACAGCGCGATGATCGTCAAGGACTCACTCGTCCACGAGGTCGACGTGACACGATTCCTGCTCGACGAAGAGATCACCTCGGTGCAGATCATCCGACCGGCCGCGAATTCGCTTGCTCCCGAGGGCATTCAAGACCCACAGATCGCGATATTCGAGACCGAGTCCGGTAGACACGTCGACGCCGAGGTGTTTGTCACCACCGGAGTTGCCTACGAGGTGCGCACCGAAGTTGTCGGCGAACTCGGAAGCGCGATGATCGGACTCGACGTGGGACTGATCCGAAAGACCAAGCCCGGCAACTGGGGTGGGCAGATCACCCCAGGATTCCGCGAACGCTTCGGGCAGGCATACGACACCGAGTTCGCCCGGTGGATCAAGGCAGTGAAGACGGGCGCCGGCACCGGCAACTACATCGACGGACCAGGTGCCTGGGACGGGTACGCCGCGGCCGCTGTCTGCGCCGCCGGTGTGATGTCTCTGGAGACGGGTCAGCGCGTCGCCGTGGACATGGTTGCGCGCGACTCTGTGGCCGGAGCTTAGCGATGAAGGTCGCACTCGACCCCACACCTTTCCATCACGATTACTCACTACTCGAGCTACCTCAGGTTGTTGCCGATCTCGGGTACGAGTACCTGCAGCTCACACCGCACGTCGACATGATCCCGTTCTTCAATCACCCGAAAGCCGACGACGCGCTCGTCACCGAGTTCCGGAAGGCCTGCGCGAGTGCGGGAGTCGGCATCGCGTCGGTGCTTCCGGTCCTTCGGTGGTCCGGCCCGGACGAGGACGCTCGCGAAGCAGCCGTGCGCTACTGGAAGCGGGCCATCCAGATCACGGTCGATCTCGGTGTCAACGTCATGAACACCGAATTCTCCGGCCGCCCCGAAAAGGCCGAAGAGTCCGAGCGTGCGTTCTATCGTTCGATGGAGGAACTGGTTCCGATCATCGAACGCGAGGGAATCGACGTCCTGATCGACCCCCACCCGGACGATTTTGTCGAAGACGGACTAGCCGCGATCCGCACGATCCGTGGTGTGAACTCCAAGAACCTCGGCATGGTGATCGTGGCGTGCCACCAATTCCACATGGGTGGGGACCTTCCCGCCATCATGGAGGCCGCCGGCGACATGGTCCGACTCGTTCACGTGGCGGACACCATGGATCATCACCGTTCCCACGGACTGCGCTACATCACCAATCCGCCAGGCAATGCCGTTCGAGTGCATCAGCATCTCAAAATCGGTGACGGAGACGTCAACTGGGACGAATTCTTCGGCGGTCTCGGCAAACTCGGCTTCTACGAACGTGAGAACACCGTGATGGTGTCGAGCGTCTTCGCCGAGAACGAAAACGCGCACGAGGTTTCCCGGTACCAGCGCGAGACGATGAACGACTACGTCGCCAAGTACACCTCCCCGAACTCCTGAGTCACCAGACCACTAGGAAATACCATGACCAGCACTGATACTCGTGTCATCGCGCACTGGTTGGACGGCAAGCCGTTCGCCGGAACGTCCGAGGACACCGCCACCGTCACCAACCCCGCCACCGGACAGATCACCGGCCGACTGGCCCTGGCGAACCTCGAGGACGCCCGCGCTGTCATCGACGCGGCTGCGGCGGCCTTCCCCGCCTGGCGTGACACCTCACTGGCCCGGCGCACACAGGTACTGTTCAGCTTCCGCGAACTCCTCAATGCTCGCAAAGGTGAACTCGCCGAGATCATCACAGCCGAGCACGGCAAGGTTCTCTCCGACGCCCTCGGCGAAATCAGCCGCGGGCAGGAAGTTGTCGAATTCGCTTGCGGAATACCGCATCTCCTCAAGGGCGGATACACCGAGAATGCATCGACCAAGGTCGACGTCTACTCCATCCGCCAACCCCTCGGCCCCGTCGGCATCATCTCGCCCTTCAACTTTCCCGCGATGGTCCCCATGTGGTTCTTCCCGGTCGCCATCGCCGCCGGGAACACCGTGATTCTCAAGCCCTCGGAGAAGGACCCCACCGCGGCGATCTGGCTCGCCGAACTCTGGGCCGAAGCCGGTCTGCCCCCCGGCGTCTTCAACGTCCTCCAAGGTGACAAGCTCGCCGTCGACGAACTTCTGGAAAACAAAGCAGTCAAAGCGATTTCGTTTGTCGGATCCACCCCCATCGCCCAGTACGTCTATGCCACCGGCACCGCCAACGGCAAACGCGTGCAAGCACTCGGCGGCGCCAAGAACCACGCCATCGTTCTGCCGGACGCCGACCTCGACCTCGCCGCCGACGCAATGGTCAACGCGGGATTCGGCTCCGCGGGTGAACGATGCATGGCGATCTCCGCCCTGGTCGCAGTCGGCGACATCGCCGACGAACTGGTTGCCAAGATCGTCGAACGCACGACTCCCCTCGTCACCGGTGACGGCACCAAGAACTCCGACATGGGTCCGCTCGTCACCAAGGCCCATCGCGACAAGGTCGCGTCCTATGTCGATGCCGGGGAGAAGGACGGTGCCACGATCGTGGTCGACGGACGCACAGTTCAGGCCGATGGTGGACCGGACGGCTTCTGGCTCGGGCCCACCCTCATCGATTACGTCACCACCGACATGTCGATCTACACCGACGAAATCTTCGGGCCTGTCCTCTCCGTCGTGCGTGTCGATACCTACGACCAAGCCCTCGAACTGATCAACAACAACCCGTACGGAAACGGCACCGCCATCTTCACCAACGACGGCGGCGCTGCCCGACGCTTCCAGAACGAGGTGGAGGTCGGCATGATCGGCATCAACGTCCCCATCCCGGTTCCCATGGCCTACTACAGCTTCGGCGGCTGGAAGAACAGCCTCTTCGGTGACACCCACGCTCACGGGACAGAAGGTGTTCATTTCTTCACGCGAGGTAAAGCCGTCACCAGTCGCTGGCTCGACCCCAGCCACGGCGGCATCAACCTCGGCTTCCCCGAGAACAGTTAGCCGACAAGACATCTGTGGCCGAGACTCTCGAAGAGGCTCGGCCACAGATGTTTTCGAGAGGTCTACGTGACCGTGGGGTGGTACGTCAGTACCTGAACTCCGGATTCGTACCGACGATCGTCCTTCAACTCGAGGACGATCTTGTCGGCCGATTCGGGGAACACTCTCCCGCCGGACCCGAGAATGACCGGGAAGACCATCAGACGAAGCTCGTCGACCAGACCGGCCAGCAACAACGCGTGGACGAGCGTCCGACTTCCCGCGACCAAGATCTCGCCGTCGATCTGCTCCTTGAGCTTCGGGACAGATTCCTCGATGGGACCGTCGAGCGCCGTCGAGTTGTTCCATTCGAGCGGTTCGGTCGAACTCGTGACGACGTACTTGGGCATCTCGTTCATCTTGTCCGCAAAGCCTTGGTCGTCCTCGCGCTCGGGCCAGGCACCGGCGAAGCTCTCGTAGGTCCGCCGCCCGAGCAGAAGGACGTCCGCGGCGAGGGTTTCGTCGAGTTTGAACTTCATCTGATCGCCCTCCTGGTACGGAAAGACCCATCCAGTGTGCGCATAACCCGGTTCGCCACCGGGAGCTTCCATCACCATGTCCAAGGACACGAATTCTGTCACCACGATCTTGCCCATACCGATCCCCTGTCGTCAGTGCGTGTGCGCCATTCGAGTAGCCGACTACCCCACTGTTACAGACTCTGCGTGGTGGTGGAACTCATCGGCGGCGATCGTCCACTATGACCGATGTACAAACCGAATCGCCTGTTTTCGATCCCTCTGCTTGCGTGGCGATTCGGACGTTCCCTCACGTTCGCATACCCTCGTATATCGATGATGTGGCGTCGAAAGTGTGCAGTGGCAGTAGCCGGAACAGTGCTCTCAGGGAGCATTGCGTTTACCGGTGTCGTAGGGACCTCGGGAGTGGCCGGCGCCCAACCGGCCCCGCCGCCCACCACCACCACCGAAGCGCCGTTCACAACACCCAACACCGACAGCTGCCCTTTCACGAGTAGCCCGGCACCGGCGATCGATCTCTCCGAAGCACCCGCGCCCGGATCTACGGCCCCGACTGCTGTCCCGATTCCGGAAAGCCCTGTCGGTGGAGACAAGCTCGGCGAGTGCGGTGTTGTACTCCCTGACGGCGCTCCCCCGCTCCCGGCGGATATCGCGGCATCCGGATGGGTACTCGCGGACGCCGAAACCGGTGAGGTCCTCGCCGCGAAAGATCCGCACGGTCGCTACCGACCGGCCAGCACCATCAAGATGCTCTTGGCTCTTGTCGCGCTCGACGAACTCGATCTCGACACCGAAATCACCGCAACGGCCGAAGACGCGGACGCTGAAGGTAGCGCTGTCGGCATCGGCAAGGGCGGCAAGTACACCAACCGGCAACTGATGCAGGGCCTGGTCATGGCATCGGGAAATGATGCCGCGCACGCTCTTGCCCGCCAACTCGGCGGTGACGCTGCAGCCGTGTCGAAAATGAACGCGCTCGCGGCCGAACTCGGCGCCCTCGACACCCGCACGGCAACTCCATCCGGACTCGACGGCCCGGGGATGAGCAGCTCGCCGTACGACCTGGCCGTGATTTTCCATACCGCCCTGCAGAATCCGACGTTTGCCGGTCTGATCCATACCGAGACCGTCGAATTTCCCGGCTTCCCCAAAGATCCGACGATTCCCGACGATCAGGACCGCCCCGGATTCACTCTCGCCAACGACAATCAACTGCTCTACAACTACGACGGCGCATTGGGCGGCAAGACCGGCTTCACCGACGACGCCCGCCACACGTATGTGGGTGGCGCGGAGCGTAACGGCCGGAAACTACTGGTGACATTGATGGGCGGCGAAGCCAAGCCGATCCGTCCGTGGGAACAAGCTGCCCGTCTACTCGACTACGGATATGCACTCCCCGCGAGCACAACCGTCGGCTCGTTGACGGACCGATCCACCGACGATGCCTCGCCCGATGTCACTCGCACACCGTCTGCCGCTGCACCAGGCTCGATCTCGGCAGCACCCACCGCTACCGACGCCGAATCCGACACCACTGACCGCATACTCATCGGTGCTGTCGGTGGAGTAGTGGTGATCGCGCTGGTGGCGGGAGCCGTTGCCCTCAACCGTCGGAGGCGCTAGCGCGGCCGACGACGCATGAAGCCCGAAAGACCCAGGCCGGCAACCGCACCCGTGGCGATCAGCGCAGCCACGCGAGACGGTGAAGCACCGTCACTGACAACGATTCGCGGCGAGATCACTGCGGGATCCGGCGGCGGAACGAACGCCAGGGCCATACTTTCCTTGGTCGTCGCCGCCCACGCCGTGCAGAACAGCAGCATCCGTGACGCCGTGAACACGAACACGAGCAAACCGATGATCGGACCGAATGCCACGCCCGCTGGTCCGTTGGTGACGGCAGCGAGGTAGATCGCACCCACCTGCTTGAAGATCTCGAACACAATCGCGGCGATAACCGCTGCCTGCGCAGCGCTACGCAGCGTGACAGGCTCGCGCGGCAGCCGGGCGATCACCCACAGGAACACCGCCCACGTCGCCAGGAGTGAGAGCAACAGTGAAGCAAC
The DNA here is from genome assembly GCF_001445685.1 of Rhodococcus sp. KB6. Classification (NCBI taxonomy): domain Bacteria; kingdom Bacillati; phylum Actinomycetota; class Actinomycetes; order Mycobacteriales; family Nocardiaceae; genus Rhodococcus; species Rhodococcus sp. KB6. Next base: position 161,149 of record NZ_LNAK01000151.1, on the reverse strand, counting down.
TCTGAGCCCCACGCCGACACCGGTGATGTTCTCGAGGTTGAGCCATTTCACGATCTGAGTCGCAACCGGCCCACTGCTCAGCGCCGACATTCCCAGTGAGACGACCATGGCGAGAGCCAGACCGACGAGGGCCCCTGCGTCACCAAGTTTGGTACGTACGAACCCCTTCGGCTCGCGCTTGCTCTCCCACATCGCCGTCAGCGCGTCGCGAACATTTGCCATCCAACCGAGACCCGCGTACGCAGCACCCAGGAGGCCGAAGATTCCGACGCTCGCGCGCGAGTCGATGGCCGAATCGATCAGCGTGTTGATGGTGTCACCCAAGCTGCCCGGAATGCTCTTGGTGATCTGCTCCTGAATCGACTCCAGGTACTCGGGATGCCCGGCCAATACGAAACCGGCCACTGCAAACGCGACCATCATGATCGGAATCAACGCGAGAACGCTGAAGTACGTGATACCAGCAGCGTAATAGTCGCCTTTTTGCTCTTGAAACCGTCCGGCCGCGCGAACCAGATGATCGAGCCAGGGTCGCGCTGCCCGTTGCTTCTCGAGAAAGCTCGGTGCGTCGTCGTCCGTGTCAGCCATTGCCGTCCCCCTCATGTTCGGTCAGGCGTCGTGAGTCCGAATTCGCGTAAGTCAGCCCTTCGGTGCCAGGAATCCGACCTTGTCATAGACAGCGGCGAGAGTGCGTGAAGACACCTCACGGGCGCGGTGCGCTCCGGCCGCGATGATGCGATCCAGCTCTGCCTCGTCGGCAAGGTAACCGTCGACCTTCGCCTTGAGTGGGGTGACGAACTCGGTCAGCACGTCAGCGGTATCGGTCTTGAGGTCGCCGTACCCCTTGCCCTCGTAACCGGCCACCAGAGTCTCGATCGGTACTCCCGAGAGAGCCGACTGAATGGTGAGCAGGTTGCTGACGCCCGGCTTGGCCTGCGGGTCGAAACGAATCTCGCGCTCGTTGTCGGTGACGGCCGACTTGATCTTTTTTGCCGACACCTTCGGATCGTCGAGCAGATTGATCAGTCCGGCCGCACTGGCGGCGGACTTGCTCATCTTGGCGGTCGGATCCTGCAGGTCGTAGATCTTTGCCGTGCCCTTGATGATCTGCGGCTCGGGAACGACGAACGCCTTGCCGTAGCGGGTGTTGAACCGGCCGGCCAGATCGCGTGCGAGTTCGAGGTGCTGACGCTGATCCTCACCCACGGGGACGCGCTGCGGGCGGTACAGAAGGATGTCCGCGGCCATCAGAACCGGATACGTGAACAAACCGACACTGGCGTTGTCGCTGCCCTGCTTGGCGGACTTGTCCTTGAACTGCGTCATACGGCTGGCTTCACCGAAACCGGTGATGCAGTTCAGGACCCACGCCAACTGTGCGTGCTCGGGAACCTGACTCTGTACGAACAGCGTCGCCCGATCCGGATCGATCCCCACCGCAAGGAGCTGAGCCACCGCAACCTTGGTGCGACGACGCAATTCCTTCGGGTCCTGCGTCACCGTGATGGCGTGAAGATCCGGAATGAAGTAGAAAGCGTCGAAATCGTCCTGCAACGGAACCCACTGCTGCAGCGCACCCAGGTAGTTGCCGAGGTGGAAAGAATCCGACGTCGGCTGGATTCCGGAAAGCACGCGAGGCTTTGCGGTGGGCTTCTGTTCTGCAGGGGTCGACATGGTTCCGATCTTTTCACGAGTGGAAATCAGTGCAGTGGCGTGGTGCCCGGGTAGTCGAGTTCGACGAGGTCTTCACCGTGGGCGGTGAGGTCCTCCGCACCGAACTGGTAGACGGTCCGGAAAACGACGGGTTCCCATTCTTCGGCGTAGAAGTCCATCGTTTCGCGGAACCACTCCAACTGATCCTGTTGCTCGGACAGTAGAGAACCCGCACCTCGGACCACAACTACATATCCGGCGCCGAGTCCGAGGACGTCGTCGAGATCGCGCATGACATCGTCGAAAGCGTCTTTGTTTCGCCCGAAGTGGGACGGAAACTGGAAGGCTGCCGCAAACTCGTCGAAGACCTGCGCCGTTGTCCGCATGTTCTCTCCGCGAACCACCCGAACGACAAAATTCTCGGCACGGAGTTGACGTGCAAGATCATCTGCAACGGCCGGGTCGCTCTGCAGCGCCACCGAAACCACATCCGAAGACGGATCCAGCCACTGCGCCACGCTGACCGTAGACGAATCGGACATCAGCGAATCCTCACAAACGTGTCGTAGTGATCGAGGGTGTACCACGCCGAACCGTCGTTGCCGGTGACGATTCGCTCGGCGTCGCGTCCTTGGCCGTTCTTCTTCGGGTTCACGTCCCATTCCTGATAGACGACACGTCCGCCACCGGCACCGGCACCGACAGCGGGTAGGCGGCCTTCGCTGTTGCGGAAGGTGATGCCGCCCTTGGTGCCCGGCGCATTGGCGGAATCCGGCCACCTCCCGGCGTCGATCTCGACCAGCGTGGCGAGCACTCGCGCCGGCGCATCGGTGCTTGTCTGCTGCGTTGGCTTGGCAGCGGAATTCGAGGGCGCGGAATTCGAGGGCACGGAACTCGACGGCGCAGCCTTGGTGGTAGCACCCGGCTTGGCTTGAACAGTCGAGGACTGGGCACTCGAGGACTTCGTCACCGACGACGCCGAACTGTCGGAGTCACGTGAAGAAAGGGTGACCGCCAGCACGAGCGCAACCACCGCCACCACGACGGTGATGATGGCGTTGCGCGTCTTTGCGCTCGGCATTTTCAGACCTTCAGACATACGCGTCTCTATCGGTACGAGACGGTGACAGGCGCATGATCCGACCAACGGAGGTCGTAGGACTCAGCGCGTTCCACGAGCGCGACCTTGGCCCGCTCGGCGTATCCGCGAGTGGCAACCTGGTAATCGATACGCCAACCCGAATCGTTGTCGAATGCCTTTCCGCGGTACGACCACCACGAGTACGGGCCCTCGACACCCGGATGGAGGGTGCGGAAGACGTCCACCCACGCGGAATCTTCGGCGAACAGCAGATCCATCCAGGCGCGCTCCTCGGGGAGGAATCCCGAAGACTTCTTGTTGGTCTTCCAGTTCTTGAGGTCGAGTTCGGTGTGCGCGATGTTCCAATCGCCGCTGACCACCACGTGACGATCGGCAGCCTCGGCCGCTGCAGCGGTGGAGGCGAGGTGAACTGCGAAGGATGCCATGAACCGCTCCTTCTCCTCCTGCTTCGGCGTGAGCGCCTCACCGGAGGGCAGGTACAGGCTCGCGACGGTCAGATCCGCGAAGTCGGCTTCGATGTATCGACCGGCGTCGAGAAACTCGTCGTCCCCGTGACCGATCCGCACCGCGTCCGGTTCCGTGCGTGAGAGCACCGCGACTCCGTTGCGTCCCTTCACGGACGGCTCGGCGGAGACCAGGAACCATCCGTTGCCGAGTGCCGGCTCGAGAGTCTCGCGAAGCTGATCGTCCGACGCACGCGTTTCCTGAAGGCAGATGAAATCCGCCGACGTCTTCTCCAGCCAGTCGAGCATGCCCTTGCGGGCAGCTGCTCGAACGCCGTTGACGTTCACGGACGTGATGGTGTGGGGCGCAAGAATGTGGGAGTCAGCAGTTTGTGGCACGGCAAGCACCGTAGCCGATTCCACCGACGCGGATGGGCGCCCAGGTCAGCGCGCGGCCCTACGCTGCAGAATCACCGCTACCGCCAGCACGACGAGACCCGCGACGGCCAGCAACGACCCCACCGCTGCCGGCGCGGTGTACCCGTAACCGGCTGCGATGACGACGCCGCCGATCCACGCTCCGAAGGCGTTGGCGATGTTGAGTGCGGCGTGATTGAGAGACGCGGCCAAGGTCTGAGCATCCTCGGCGACATCCATCAACCGTGTCTGGAGGCCAGGCACCATCGACGACCCGGCGAGCCCGATGAGGAAGACGAAGACGAGCGCCGTGTACGGATTGCGCACGGCGATAACGAAGATCGCGAGGATGACCACGAGGGATCCCATCGACAGGAACAAGCCCTTCATCAGTGCGCGATCCGCGAGGTATCCACCGACGAAGTTGCCGGCCACCATGCCCAGTCCGTACAGCATGAGTGCGAGGGGAATGAACGAAGCGCCAAGCCCGGACACGTCGGTGAGAGTCGTACTGATGTAGGTGTAGACGGCAAACATCCCGCCGAATCCGACCATGCCCACGATCAGGGTCATCCACACCTGAACGCGGCCCAGTGCCCCGAGTTCGGTGATCGGATTCGTCACCGGCATGCCGTCCAAACGCGGAATCCAGACGAAGAGCGAAGCAACGGTTGCCACTCCGATCACCGCAACCAAGGCGAAGGCGCTGCGCCAGCCGAGTGCCTGGCCGATCCAGGCCGCGACCGGTACCCCGATCACGTTGGCCACGGAAAGACCCATCATCACCATGGCGACGGCCTTCGCGCGTTTTCCCGGTTCGGCCAGGTGAGCTGCGACCAGAGCGGCGACTCCGAAATACGCGCCGTGCGGCAATCCGGCGACGAAGCGGGCCATCATCAGCGTCGTGTACGAGGGCGCGAAAACCGAGGCGGCATTGCCGACGGTGAACGCGACCATGAGTGCGATCAACAGGGTGCGGCGCGGTACTCGTGCGGTGAGTGCAGCGATCAGCGGAGCGCCGACGACAACTCCGAGCGCGTACGCCGAGATCACGTGACCCGCGACGGGTTCCGAGACGCCGAGTCCGGATGCCATTTCCGGGAGCAACCCCATGGAGACGAACTCGGTTGTGCCGATACCGAAACCACCGAGAGCGAGAGCGAGCATCGCCGGACCTCTGGCGGAACGAACCCCGGGTGTCGAGGTGTCAGAACGGGAGAGGGTAGACGAAGTCACTGACCAATTGTGGTCTCACACCTGGTTGAACTTCCAAGTGAGAGCGGGTGAGTTCACTCACGTGAGACCGCGAACACAAATGGGACGCCCGGTTTCCCAGACGTCCCATTTGACAGGTGAAGCGGTGAATCTACTTCGCGGCCATGGCCTTCTGCAGGTTCACGTCGAGCGCGCCGAGGAACTCCTCGGTGGTCAGGTAGCCCTGATCGCCGCCGACCAGCATCGAGAGGTCCTTGGTCATCTGGCCGCTTTCGACGGTCTTGATGACAACGTCTTCGAGCGCCTGCGCGAAGCCGATGACCTCAGGGGTGCTGTCGAGCTTGCCACGATGCTCGAGCCCGCGGGTCCACGCGAAGATGGACGCGATCGGGTTGGTCGAGGTGGGCTTGCCCTGCTGGTGCTGACGGTAGTGACGCGTCACGGTGCCGTGAGCAGCCTCTGCCTCACAGGTCTTTCCGTCCGGTGTCAGCAGAACCGACGTCATGAGGCCGAGCGAACCGAAGCCCTGGGCCACGGTGTCGGACTGGACGTCGCCGTCGTAGTTCTTGCATGCCCAGACGTATCCGCCCTCCCACTTGAGTGCGGAAGCGACCATGTCGTCGATGAGGCGGTGCTCGTAGGTCAGACCTGCAGCATCGAACTCAGCCTTGAACTCGGTCTCGTAGACGTGCTGGAAGATGTCCTTGAAGGCACCGTCGTACGCCTTGAGAATGGTGTTCTTGGTGGACAGGTACACCGGGTAGTTCTGCTGCAGTCCGTAGGTGAGCGACGCGCGAGCGAAGTCACGGATGGACGTGGTGAAGTTGTACTGCCCCTGGACGACGCCGCCCTCTTCGGGGAAGTTGACAAGTTCGTGCTCGATCGGTGCGCTGCCGTCCTCAGGCGTGTAGGTGATCATCACCTTGCCGGGGCCGGGGACCTTGAAGTCTGTGGCGCGGTACTGGTCGCCGAATGCGTGACGGCCGATGATGATCGGCTTGGTCCAGCCCGGAACGAGTCGCGGAACGTTGGAGATGATGATCGGTGCGCGGAAGATCGTGCCGCCGAGAATGTTGCGGATCGTTCCGTTCGGGGAACGCCACATCTTCTTGAGACCGAATTCCTCGACACGTGCCTCGTCCGGCGTGATCGTGGCGCATTTGACGCCGACGCCGTGCTTCTGGATCGCGTGCGCTGCGTCGATGGTGACCTGATCGTCGGTCTCGTCGCGGTACTCGATACCGAGGTCGTAGTACTCGAGGTTCACATCGAGATACGGATGGATCAACTTGTCTTTGATGAACTGCCAGATAATGCGCGTCATCTCATCGCCGTCGAGTTCGACGACGGTGCCCTCAACCTTGATTTTGGACATGGGTGCTTCGCGTCCTCCTAGGAAGTTTCCCTGGTTACACGGTTGCGGTCACACTTTGTGAGTGGGTCCGCGAACGGTTCGATTATCAAACCTAGACGGTGTGGACTGATCTCGGGAGATGAGTCCCAAACAAGACAAGCGTACTGCTAACCCGTGAGGCCGCAACCGGCAGGTCCACTCATCGGTCTCTACTCGCGAGTAACTTTTGCCTGCTAGTGGGCTGCGTCGCTCTGCCTCGCGTGCGGTTGCGGCTCACATTTCGCCCCGTGTCAGGACTGCGCTCACTTCCCGGTAGAATCCGACTTGGTCATGAGTGCCAGCGTCAAGCCCCGGCTCGCTGGACGGCAACCCTCCAACCGCGGTGGGGTGCCCCGGGTGATGACCAGGTTTCCCGACGTGGATCTGCTCGCGCAGTTCCACCGCAATTCGGGTGACAAGCGCGGGTCCGACAGGGACGGACCCCAGACCGGGCCGAGCCCCACGGAGGTATTTCAGTATGTGTCGCACTTGTAGATAGACCCCAGCACGGGGCGGCGATCATTCGCCCCCGTCCGACATCTATCCGTCAGACCACTGGAGTGAACAAATCATGACCGACAACACAGCCGACGCCGCAGCAACTTCGGATCCGACCGCGAACTGGTCGTTCGAGACCAAGCAGGTGCACGCCGGACAAACAGCGGACACCGCCACCAACGCGCGCGCTCTGCCGATCTACCAGACCACCAGCTACGTCTTCGACAGCACCGATCACGCTGCGGCACTGTTCGGCCTCGCCGAGCCGGGCAACATCTACACGCGGATCATGAATCCCACACAGGACGCCGTCGAGCAGCGCATCGCTGCCCTCGAAGGCGGAGTCGCCGCACTCCTCCTCTCCTCGGGTCAGGCCGCCGAGACCATCGCGATCCTCAACATCGCCGAGGCCGGCGACCACATCGTCTCCAGCCCGTACCTGTACGGCGGCACGTACAACCTCCTGCACTACACCCTTCGCAAGCTGGGTATCGAAGTCACGTTCATCGAGGATCCCGACAATCTCGAGCAGTGGCGCGAAGCCATTCGCCCGAATACGAAGGCGTTCTACGGCGAAACGATCGCCAATCCGAAGAACCACATCCTCGACCTACCCGGTATCTCGTCACTGGCCCACGAGAACGGTCTTCCGTTGATCGTGGACAACACAGTCGCGACGCCGTACCTGCTTCGCCCACTCGAACACGGCGCCGACATCGTCGTTCACTCCGCCACCAAATACCTTGGTGGACACGGCACCGCGATCGCCGGCGTCATCGTCGACGGTGGCACTTTCGACTGGACGCAGGGTCGCCACACGAACTTCACGACGCCTGATCCCAGCTACCACGGCGTCACCTTCGCGGACCTCGGCGCGCCGGCGTTCGCACTCAAGGCCCGCGTCCAACTGCTGCGCGATCTCGGTTCCGCCGTGGCGCCGTTCAACGCGTTCCTCATCGCGCAGGGTATCGAAACCTTGAGCCTGCGCATCGAGCGCCACGTATCCAATGCACAGAAGGTCGCCGAATTCCTCGACGGCCACGGTGAGGTGGCTTCCGTTTCCTACGCGGGACTTCCCTCCTCGCCATGGTTCGAACGTGGAAAGCAGCTGACGCCCAAGGGAACCGGCGCCATCGTCACCTTCGAGCTGCCCGGCGGTATCGATGCGGGCAAGACGTTCGTCAACGCCCTGACGCTGCACAGCCACGTCGCCAACATCGGTGACGTTCGCTCACTCGTCATCCACCCCGCCTCGACGACACACTCGCAGCTCACCCCCGAAGAGCAGCTCGCCTCCGGTGTCACCCCCGGGCTCGTCCGCCTCGCGGTCGGCATCGAAGGAATCGACGACATCCTCGCCGATCTCACCGTCGGCCTGGCAGCGGTGGCAAACTCGTGACCGTGAACGAATTGGAGCCCAGGATCGACCTCCTGCCCCCACCCGACGGCCAGGTGGGGTTCGTCGACATCGGTGCCTTGGAACTCGAGAGCGGCGCGGTGCTCCCATCGGTTTCGCTCGCCGTTCAGCGGTGGGGTGAGCTTTCCCCGAACCGCGACAACGTCGTACTCGTCGAGCACGCACTGACCGGAGACTCACACGTCACCGGACCGATCTCCGCGAATCAGCCCTCCCCCGGCTGGTGGAACGGGATGGTCGGCCCCGGCGAACCGATCGACACCGGCGAATGGTGCGTCATCGCAACCAATGTCCTCGGTGGTTGTCGCGGCACGACCGGTCCCAGTTCGCCGGCCGACGACGGCAAGCCGTGGGGCAGCAGGTTCCCGGAGATCTCCATCCGGGATCAGATCGCGGCGGAGAAGAAGCTCGTCGATCTCCTCGGGATCGACCAGTTGGCCTCGGTAGTCGGCGGATCCATGGGGGGCATGCGCACCCTCGAATGGGCAGTTACCTACCCGGACGGCATTCGCTCCGCGTTGGTTCTCGCAACCGGTTCACGGGCCACTGCAGATCAGATCGGCACCCAGACGACGCAGATCGCTGCCATCGTCTCCGATCCGGATTGGCAGGGCGGTGACTACCACGGAACGGGGCGGGCACCTCGCGCCGGACTCGGCATCGCCCGTCGCATCGCGCACCTCACGTACCGCACCGAGGCCGAACTTGACGCACGCTTCGAGAACTCCGCTCAGAACGACGAAAATCCTTGGAACGGTGGACGATACGCCGTACAGAGTTACCTGGAACATCAGGCAGACAAGCTGGTCGACCGCTTCGACCCGAGCACGTACGTCCTCCTGACCGAGGCCATGAACCGGCACGACATCGGTCGTGGACGCGGCGGTGTTGCGGCGGCGTTGGCATCGATCACGGCACCGGTCGTGGTGGGCGGCGTCGACTCGGATCGGCTGTATCCCCTTCGCTTGCAGGAGGAGATCGCCGACGGAATTTCCACGTGCAGCGGCCTCGAGATTCTCAAGTCCAAGGACGGCCACGACGGCTTCCTGACGGAGGCGGACGCCGTCGCCGGACTGCTTCGCCGAACGATGGAGTTCGCGCGTACGGCTCGCTGATTCGGCACAGAGCCACGTTTTCAGGATTCGTCAATGTCGGGAAAACCACAGCTGATCTGCGGGTTTTCCCGACATTCTCATTGGCGAACGTGAGCCGGCGCGGCTAGCATCGGCGAACGTGAATCAGCCATGCTCGACGCGCCTGCAGGCTACGTACATTCCCGAGCACATGTCCTTCGCGTTCTGGGGTGACGCAGACCCGGCAGCGCGGCTGTCGGCACTGGGGATGCCGACCGGGTCGCCGGGCGTGTGCAGGCTTGCGATCCCGGTCGACGAGTCGATCACAGCAACCGACGTCGGAGCGCAACTGCTCGACCTCACCACCGCGATCGACGCGTTCCACAACCTCGATGCTGGTCGCGGCGACCTCGGATCGTCGCTGCTCGCGTGGAAGCGCGTCATCGACACCGGCGCACATGACATTCCGACCGCAGCGCATGCCGCGATCGAGCACGACGACACGAAGATCCGAAGCGCCGAGTCCACGGTGCGGTTGTTCACGGATGCGCGTACAGCCGTGGACAGCCTTCGCCGAGCAAAGATTCAGGCGACTCTGCGCCCGTATCAAATGCAGGGAGTTGCCTGGCTGACGGCTCTGTCGGGTTCGGGTGGTGGGATCTTGGCCGACGAGATGGGTTTGGGTAAGACACTGCAAGCGATTTCGATGATCGCGATCCGCGCCGGCGACGGTCCGCATCTGGTTGTGTGTCCCACCTCGGTGATAGGAAACTGGCGCCGCGAGATCGAGCGATTCGCTCCGCATCTGCCACTGCACGTTCATCACGGGGCCGCCCGTGCACTTCCCACTCGTATCCCCGCCGGCACTACGGTTCTGACCAGCTACAGCGTCTTGCGTTCCGACGCAGCCCAATTTGCCCCGGTCCATTGGAGTTCAGTGGTCTTCGACGAGGCGCAACAGATCAAGAACCCCGCTTCCCTCGCCGCGAAAGCAGCAATGCAGTTGTCGGCGGACGTCAAGGTAGCGATGACCGGCACGCCGGTGGAGAACCGCCTCGAAGAATTGTGGTCACTCTTTCGCGTCGCAAATCCCGACGTCCTCGGAACTCGCGCACGGTTTCGTCAACGCTTTGCCGTCCCGATCGAATCCGGTCGATCGGCCACCGCGGCGACCAGACTTGCCGCGGTGATCGATCCTTTCATTCTGCGCAGAACCAAAGACACAGTGGCCAAGGATCTTCCGCCCAAACAGTTCTCCACGGTCTCGTGCACTCTGACGTCGGAACAGGCGCGCATCTACCGGTCGGCAGTTGCCGATGCGTTCGACTCCGGATTGGGCACGGGAATTGCCCGGCGCGGCAACATTCTTGCCCTTCTGACCACCCTCAAGCAGGTATGCAATCACCCGGCGCAGGTCACCGGCGATACGGACGACCTCTACGGAAGATCCGGAAAGCTCGACCGCGCAATGGAAATGATCGCCGAGATCGTCGACGACGGCGATCGCGCGCTGATATTCACGCAGTACCGGACGATGGGCGAGATGCTCTCGCGACACCTGGGAGCCGAACTGGGTATCGGTGCCGTGCCTTTCCTCCACGGCGGCCTGAACACCGACAAACGAGACGCGATGGTCGACGCGTTCCAGAACGAGACGGATTCACCACCGGTTCTGATTCTGAGCTTGCGCGCCGCCGGCTTCGGCCTCAACCTCACGCGCGCAAGTCATGTCGTGCACTACGACCGGTGGTGGAACCCAGCCGTCGAGGATCAAGCAACCGACCGGGCACACCGCATCGGCCAGAAACGCACCGTCAACGTCCATACCTTGGTGACGGGCGGTACCGTGGAGGATCACATAGCAGCGATGCACGAGTCCAAACGAGCTGTGGCCGATGCTGTCTCCGGGAACGTCGAGGCCGCGCTGGCCGATCTCCCCGACACCGAACTGCGTGAACTTCTCGAACTCGACGGCGCGGTGATCATCTGATGGCCAACGAATTCGGCGTCACCGCTTGGGGTCGAGCGTGGCTGCGCACGGTGGAGCGGACCGCGGCGTCCGGTCCGAACCCGTCCCTGCCGACGGCTCGCACCCTGGCACGCAACGGTTCCGTGGAGTTCACCGTCGTCTCGTCGGGGACTGTCGTCGCCGAGGTGAGCACCAAGGCAAAAACTTCGTCAGTGACGATTGGTGTCCCGCTCTGGACCAAATCCGAGATCGCTGCAGTGAAGAGCCTTCTCCGTTCGGCTGGAAAGGCGAACAGATCCGTCTCCACCGGCGAACTGCCGGACAGCATCGTCACCGAACTGCAGGCTCGAAATATCGCAGTAGCCGTTGATCTTTCGGAGTGCACTGCCAGCTGCGACTGCTCAGGTAGACGCTCGCCGTGCGTTCACCATCTCGCCGCGATCTACGCCCTCGCCGGGCGAATCGACGAGGAACCTGCACTTGCGGTGACGTTACGGAGTGCACCGGTCAAGGCTGGAAAGAAGTCGACATCCGCACATTCACCGGAGTGGATCCCTTTGAGTGATATCGATATTCGCTCGTTCTACGGGGGCTGATCTTCTCAGTCGGTACCGAGCGGATCGATGGTCAGGGCGAGCGTCGCGATCAGCACACCCATAACGCCCATCGCCGCAGTGTCGAAGACCCTTCCACGCACCGCGAGCAACCCCACACGGTTCTCGGGAACGAACCACCGAGCGGCAGCTCCGATGATGACGGCAACACCGAAGACGAGGGCGCCGCGGCGCCACCGGTCGGCCAGCACGAGAACCACGGCCGCCGCGATCACGGCGAGGACCGCGAGCATGGGCAGATTCTTCTTCGCGAGGCCGACCAGTGAGGACATCGGACTCAGACTCCGGCCAGAACCCGCTCGGCGCGCTCGACCACGTTGGTGATCAGGAACGCGCGGGTCAGCGGTCCGACACCACCGGGGTTGGGTGAGACGAAGCCGGCGACCTCGTTGACGTCGGCTGCGACGTCGCCGCGCAGGCCGTCGTCGGTGCGACTGACGCCGACGTCGAGGACCGCTGCCCCGGGCTTGACCATGTCTGCGGTGATGAGGCCGGGAACGCCGGCGGCAGCGACGATGATGTCGGCGCGGCGAACCTCGGCCGCGAGATCGCGGGTACCGGTGTGGCAGAGCGTGACCGTCGCGTTCTCGCTACGACGCGTCAGCAGCAATCCGATCGGGCGACCGACTGTGACGCCTCGTCCGACTACCACCACGTGTGCGCCTGCAATAGGGACCTCGTAGCGGCGCAGGAGATGCAGGATTCCACGCGGGGTGCACGGCAGCGGGGCTTCCTTGCCCAACACCAGTCGACCGAGGTTGACCGGGTGCAAGCCGTCGGCGTCCTTGTCGGGGTCGATGCGCTCGAGGGCTGCGTTCTCGTCAAGGTGCTTGGGAAGCGGCAACTGCACGATGTAGCCGGTGCACTCGGGATTGGCATTGAGCTCGTCGATCGTCGCGTTGAGCTGCTCCTGCGTGATGTCGGCAGGCAGGTCGCGTCGCAAAGAATTGATACCGACCTTGGCGCAGTCGTTGTGCTTGCCGCGCACGTAAGCCGCGGATCCGGGGTCGTCGCCCACCAGGATGGTGCCCAAGCCGGGTGTGATGCCCTCTGCCTTCAGAGCGCTCACCCGCACCTTCAGGTCTTCGAAGATTTCGTCGCGGGTAGCTTTGCCGTCGAGGATCGTTGCAGTCACGGCGACCATTGTTCCAGGTTAGGGTCGATGAGTGACAACGGCTCCGGAACTACGCGGCCCGAGGGTGCTCCTCTCCCCCGTCGCGCCCGATCATCACGCCCGTCTGCGGGCAATTCACCTGCACCCGGACGTCGTGCACTGGTGGCAAAATCCCGACGACGACTGGCCTGCAGCGCCGGAGGCTGGCACCACGCGCTACAGCATCTTCCACGGCGACCACCTGATCGGCTTCATCCAGTGGTATGAGGCGGAGGACAACCCCGACTTCCGCCACGCCGGGCTCGACTTGTTCCTCGATCCCGACTTCCACGGCCGAGGGTTCGGTCGCGAATCGATTCGCGTGCTGTGTGCCCACCTGATCGACGACCTCGCATTCCACCGTCTGGTCATCGACCCGGAGGTCGACAACTCCGTCGCCATCGCGTGCTACCGATCGGTGGGGTTCAAAGACGTCGGGGTGATGCGCGAGTATTCGCGAGATCGCCATGGTGTGTGGAAGGACGGACTGCTGATGGATCTGCTCGCACGGGAATTCATCCGCTGATCGACTGGGACGAGTTCGAAAGGACCGACATCATGTTGCTGGACAAGGAATTCACGGCCACCCTGCAGAAGAGCGACGCCAAGGGCGGGTGGACTTATGTGATCTGGCCGGAGTCCGCCGAGTTCTTCGGCACCCGCGGCCTGGTCAAGGTACGCGGGACGATCGACGGACATCCGTTCCAGAGTTCGTTCATGGCGTTGGGAGACGGTAACCACAAGCTGCCGGTCAAAGCCGATCTTCGCAAAGCCATCGGCAAGGAGACCGGCGAGCTGGTGACGGTGCGCCTCGAGGAGCGCTTGGAGAGCTAGGCGCTGCTACTTCATGTCGACGACAAGACCGTGCGCCGACGCGTACGCCACCGCCTGCATCAACTCGATCTGCGCGTTTCCGACCGACGCGGACGTCCACAGGCTCGGATCGATCCGCGCACCGCGCAGGTCTGCACCTTCGAGTTTGAGTCCACCCGTGCGAGCACCGGACAGATCCGCGGACGCCAGCACCGCGCCCCGCATGTCGGCCCGAACCAGGTTCGCTTCACGGAAGCGGCATGAGGTGAAGTCGATCTTTCTCATGTCCGCCCCGCCGAGTGAGGTCAACGAGAAGTCGACTTCGTCGAGCGTCAACGGCCGGATGCGGCAACCGTCGAACGTCGACCCGAGCAGACTGCAGTTTCGGAACGTGCTGTGCCACAGGCTGGTCCGGGCAAAATTGCACGAGCGGAACGCAGTTCCCGTGTGCACGGACTCCCCCAGATCGGTGCCGGTGAAATCACAATCCGTGAACACCACCGACTCCGTCGTGAGTCCGGTGAGGTCGGCGTCTCGGAAATTGCAGTTGGTGAAAGTGCGCTGACGCCACTTCTGCCCGGCCAGCCGCGCGTCTGAATAGTCTTCGCCGACGACATCGTCGGATTCTTCGGGGAGCATGCCGTCCATACTGCCCCGCCGCACCGACACCGGTTCGATCGCCTAGGTCTCGCAGGCCACGCCGTCACCGTCACGATCAAGCTTGGACGAATAGCCGGGATCGCCGCGGTAGATCGGGGCAGCACCGGCCGCTCGCACGGCTGCACAGTTGGCGTAATACACCCCCGCGTCAGGCACCTTGGCCGGCGGCGGAACGTAGGCGGGTTCCGTTGTCTTCGGGGGCGTGTACGCCGGAGCGGGCGGAACGTACGGCGTTGTCGTGGTCTCCGGAACCTGAGGCACCAGCGGCACGATTGCCACGGTGGTTGTCGTGGTCGGCAGCGTCGTCGCGGTAGTCGTGGTCGGCGGGGCGGACGACGTTGTGGTCTTTGTCGTCGACGGGACAGTGCTCTTGGTTGTCGTCGCTGCAGCTGTCGCCGAAGAGGTCGCAGCAGGCGTCGTCGATTCTTCCGACTTGCCCGCTCCCGTCGCCGCGGCGATGGCAACCAGCCCCACGACTGCCGCGCCGGCGATCCACGGCCACTTACGCCGCGTCTTGCCTTCCTCGGCGTTAGTGTCCGGCGCCGCCGATCCGGGTGCGCCGAAGACCTGCGTGGGAGTGCCGAAAGCCTGAGTGGGTGCGTCGACGCCCTTGGGCCGTGTCTGCGCGGTCCACTGCTGACCGTCCCAGTAACGGTCGATCGTGGGGTCGAAGGGGTCGGGGTTCCAACCGGCGGGAGGGTTCATCAAAATGTCCGTTCTGCGAAGAGTGCCGGAAATAGATTCGCACGGACTGGCCGGTTTGTTACCAATTCGCCCACACTTCCCGACCGGTCTTCTCACGGACGTGGGCACCGATACGTCGCCCGGTACAGTTCCTCGAGTGTTCCGAGTGATGTTCCACGAGCCCCGCATCCCACCCAACACCGGAAACGCGATCCGCATGGTCGCAGGCACCGGTTGCGAACTCCACCTGGTCGGACCTCTCGGGTTCGACTTGTCGGAGCCGAAGCTCAAGCGCGCAGGCTTGGACTACCACGACCTGGCGACTGTCACGGTCCACGAAAACCTGACCGCTGCCTGGGAAGCCGTCACCCCCGCTCGCGTGTTCGCCTTCACCGCGCACGCGACCACGTCGTATGCCGATATCGCCTACCAACCCGGCGACGTCCTGCTGTTCGGGCCCGAACCCACCGGACTGTCCGAAGAAGTATTGGCGGACGAACACGTCACCGAGCGCCTGCGTATCCCGATGCTGCCCGGACGCCGGTCCCTCAACCTGTCCAACGCTGCCGCCCTCGTGACGTACGAGGCCTGGCGTCAGCACGGGTTCAAGGGCGCTGTCTGATCGACGTCAGTAGACGTCCCGGACATAGCGCTTCTCCGCCGAAAGAGCCTTCACGTACGCCTCGGCACTGCGAGGAGCCAGTTTTCCGTGCTGAGCGACCACCCCGTTGAGGGCACTGTCGACGTCCTTGGCCATCCGGTTGGCATCGCCGCAGACGTAGAAGTGCGCTCCCTTCTGCAACCACTCCCACAGCAGTGCACCCCGCTCACGCATCCGGTCCTGCACGTAGACCTTGTCGGCTTGATCCCGGGAAAACGCGAGGTCGAGTTCGGTGAGGAATCCGTCCTTCCGCAATTCTTCGATTTCTTCGCGGTAGTAGAAGTCGGTCGCGGCGTGCTGTTCTCCGAAGAACAGCCAGTTCGGGCCCGTGTGCCCCAATGCCCGCCGCTCATGCAGGAAGGCACGGAACGGTGCAATGCCGGTCCCCGGACCGACCATGATCATCGGGGTCTCGGGATCGGAAGGTGGCCGGAAGTGGGTCGACTTCTGCACGTAGATACCGATGTCGTCATCGTGAGCGTGGTCGGCGAGGTAAGTCGAGCACACTCCACGCCGTGGGACACCCGCAACGTTGTATCGCACCGCGGACACCGTCAACTGCACTTCGCGTGGGTTCTCCTTCGGACTGGAAGATATCGAATACAGCCGCGGCTGAATCGGTTTGAGCAGCGAGAGCCATTCGTCTGTCGAGGCACGAACTTGCGACTGCGCGAGAATGTCGACGGACTGTCGTCCCCACGACCAGTCTTTGAACGTGGAGACATTCTCCGGCTTCAACAACTCGGCCAGGTCCGAATCGCGGGTTCGTTGATGCACGAATCGAATCATGTCGGTCGAGATTCGAGTGATCTCCAGGCGCTCGGTGAGCGCGGTACGCAGCGTCATTTCCCCGTACTGCCCCAGTTCGACGGTCTCGTCACCGTCGAGGCCGGTAAGGGTGAGCCACTCGTCGACAAACGGAGAGCTGTTTCGGGGCCAGACTCCGAGAGCGTCGCCGGCTTCGTAACTGACCGTGTCACCTGGAAGGTGAAAGCCCAACTGCCGCACGTCTTTGGAAGAACCCGGACGGTTGAGCACGACATTGCGCGTCAAGGCTGTGGTCAGCGGCGCCTTCTTGTTGTATCGCAGCGGCGGCGACATCGCCGGTGAAATCGGCGCGGCTGCAAAGGTTGTCCCAGAATTCTTCTTTGCAACGAGGACGTCGGTCGTCTCGCCGGCCACCGAGCTCCGAAGCTCAGCCGTGACCGCCTCCAGCCATCCAGCAGCGGTGTCCTCGAAATCGGGCTCGCAGTCGGCGCGATCGACGATACGACTGGCTCCCAGTTCGGCAAGGCGGGCGTCGAGCTTTCGTCCGTGTCCACAGAAGTCGGCATAGTTCGAGTCGCCGAAAGCGATGACTGCATAACGTGTCTCGGACATGCGGGGCGCCGTGTCAGCAGACAACGCATCCCAGAAACCGCTGCCGTTGTCCGGGGATTCGCCGTCACCGGAGGTACTGGTGATCAGCAGGACCTCTCTGGTAGCTGCCAGGTCGGCGGCCGGGAATTCGTCCATCGCGTGCATCACGACGGGCAAGCCGATTCCCCCGAGACGAGTGGCGCACTCAGCAGCGAATTCTTCCGCGTTTCCGGTCTGCGATGCCCAGAGCACCACGATCGGCGCGCGCTCGGATCCAATACTCGGACTCGATGACAACGCAGGCCCGTCGGTGTCAGGAAGTGAGATCCGCGAGTACAGGCCGGCCAGAACACCGTCGACCCACATCCGCTTTTCGGCATCGAAGGGTGCCGTCGACGGCAAGGTAGGTACCCCGGCAGTGCGATCGGCGTCCGCACGCAACGCAGCGAGAAGGCCGGCCAGGTAGCTCTGCTGGAGCGCATCGAATACCACTGCAGGTGTTCCTGTTTGACCGAGGACATCCGCGAGGACATCGGTTCGCGACAACGCCCGATCAGCTGGCGCGGGAGCCACCAGCGCCGCCTCGGCGAGCACTGTTTCAGGTGTGTTCACGGCGACCTTCGTCATAGTGACAGCGCAGGCTTTGAACTCCGGTTGCTGCGAGGCAGGGTCGATGGCGTCGTTGGTGACGGCGTTGATGGACAGATATTCACCGAAGGCGTCGTTCCAGTGAAATGGGGCAAAGCAGTTCCCCGGACGCACTCGGTCGGTGACAACAGCCGGAAGCACAGCGCGACCGCGGCGTGAGGCAACCTCGATCGCATCCTGGTCGACGATACCGAGCCTGGCGGCGTCGTCGGGATGGATCTCGACGAAGGGACCTGGGTTGAGCTTGTTCAACTTGGCCACCTTGCCGGTCTTGGTCATGGTGTGCCACTGGTGCGCGAGACGACCGGTGTTGAGCAGGAAGGGGTAGTCGTCGTCGGGCATTTCGGCGGGAAGCATGTGCGGCCGTGCGAAGAACATCGCACGGCCAGTGGCGGTGGGAAATGCGAGCCGCGGAGTGCTGCCGTCCTCGCGGATCAGGAGCCTTTGACTGACACCGTCATTGACGTATCGGATGGGATGACGGTCCTGATCACTGTCTGGCGGGCATGGCCACTGAATCGATGTCTTGCGGAGGCGCTCGTAGGTGACGCCGCGTAAGTCGTAGCCGGTCTTCGGATTCCAGAACTGCTTGATCTCTTCGAACACCTCTTCGGCACAGGTGTAGGTGAACGCTTCGGCGTACCCCATCTCGCAGGCGATCCGGGCGATGATCTGCCAATCAGGCAGCGCCTGCCCAACCGGATCCAGTGCCTGCTGAAAGAGCGTCAGGTTGCGTTCGGAATTGATCATCACTCCGTCGGACTCTGTCCACAGCGAAGCAGGCAGCAGAACATCGGCGTATTCGTTGGTCTCGGTGCCCAGGAAAGCATCCTGGGTGATGACGAGGTCGGCCTTCTCCAAGCCGTCGATGACGGTCTTGCGGTTGGCTACCGTCGCAACGGGATTGGTGCAGATGATCCAGCACGCTTTGATGTCGCCCGCCGCCATTCGGGAGAACATGTCGATGGTGCCACCGCCGATGTCGGTGCGCAGCGAGCCCTGCGGGATCCCCCATCGGTCCTCGACGAAGTCGCGATCGGCGTCGACCATCACGGCGCGCTGACCTGGCAAACCTGGCCCCATGTAGCCCATTTCACGCCCACCCATGGCGTTCGGCTGACCGGTCAACGAGAACGGACCGCTGCCGGGCTTGCAGATCGCACCGGTCGCAAGGTGAAGGTTGCAGATGGCGTTGGTGTTCCACGTGCCGTGGGTGCTCTGGTTCAAACCCATTGTCCAACAGCTCATCCAGTTGACGGCCTCACCGATCCACTGCGCTGCCGTGTGGATGTCGGCTTCGGAGATACCGGTGATCTCGCTGACCTTCGCAGGCGTGTACTCCGCGAGGAAACTGGGCATGACCTCCCAGCCTTCGGTGAAGTCGGCGATGAAGTCCGGATCTGTGTGGCCGTTTACGACGAGCAGGTGGAGTAGTCCGTTGAGTAGCGCGAGATCGGTGCCGGGAGCGATCTGCAGGAACAAGTTCGCCTTGTCGGCGGTGGCGGTGCGTCGAGGATCGACGACGATCAGCTTCGCGCCTGCCTTGACCCGCTCCTGCATTCGGAGGAAGAGGATCGGATGGCAGTCCGCCATGTTCGCGCCGGTCACGAAGAACACGTCGGCATGTTCGACGTCCTGATAGGAACCGGGCGGTCCGTCGGCCCCGAGCGATTGCTTGTATCCGGTGCCGGCACTTGCCATGCACAAACGGGAATTCGATTCGATCTGATTGGTCCCGATGAAGCCCTTGGCCAGTTTGTTCGACAGGTACTGAGCTTCGAGTGACATCTGCCCGGACACGTACAACGCAAACGCGTCGGGACCGTGCTCGTCGATTATTGCCCGCAGGCGCTGGGCGGTGTCAGTGATGACTGCGGCCATGTCCGCCGCTTCGATCGCATCACCTCGGCGCGGACGGCGATATGCAGATTCCATGCGCCCCGGGCCGGCGAGCATGTCTGCGGTCGTGGTGCCTTTGGTGCACAGACGCCCGAAGTTGGTGGGATGTGTCTTCAGACCGGAAGACTTCGCAGCCTTCCGACGCCCCGTCTCGGGATCGGTGATGATGTCGAGGACAAGACCACAGCCCACCCCGCAGTATGCGCAGAGTGTGTCGACACTGGTGGTGGTGAGTTGAGCGCCCATCGATTCATGCATCCCTTCGACCGAGGATCAAGGTCGACTTCTATCTTCGGATGCAGTTGTTTCGGGAGTTCATGCCCGATGTTGCGTATCAATCACTCTTTCCTCACCGCGACCTTCGGACCGATGTGCGGTCCCGGGACCAGCGGTCGTCGACGTGCAGCTGTACGCGAATGCCCAGTTCTACGCTCTGCCGCCGAATCGAGCGATGTAGTGCCAAACCTTCTTGACGTCCTGCGGATCGAAGGATGCACCCCGTGCGAGCCCCAGGACGGCAGGCGTCAGCCGCCTGCCGTGCGCAATTTCTCGGGCAAGGTCGATCACGGCCGCTCCCCGGTATTCGGGATGTTCGGCTATCTCGTCGACATCGACCGCGTATCCCTCGTGCCACAGCACCGGGCACGTGAGCGAGTGGGCGATCTCTTCGATCCGTGTGCCCCGGTAACTCGGATCCAGAACGAGCGCCTCGACGTCCGTCCCGATGTCGACGACGCCGTGAACGTGCGCCTCGATGTAGTGGTCGAGCGGATCGTCGAGCTCGGCAGCCCGTGCGGCGTCGACCAAGCTCATCGCTTCGGCCGTTCCGAGGGCTCTCGCTCGTCGTAAGCTCCGCCGAATATCCGACTCTCCCAACGCCAACGATCGCCGCCGTGATGCGCCGTCAGTCCGCCGTTGCTCGTTCGAGTCTCGAACTGGGTCACATAGGTGCCTTGACGTGCGATCGAGGCCAGTGTCAGACCACGTTCAGACGGGAGGTCCGGATGAAAGTGCAACGTCACCCGGTGATTTCGATCCAACGGGCCGCCCTTCGAGAGACCGCTCACGTGCGCAATCGCGGCAGACCAAGGAGTGGAATCAACAGGCATTCGCCCATTATCCGGATATGGAAGCAGCGCCGGTGAAGAAATCGACCAGTGAATACGGTGTGCCTTCACCGAGGCAGAGATCAAGGATCACGTGCGAGTCCGCGGCCTCGGATGCGCTGCGCACGAACATCGCTTCTTCGTACTCGGCGAGTGCCCCTTCGATGTCGTCGGGGTGCGTGGCGATCGCCTTTCCCAGTTCGGCGCCGTCGAACATCGCCAAGTTCGCACCCTCACCGGACGGGGACATCAGGTGCGCCGCGTCACCGAGGAGCGTCACCCCAGGCACGCGATCCCATCGGTGCTCGTCGGGAAGTGCATGGATCGCGCGCGGAATCGGAGCGGTTTCGCCATCGGTGATCAGCGCCGTGAGTTCCGGTGCCCAACCGTCGAACTCGGCCGCGACCCGCGCTGTCGCAGCGGCGGCGTCGGTGAAATCGATACCGGCAAACCACTCCGCCGGACGGTTCAGCTGAACGTAGGTGTGCACGATGTCTCCCGCCTCTCGATGCGCGGCGATCGCTTTTCCTGGTGCGGGCGCGTACATCGCCCCGTCCCCGACGGCTTCGGCTGCAGCCGAATGCTTCTCGTCGACGTCGTAGAGGTAGGTCTCGACGAACGTGGTGCCGACGTATTCCGGCTTCGCATCGGAGAGCAGCGGCCGGACCTTCGACCAGGCACCGTCTGCACCGACGAGAAAGTCGGTGGTCACTGTCGAACCGTCGACGAAGGTCAACTCGTGGCGATCATCTCCGAGCGAGCGCACAGTGTCGACTTTGCGTCCCCATTCGATCGTGTAGTCCGGAAGGGAATCAATCAGGATTCGACGGAGGTCGCCGCGCAGCACCTCGGGACGTGCTCCCGTGCCGTCGTCGGGTTCGTCGAGGAGCACGGCGGCGTGTTGATCGAGTACGCGCGACGCGGCGCCGCCCGCGTGGATGATCGCGCGGAACTCGTCGGTAAGGCCGGCAGCGTCGAGCGCGGCCTGACCGTTGTGTTCGTGGATGTCGAGTTGACCGCCCTGCGTGCGAGCTTCTGCCGACAGTTCCGCCTCGTAGATCTTCGACCGAATTCCATGAACGTGAAGGACACGCGCGAGGGTCAGACCGCCGAGGCCCGCCCCGATGATCGTTATCGAGTTGCTCATGTTTGTTTCCTTTCAGGCTTCGATTGGAACGTCGTTCCAATGACATCTTGGAACGGCGTTCCAGATATGTCAAGATGGTTCGCATGGCGACCAGGAATCAGCGGACCGAAAGACGTACGGATGCGCTCTCGAAGGAGCGAATCGTCGAGGCTGCGATCGAGATCCTCGACGACGAGGGCGAAGCCGCGCTGACATTTCGCGCACTCTCCGCACGCCTGGCAACAGGTAGCGGGGCGATTTACTGGCACGTTGCCAACAAGAGCGAACTGCTCGCCGCGGCGACCGACGACGTCATCGCCCGCGTGACAACCGGTGCAACCGAAGGTGCAGCCCCACGGGAGGCGATCCGGACCATCACCCTCGGCGTGTTCGACGCGATCGACGCCCACCCCTGGGTCGGCACCCAACTCTCACGTGAACCGTGGCAATCAGCGGTGATGCAGATCTTCGAAAGTCTCGGCGAGCAACTCCAGGCGCTCGGCGTTCCCGAATCGGCACAGTTCGACTGCGCGTCCGCGCTCCTGAACTACGTGCTCGGTCTCGCCGGACAGTACGCCGCGGGCGCCCGTCTGCTCCCCCGTGAGACAGATCGGTCCGCTTTCCTCGCGGGCGTCGCCACGCGATGGGAAGAACTCGACTCTGCGAAGTACCCGTTCCTCAATCAGGTGACGGCGCAGTTGCGCGACCACGACGACCGAGAACAGTTTCTGGCAGGCATCGAGCTCATCCTCGCGGGGATCGACACCGTCCGATAGCGGCCGTAGCCGTCAGCGTGAATGAACAGCGGTGTTGGATCCGAGCGCTATATCGAGGAAATCTCTTGCCGCACCGCGCAATCCGCGATCGGGATCCCAGACGGCTTGGAGTCGACGCGGCATCCGCAAGCCGTCGACGTTGACCGCGACCAGTCGGCCGTCCGTCAGGTCGGCGGCAACTGCCAGCGACGACAGAACAGCCGGGGCGTTGCCTGCCACCACCGCAGCCTTGACAGCGGTACACGAGGTGAGCTCGAGCAGCGGCGGCACACAATCGGGAACAGCATTCTCGAGCGTCAGGCGCGTACCGGACCCTGATTCTCGCTGAATCAGCGGTGTGCGTGCGAGTTCCTCGACCGGAACGGGCACACCATTCGCCCAGTCGTGTCCCGGCGGCACAACCACGACGAGGTGATCACGCGCTACTTCGCACGACGCGAGCGCCGACGGCACATCCGGCCCTTCGACAAATCCGATATCGGCCTGGCCGGCCTGAACTTGAGCAGAGACGTCCGAGGAATTGTGCAAGCTCACCGACGCCACGACGTTGGGGAACTTGTGCCGCATCGCGACCGTCCATCCGGGAACCAGATACTCGGCGATGGTCATGCTGGCGGCAACCGTGACGGCAGCATCACGTTCACCGCGAAGTGCGGCAACTCCCGATGCCATTTCCTCGGCACTGACGAGGATGTGACTTGCCCACTCGAGAATCAGACCGCCCTCGGCGGTGGGACGAACACCGGTCGCCGCTCGATCGAACACCTTGATTCCGAGTTGGCGTTCGACCGAACGCACCCGGGCGCTGACCGCCTGCTGACTGAGTCCGTGCTCCCGGCCGGCAGCACCCATGCTGCCCAGACGCCCTACGGAAAGGAGGACGTCGAGGGCACTGAGTTCCGGCACCCGAGGAGACAACGACATAGTCCCAAGATTAGACCCACAAGGCGAGTTTGTGGGCATTCAAGAACAACCGGTCTACCGGTACGGACCGGATGAGACGACAGTGAAATACATGACCACCACAACGAGTTCCACCTTCGCCCACATCACTCCGAACTGGTTCGCGGCAGCGATGGGAACGGGAATCGTGTCGGTAGCCGCCGCTTCGCTCGAACCGGAGATCGAGGGCTTGAAACTGGTCTCCGAGATCTTCTGGGTTCTGGCGGTTCTCGTACTGTGCGCCTTGATCGGAGCATTTGCCACCCATTGGTCACAACATCGATGTCAGGCCCTCGCCTACCTGCACAGCCCCGCGATGTTCCCCTTCTACGGCGCCGTCGCAATGGCACTGCTGACCGTGGGATCCGCAACCGGCATCACCGGCCCGGACTTCCTCGGCCACGACGTGGCGATCACCGTGTCGCTGACACTGTGGACACTCGGCACGGCACTCGGCCTGGTCACCTACGTCGTGATGATGATTCGACTCGTTCGAGATGCCGGGATGGCGACGGCAATGCCGTTCTGGCTCATGCCCGTCGTACCTCCGATGGTCTCGGCCACCACCGGCGCAGCGGTCAGCACCCACATGCCCGAAGGCGCTCCACGCATCGCGGTACTGGTTTTCTGCTACATCCTGTTCGCTCTGGCGCTGACCGCCGCCATCGGCATTCTGGTAGCCGTCGCCAGGCAGTTCGCACGCAACCGTTCGGCCGGCGTCGACGTGATCCCGTTCAATGCCATTCCCTCACTGTGGATTCCGTTGGGCGTGATCGGACAGTCGATCGCGGCATCCAACCTGTTGGCCGCCGCCTCACGGCATGCACTCAGCCCCGAGCATGCCGACACCCTGCACGAATTCGGGATCGCCTACGGAACCGTCGTCGGAATCATCGGCGTGATCGCGTTTGTCACCGTCACCGTCGTCACCATCCACGCACTGCGCCGCGGCTTGGACTTCTCGCTCGGCTGGTGGAGCTTCACCTTCCCCATCGGAGCATGTGCCGTCGGAGCGAATGCCTTCGGAGTCGCCACCGGTTCCACCCTGATCCTGGGAATCGCACTTGCCCTGCTGACCGTACTGATCCCCATCTGGGCAACCGTCGCGGTCAGGACCGTCCGGTCGATCCGCAGTGGAGTTCTACCGGCGGCTGCATGAATTCGCACCGATGAGTTTTGGCTCGCCGTACGGTCTGTACTCACGTAGACCATTGTCGAGAGCAGGAGTACACGGTGAGTCAGTTATTGCGAGTGCAGAATTTCGGCGTTTCGAGTGACGGAATAGCCTGCGGTCCGGACCAGAGCTTCGAGAGCCCGTTCGGCCTGGACCACGGTGAAATGTTTGCGTGGGCAGGAGCTACGGCCAGCTGGCCCAATCGCACCGATCCCGGCGGCAGCCGAGGCCTCGACGACTATTTCACGCGGGACTTCTCCAACAACATCGGCGCCGAAATCATGGGCCGCAACAAATTCTCACCCTACCGCGGCCCTTGGGAGAATCTCGAGTGGCAGGGCTGGTGGGGCGACGAGCCACCGTTCCACACCCCGGTTTTTGTCTTGACCCACCACGTGCGGCCGTCGTTCACGCTATCGGACACGACATTCCACTTCGTCGACGCCGACCCCGCGACGGCCCTCGCGCAGGCACGTGAGGCAGCGCAGGGCAAGGACGTTCGACTCGGCGGCGGAGTCAGCACTATCCGTGAATTCCTCGACGCCGATCTGGTCGACACGATGCACATCGCTGTCTCCCCGATCGAATTCGGATCCGGTCTACGACTGTGGGAGACACCTGACGAGTTACTCGACCGCTTCAACCTCGACGTTGTGCCGAGCCCGAGCGGCGTGACGCACCACCTGTTCTGGCGGAAGTGACGTGTTGGGGCAGCTCCGTAAACGGGAGCTGCCCCAACAGTTACGCACTATTCGCCGGTCTCGACCTGGCGCCCCGACTGGTACCACGCCATCGTTCCACCGGCCACCGAAACGGCATTGATGCCGCGAGCCTGCAGATACTCAGCGGCTTGCAAGCTCCGACCACCGACGGCGCAGATGATGTACACCGTTTCCGCGTCCGGAATTTCACCCACGCGAGAGACGAATTCGCTGAGCGGAATGAGCGTCGCACCGGGAACTCGGACCTGAGCGAACTCGTCGGCCTCACGGACGTCGATCAACGGCTCACCCGCTGCCAAAGCCGTGTCCAGTGCATTCAAATCGACTTCCAACATTTCTTCTGCGCCTGCCTTCGTGTTCGCTGCTGTCCGAATAGACGGTACCCGCGCGTTTTCGTGCAGCTCCCTTTACGATCTGACAATGACCAATACGGTTCCCGAAAAGTCCGGTTTTTGGAGTCGCCCCACCGTATGGAAAGTGCTCCTGCTGATCGTCGTCTACCTGGCGTTCTATCTTGCTGTCGGGCAGGTTACCTCCAGGGTTTTTGCAGACCAGATCGACACGGACAATGTCGTGGCAAGCGCCTCCAGCATCCTCCTCGGCGTCGCATTGCCCATCGCGATCGGCGGGATCGCCCTGCTGGTTTTCACGACAAAGGTCGGCTGGCTGCGCGGCGTCTTCGGCCCACAACCCATTCGTGGGCGCGGTTGGATGTGGATCGGTCCGATCATCGTGGTCGCCGCCATTGTTGCGCATCTGGCGGGAACCGATTGGAGCGCCTGGACCACCGGCGAGGTAATCGCCCTGCTGGTGCTCGGTGCGTGCGTCGGCCTGACCGAGGAATTGGCCACCCGTGGCCTGGCAGTGAAGATGCTGCGCGACGCCGGCCACCGCGAGCGCTTTGTCGCCGTCGTGTCTTCACTGGTGTTTGCACTCATGCACACGGTCAACCTGATCGCCGGGATGAAGCCGTCGACCGTCCTTGTCACCGTGGTCTACACCTTCGGTTTCGGTATGTGCATGTACCTGACAATGCGTGTGACGGGCACGATCTGGGCCGCAATCGTGTTACACGGCCTCACCGACCCCACCACAATTCTCTCGACCGGCGGGCTGGACACTTCGGTGACCACGGAAGTGAGCGGCGCCGCCGCCATCACCTCTCTACTGACGGTCCTCTTGGTCGTCTTCGGGGTGATCGCCGTCTTCCTCATCCGAGATCGAATCGGCGAAGATCGGCACACACCCGTCTCGGCCTGACCGACCGCGACCGTACAAGACATACTTGTGCCCATGCCTTCTCGAACCAAGTACTCGTTCGCCGTCGTGACTGCATCGTGTGTGCTGGCACTCTCCGGTGCCGTCACTCATGCCACCGCGGGGGTTCCGACAACTCCCGAAGTCGCGACCACCGAATCCATCGCGTCGGAATCGATCAGCGATCTGTATGCAGCCCAGGGCGCGCACGAAGTGGCTGCCGATTCAGTTCCCGGGTACCAACTGTTCTACCCAGCCGACTTGTCGTCTGATGGCAATCGGCATCCCGTCGTCACCTTCGGCAACGGCAGCTATGCGACTTACGAAGAGTACGAAGCGCTCCTGCAGCATCTCGCTTCTTGGGGTTTTGTCGTTGTGGTGGCCGACAGCAGCGTCACCGGCGACGGGACGGAGATCTTGGGGGCTGCCCAGTACGTCGTCGATCAGAACACCAACGCTGACAGCATTTTTCACCAGCGGATCGACACCGACAACATTGCCTCGGTCGGACACTCCCAGGGCGCCGGTGGCGCGATCAACGCGGCAACCCAGTCCGCGAATCTGATCACCGCCACGGCGGTACTCGATTTGCCTGACCCGTGGTGGGCCTCGCGACCTGTCGACGTGATCGACGTGGCCCAGTTGACCGGACCGACGTTCTTCATGACCGGCGCCGACGACCCGGTCTCCACCGCCGATCCGCAAGCTGAGTACTTCGACAAAACCGCCGGACCGGCGGTCCGCGGCAGACTGCTTGGCGTCGGCCACAATTGGGCCGCAGATGGCGAAGGATTCCGGGGCTACCTCACCGCATGGCTGAGATTCACCCTGAGCGGCGACCAGACTGCCGCAAGTGCATTTGTCGGCGACTCGGCGGAAATCCTCACCGATCCCCGTTGGGACCGGCAAGCGATCAAGGGTTTGTGATGACGATCTTGCCGTAGGCCTGCCCGGATTTCTGCTGCTCGAAAGCGTCAGCGAGGCGGTCGAGGCTGTAGGAAGAATCTATGACGGGACGAAGCGCCAGGCTCTCCAGCCCGGCGACCATCTCCTCCTGATGTGCACGACTGCCCACCAAAACACCTTCGATGGTGACCTGTTTGGTCAGTAGCGAAGTCAGGTCGATCGACGACGAGGGGCCGTTCATGATGCCAAGCGCGCAGATTCGCCCGCCTGGTCGGACTGCCGCCAGAGATTGGCCGAGGGTGGACGGCCCGCCGACGTCGAGGACGAGGTCGATCCCGCCGCTGAGCCGCATCGCTTCCGAACCCCAGTCCGGGCGCTCACGGTAGTTGACCACGTGATCGGCACCGAGCTCGACCAATCGAGCCATCTTGTCGGGGGCCGACGAGGTTGCGATCACCTGGGCTCCAACAGCTTTGGCCAGCTGGACGGCAAACAACGCTACCGTGCTGGTCCCAGGGATCAACACCGACGACCCTGGGATGATCGGGACTCCGGCAAATAGTGCGCGCCACGCTGACAATCCCGCGGTGGGCAAGGTAGCGGCTTCCTCGTAGGTGTAGTTTCGCGGCATCACTGTCACAGCAGATACCGGCACGGTGACGGTGTCGCGGGCGAACCCGTCGACACCGTCACCCGGCGAATTTCCGAATCCGTCGAAATCCGGTGTGCCGCTCCGCCAATGCGGCAAATAGGTGCTCATCACGCGATCTCCGACGCTGAACTGTGTTACGCCGTCTCCGACCGCAACGACCTCCCCGGCAGCATCGGACAACAGGATCCGCGGACCGTCGGTTGCTATCTCTCCGGTCGCCACGAGGTAGTCATGGTGGTTGAGCGAATTCGCGTGGATCGCGATCGTCACCTCACCCGCACCCGGGCCCGGGGTCTCGATCGTCCTCGATTCGAGGTTGTTCAATCCTCCAGGCGGGAGTACGTACACGGCGCGGTTGGTCATGGTGTGGATCCTCGCACGAATGGTGATCGGGTGACGTTCGGAAAGGGTTCTGCTGCTCAGAGGAGAGAAGCGGTGAACCCTCCGTCGAGAACCAGGCTGCTGCCGTTGCACCACGACGACTGGTCGCTCGCAAAGAACACTGCGGCGGCGGCAACTTCCTCGGTCCGGCCATAGCGCGTCTGCTTCGTGACCATCAAGTCGTCGAATCCCCCGGACTCGAGGCCGAGGGCATTCTCGAAATCCTGCTGGTGACTCTTGACCAGGTCGGTATCGATGAATCCGGGCAGCAATGCATTCGCGCGGATTCCGTGGAAGCGAAGTTCGGCTGACAGGGTTTCGGTGAGATTGCGAACTGCTGCTTTGGCTGCGGCATAGCTGCCGATCAAAGGCGAGCCGGTGGTCGACGAGATCGACGAGATGTTCACGATCGAACCGCCACCGGATGCGACGAGAGCGGGCAGCGAATGACGCACTGTCAAGAACACTCCATCGAGGTTGACCGACATCACTTTCCGCCAGTCCTCGAACGAGGTCTCGATCAGCGGGGTCGTGGTGGCGATACTGGCGTTGGGTACTACGACGTTCAGTCCGCCGAACTCTTCGACCGCTCTGGCGACGAGATCCTTGACCTGCTGTTCGTCGGTGACATCAGTTGTGACAGCGATAGCTCCGTCGATCGAGTCCGCCACTGCCTGTGCTGCGCCACCGTTGATGTCGGAGACCACGACCCTCGCGCCCTCCGCCCCGAACGCCCGGGCAATGGCGGCGCCGATTCCGGCACCTGCGCCGGTGACAATTGCAACTTTGTTCGCGAGAAGATCGGACATGTCAGCGTTCCCCTCAATTCTCGGTCGGGACGTAGAAAAGCAATTCGGGTCCGGTGTCGCCGGTGGTCGCGATGGCCTCGGACATGTCGAGAGTTCCGTCGCCCAAAGCACTTCCCAACGCCTGCGCGGTGCCCGCGAGATCTTCCGTGTCGAGTTGATAGATGCTCAGGTAGCGGCGCGCGGGCAATGCATCCTCGGGCAGCAACTGCACATCCGCCAGGAAGAATCTGGAGGCGGAGACAACTCCGGGCACTCGTTCGACGACCTGCGGAATATGCACGTCGTCGTACCAGCGGTTGAACGCATCCTCCGAAGACGGATCGGCGGGGTGTACGTGTGCGACGAGAATCGCTGTGCTCATGAAGTTCCTCTTCGACTCGAAGTGCTTTTGGTTCAGCGCGTTTGGAAGGCGACGATATTCACGCGCAAGGCAACTGACCGCGGCTGCGTGTGGTGAATCGATCGCGCTCAAACGACAACCCTAGGGAGCAAATGTGACCCGCACCATATGCTCGGAGGTCAGAGTTGAGCTCCACATTTGTCCTCTCGGCACAAAACTGTCTCTCGGCACTAACACGGTGGCCAGAATCAGGCGTTAACGGAAGTCTCGCGATTTGGCCGTTACTCGCAGATCCATCAGCTGCATCCGGTCTGCCACGACGGTGACAGCGCCTTCTGCATTCTGCACCTTCCCTCGAATAAGCAACGCCGGCGCCGTATTTGCCAATTTTCGGTACTTTGCCCACAACCCCACCGAACACACGACGTTGACCATGCCGGTTTCGTCCTCGAGGTTGATGAACGTGACGCCCGCAGCTGTGGCCGGACGCTGCCGGTGTGTGACTGCTCCCCCCACCAGCACACGGTCACCGTCCGGGATGTCGAGAAGTCTCGACGCCGGCACCACGCCGAGCGCGTCGAGCTGTGGGCGGAGGAATTGTGTCGGGTACGTGTCGGGAGATACTCCTGTCGCCCAGACATCCGCCGCCGCTAATTCGACGTCGCTCATGCCGGGCAAGGTGGGAGCTGTGACCGACGCACCGATACCGGGCAAGCGGTCGGGGCGCTCCCCCGCCGCAGCGCCCGCTGCCCACAGCGCTTCTCTACGCGAGATACCGAAGCTGGCTAGCGCACCGGCGGTCGCCAGCGATTCAGCTTGTGCGGTAGTCAGTTCCACCCGCCCCGTCAGATCGAGAAACGACGTGAACGGTCCACCGAGGTCGCGCTGTTCGACAATTTTCTCGGCGAGTGCATCGCCGATGTTGCGCACTTCCCCCAGCCCCAGCCGAACCTCGAATCCACCTGCCTCGACGGTGGCATGCGCGAGGCTGACATTGATGTCTGCACCGTGTACCTGCACTCCGTGCCGGCGCGCATCGGCAACCAAGGACTGCGGCGAGTAGAAACCCATGGGCTGCGCGCGCAGAAGTCCGGCGCAGAACGCAGCGGGATGATGAAGTTTGAACCACGAGGAGTAGAAGACCAGCGCGGCAAAACTCTGTGAATGGCTTTCCGGGAAACCGAAATTAGCGAATGCATAAAGCTTTTCGTAGATCCGGTCGGCAACCTCGTCACCGATGCCGTGTAGGTCTCGCATGCCCTGATAGAACCTCGCGCGCAGTTGTTCCATCTTCTCGGTGGAGCGTTTCGATCCCATTGCCCGACGCAATTGATCGGCCTCGGACGGCGTGAAGCCCGCAACGTCGACGGCCATCTGCATCAACTGTTCCTGGAACAGCGGAACCCCCAACGTGCGTTCGAGTGCCTTCTCGAGCGACGGATGGTCGTAGGACACAGGTTCGAGTTTGTTGCGCCGACGAATGTACGGATGCACTGATCCGCCTTGGATCGGCCCCGGACGGATGAGCGCGACCTCGACTACCAGGTCGTAGAAGTTTCGAGGCTTCAGACGCGGCAGTGTCGCCATCTGCGCACGTGATTCCACTTGGAACACACCCACCGAATCTGCCCGCTGCAACATCTCGTACACCGCTGTTTCCGACAGATCGAGTTGCGCCAAATCGACTGTGATGCCTTTGTGTTCGGCTACCAGGTCCATCATGTAGTGCAAAGCTGAGAGCATGCCGAGGCCGAGCAGATCGAACTTGACCAGCCCAGCGGCAGCGCAATCGTCCTTGTCCCATTGCAGGACACTGCGATTGGCCATCCGCGCCCACTCCACCGGGCAGACGTCGGCGATGGGACGATCGCAGATGACCATGCCGCCCGAGTGGATACCGAGGTGCCGCGGATAGCCTTCGATCTGCGCCGCCAGTTCGAGTACCGGACGCGGAATATCGGTATCCGCATTCTTGTCGATACCACCCCACCGGCCGACCTGCTTACTCCACGCATCTTGCTGTCCCTGCGAAAAGCCCAGCGCCCGAGCCATGTCCCGCACCGACGACTTTCCTCGATAGGTGATGACATTGGCGACCTGCGCGGCATACGTACGCCCGTACTTCGCGTACACGTGCTGGATCGCCTCTTCCCGGCGGTCGGACTCGATGTCCACGTCGATGTCCGGCGGGCCGTCACGTTCAGGCGCAAGAAACCTCTCGAACAGCAGTTTGTTGCGAACCGGATCGACATTGGTGATGCCGATCGCGTAACACACCGCCGAGTTCGCAGCGGAACCTCTTCCCTGACAGAGGATGTCGTTGTTCTTGCAGAACGACACGATGTCATGCACCACCAGGAAATATCCGGGAAAGTTCAATCCCTCGATGATGGCAAGTTCATGTTCGAGCTGTTCGTATGCCTTCGGTGCACCTTCCGGCGGTCCGTAACGTTCCAGCGCCCCCACCATGGTGAGCTCACGCAACCACGACGCCTCGGTATGCCCGGCTGGCACGTCGAACGGTGGCAATTTGGGCGCGATGAGCTTGAGATCGAAAGCGCACTCACGACCAAGATCGGCGGCACCACTGACAGCCTCGGGATAGAGCGAGAACAGTGCCGCCATCTCCGCGCCGGACCGCAGGTGCGCTCCGCCGGTAGGGGCCAACCATCCTGCTGCCTCGTCCAAGCTTTGACGCGACCGCACAGCCGCCATTGCCATGGCGAGGCGTCGACGCGGAGGAGCGGCGAAGTGCGCGGCGGTGGTCGCCACCGTACGTAGTCCATGCTCTCTCGCCAATTCGGCCAGAACGGCATTGCGCTCGTCGTCCTCCGCCAACCCATGATGAGTGAGTTCCACCGACACTCGCTCCGCCCCGAAACGCTCGACCAGATCCCCCAAGGCATCCGCCGCTGCTTCGCGACCACCCGACGTCAAGGCTTGCCGCACATGACCTTTCCGGCACCCGGTCAGGATCTGCCAGTGGCCACCGGCCGCTTCGGTCAGCACGTCGTAGTCGTACTGC
This sequence comes from Rhodococcus sp. KB6, assembly GCF_001445685.1. NCBI lineage: Bacteria > Bacillati > Actinomycetota > Actinomycetes > Mycobacteriales > Nocardiaceae > Rhodococcus > Rhodococcus sp. KB6. Next base: position 128,262 of record NZ_LNAK01000151.1, on the reverse strand, counting down.
AGTTTGCCCTTCTCGCCGCCCGCCAGATGCGCGGCAGCGATCTCCCGCGAGAGCCGGCGATACCCTTCCTGCCCACGGGCAAGTACCAGGAGGTGCGTTCCACCGGGATCTGCCGTGCCGGTTCTGGGTACCGAATCCAGAGACAACTCGGCCCCGAACACGGTGCGCATTCCCCATTCACGTGCGGCTTCCGCAAACCTCACCACGCCGTAGAAGCCGTCGTGATCGGTGACGGCGATAGCTTCGAGCCCGAGACGCACTGCTTCCTCGACCAGCTCTTCCGGCGGTGATGCACCGTCGAGGAAACTGAAGGCCGAGTGAGCGTGCAGTTCTGCGTAAGGAACTACACCGGCACCACGGGTGAGCTCGCCCGCGTGGTACTCGCCGCGCTTTCTTGACCAGGCGGGGCTGTCGCTTCCATCGCCCGGAAACAAATCCTCATGTTCCACACGGCCGGGTCGTCCGGAAAGCACCCGTTCCATCTCGGACCACGTCGGCGGCCCATTTCCCCAACCCACACTGACCTCGCACCTGATCGAGTCGGCCGTCAGGGACGACCGACTGCTCGAGGATGCCGAAAGGGAAGACGCACCACATGCATCGAACTGATGTTCGATGCAGATTCAGTCTGACAGGTCACTCACCCACAGTCAACAGAGCGAATCTCAACCCTCACCGTCTCGTCACATTCAGATGTACGCATGTCTGCACTCCGTTCACTTTCGCCCCAGATCATTAGCGGCGTTCATAATCTCCATCCATACTGTTTCCAGGAGTACTACTCGTATGTCGTTCTCGCGCAACACACGTAGGTTGACGGCCGTCGCCGGCGCCGTCGCCGTTCTGGCCGCTGCCGGCTGCAGCAGCAGCGCCGACGAGGCCACCGGCTCGAACGGCGCGACCGTCGATCGCGCCGCGACCGGCGAACTGTCCTCGAACGGTGGCGCTCGTCGCATCGACGGTGATCAGTCGGCCGCAGTGCGCGACGCCGTCAATGCCTCCGGCGCGAAGAACGTCATCCTCCTGATCGGGGACGGCATGGGCGACTCGGAGATCACCGCCGCACGCAACTACGCCGAAGGCGCTGCGGGCAGCTTCCCCGGCCTCGACGCCCTGCCGATCACCGGCCAGTACACGCACTACGCACTGACCAAGGACGGCAAGCCCGACTACGTCACCGACTCCGCAGCCAGCGGATCGGCATGGTCCACCGGCACCAAGACCTACAACGGCGCGATTTCCGTCGACATCAAGGGGCAGGCCCAGTCGACCGTCCTCGAGATCGCCAAGGCGAACGGCAAGGCCACCGGCAACGTCTCCACCGCCGAGGTGCAGGACGCCACCCCCGCAGTGCAGGTCGCGCACGTCAGTGGCCGCAAGTGCTACGGACCGGAGGCGACGTCCAAGTCCTGCCCGGAGAACGCCCTCGAGAACGGCGGCAAGGGATCGATCAGCGAACAGCTCCTCGACACCCGCGCCGACGTCACCTTTGCCGGCGGCGCCAAGTCCTTCGCCGAGACTGCGAAAGCCGGTGACTGGCAGGGCAAGACACTCAATGAGCAGGCCGCCGCCCGTGGCTACCAGCTGGTGAAGAACGCCGCCGAGATGAACGAGGTCGGCAAGGCCGATCAGGATGCACCCGTGCTCGGCTTGTTCGCCGACGGCAACATGCCCGTCCGCTGGGAAGGCTCCGTCGCCACCCGTGACGGTTACCTGCAACCCGCCGAAACCTGCGTCGACAACCCCAAGCGAACCTCCGACGTGCCCAAGCTCGCGGACATGACTCAGAAGGCCATCGACCTACTGAAGGTCAACGACAACGGATTCTTCCTCCAGGTCGAAGGTGCCTCGATCGACAAGCAGGATCACGCAGCCAACGCATGCGGTCAGATCGGTGAAACCGTCGACCTCGACGAAGCTGTGCAGAAGGCACTCGAATTCGCGAAGACCGACGGAGAAACCCTGGTCATCGTCACAGCCGACCACGCTCACACCAGCCAGATCGTCACCAATGTCAGCGCCGACGACATCGCCACCATCGCCAAGGACCAGAACATCCCGGTCGAGCGCGCCCAGGAAATCGTCTACCCCGGCCTGACCCGCAAGCTGACCACCAAGGACGGCTCGGAGATGACGATCAGCTACGGAACGTCCGAGGATCCGGCCGTCGAGTCCGAAGGACACACCGGAACTCAGTTGCGCGTAGCAGCTTTCGGCCCGCATGCGGCCAACGTCAGCGGTCTCACGGACCAGACCGACCTGTTCTTCACGATGACCGACGCGCTGGGACTCGACCGTTCCAAGGTCGCAGCTCACTGATCCGATAACACCTGAATCCGCCCACCCACAGTCACACCAGAGCAGCCAAGGCGCGCACCCGATCTTCGGGTGCGCGCTTCGGGCAACTGGTGCATTTGCCTTCACCGGGTACCTCGTAGATCAGGCAGCACGACGCCCGCTGCGTGAATCTGCGTCGCCCGAATGCCACCGGCGTCAATGGATTACTTACGCGCACAGCAGATTCTCTGCGATCCACGTCCACGAAACGCGGGACCGGAATGCCCGGGTTCTCACCGCGGAGAACTTCGATCAGACCGGCCGCAAATGCACTTCCGCGCTCCCGCGCATTACCGGCGGCATCGAGGCTGCGATTGGCGATGGAGTCCGTCGTGATCGCCCACAGCGCCTGCTGCCGAACGCCGGACACCTCGGCGAGTACCTCGATCACGGGATTGAGCGAGCGGAACATCGCGTGGCCCAACTCCGCCACACTCCGCGAGATCGGGATGACCGATCCGGCAGCAAAACCGCCCAGATAGCCGTTGTCACGCAAGAAGATCCGCCCACCGTCCAACGATGGATCGGCCGCGAACCCGGTGACCATCCCGGTTCCGATCGGAATGCCGGTCAGCGTCGAGCTGGCCGAGTACCACCACAACGTGCCGTTCACTCGACTGTCCGCACTCCCCCATCGCTCTGCCGTATCGGCGACACGTGCTGCCAACCACTGGGGGTCGGTCATCAACACCGCGGGCACCGTATCCGGATACGCGCTCAGGTTGTCGAAGAACGGCACAGCTACTGCCATACGGGCGTAGATCCCGGCCACCGATTCCGTCATGCCAGCCCCAATATCTCCATCCGCGGACGTACTCCGCGTTCGACTCGCGCCCTGATGCCGAAAACCTCGGCCAACAACGGCTCGTCCAACACCTCGACCGTAGACCCACACGCGCGGAGTTCACCTTCGGTGAGCACGGCAAGGTTGTCGCAGTACTCGACTGCCAACCGTAGATCGTGCATCGTGACCACAACTGCGAGCCCCGCCGACGCAAGTTCGGTAAGCAGTTCCATCACGATCAACTGGTGACGAAGATCGAGATGATTGGTCGGCTCGTCCAACAACAGAACCTTGGGCTCCTGAGCCAATGCGCGAGCTATCGAGACACGTTGCCGCTCACCACCCGACAGGGTCGATACGTCTCGTCCGGCAAGCTCGACCAAACCGACCTGCTCGATGCACCGGTCCACGATGGTGGTATCGCGCTCCGTACTTCGGTCCAACCAGCTGCGGTGCGGAGTTCGTCCGAGCGCGATCGATTCACGAACCGACAGTCCTGCCGAGACAGTGGGTTCTTGAACACTTGCCGAGACAGTTCGGGCGATGTCCTTACGCGAGAGCGTCGTCGAGTCGACTTGATCGATCAGAACTGCGCCACCTGTCGGCGTCAAAGCGTTGTAGCAGCAGCGCAGCGCCGTCGTCTTGCCACTGCCGTTCGGCCCGACCAAGCCCAATATTTCACCGGACTTGACTGCGAAAGTGATGCCGCGCAACACTTCGCGATTTCCGAGCCGCGCCCGGGTCTCGACGAGTTCGAGCAGGGGCGCAGTTTCGGAGTCTTTCGGGAGTGTCACTGTTCTGGTCTGTGTCACTGTTCTGGCCTGTGTCACTGTTCTGGCCTGTGTCACTGTTCTGGCCTGTGTCACTGTTCGAGCCTCCGATACTGCCGGTAGAGCATCCAGACGAAGATCGGTGCACCCACGAGGGCCGTGATCACTCCGACCGGAACTTCAGTGGATTGTGCCACCGAGCGCGCAGCGGTATCCGCGGCAACCATCGCGACGGCGCCCAGCAGGGCTGCAGCAGGGAGCAGTCGAATTGCTCTGGTGCCGACGATGAAGCCGGCCAGATGCGGGATCAGCAGACCGATGAAACCGATTCCACCGGCAACGCTGACTGCTGCGCCCGCCAGTACGGAGACCGCGAGCAAGGACAAGACACGGAACCGTCGGACGTTCATACCGAGTGCAGCAGCCCCGTCGTCACCGGTCTGCAAAACGTCCATCCATCGCGAACTGAACAGAAGGGCTGTGCCGACGACGGCCAGTGTGATCGTCGGGAAGATCAGCGTCGACCATCGTGCATCACCGAATCCGCCGGCAATCCAGTGCATCACCGACGTCACGTGCCGATCATCGGCCAATACCAGGATGCAAAAGGTGATGAGCGCCGAGAATATCTGGGCGAGCGCGACACCCACCAAAATGATCGCGGTCGGCTGCGGATACCGGCCGCCGATCAGCAGTGCGAGAAACAACGGGATCATCGCCCCGACAAATGCTGCGACCGGAATCGTGAAAACCCCGAGGAGGCCGGCGCCGAAACCCAGCACCGACACGAGCACCACCATGAATCCCGCACCCGACGAAACTCCGAGCAGATACGGGTCGGCAAGAGGATTCCGTGTGACAGCCTGAGCAACAGCGCCCGACATCGCCAACGAAGCACCCACCACCGCGGCAGTGAGTGCACGTGGCAGGCGGGAGTCGATCACGATCGACTCCCGCGCCGCGGTCCACCACGTCTCGAAAGTCCCTGGCGCCAAACGGGCTCCGACTATCGCCCAGACGTCACCGACGGGAATGCGAACCGATCCCAAGGAGACGGCCAACCCCAGGACGATCGCCAAGGCGACCGCCAAGCCGACAAGCAGGGCGCCGTACCCGTAACGCGTGCGGGTCACTTCGCCGCGTCAGCGCCTGGATGGAAGGCTGTTGCGATGGTCTGTGCCGAACGCACCAACCGTGAACTCTCGAACAGGTCAGCGAGAGGAACCACGACGAACCGGTTCTGCTGCACAGCAGGGGTGGTCGCCATCAACGGCTGGGCACGGAGGAAGTCGATCTTCTGCTCGGCTGTCTTGTCGCCGTAGTCGATGACCACGATCGCCTGGGGTGCACGCTCGGCAACAGCTTCCCACGATGCGTCGATGTAGGGCTTTGTCCCTTCGGCGAAGATGTTCGAGACGCCGGAGTATTCCGCGACCAATTGACCGACGCCGACTCCGCCGATGGTCGTCGGAACCTGGTCACCGCTGTCGTAGAAGAAGGTCGGTACCGGCGCCGCGTCTCCGACCGAAGCGCGGACGGAATCGAGACCATCGCTGATCTCCTCTGCGACCTCGCGGGCGGAATCTTCGACGCCCAGGACTCGACCGAGTTGCGTGTAGTCGTTCTCGAGCAATCCGATGTCGGGGAACCCGGTGCCACAGTATTCCGAGAAGAGGAAGGTGTTGATTCCGCGCTCGCCGAAAGCGTCTCGGGAACGGCCTTGCTTCTCGTTGAAGGCACTGGTCATTCCTCCGACCACGAAGTCCGGATCGACGTCGAGAACCTGCTCCATGCTGGGGAACGTATCGGAGAGGCTGGGAATCTTGTTGAATACATCGGCGGTCTCGGCAGTTGGCGGGTTGTCGCTGTACGCCCGCCCGACAATCCGATCACCCGCGCCGATCTCGATGAGGGCTTCGGTGACGTGTCCGTTCAAAGACACGATGCGCTGCGGCGGCGAATCGAAGGTCATCTCGCGATCGCAGTTGGTCACGGACACCGGCTGTGCGAAGGATTCCGCAGCAGACGCCGACTCTGATTCCTGACCTTTGGAACAACCTGCCGAAACCAAGGCGACCGCGATGAGAACAGCGGCGGCGCGGGACGGGGAGAACTGAAGTGACACGGGGACCTCGTAAGGGCTCTGAGCCACGAATGAGAATCCGACAGACAACTCCGCCCGCACGCTGATCCTCGGCCAGAGCTCCTGCTGGACTTCCTTTTCGTAGACCACGACGAATGGATGTCGCACACCGCGCGGCGGGTAATCGGGCTTGCCGACACTCGGTGACTACCGAGAATCGACCTACCGTTGCGGGTCAGCGCCGGATTCGGACCGGCTTCCCCCACACACGTGGCTTGCAAGTGCTTCGAGCAGTATGCATGACGTTTCCGATTCAAGACCAAACGCCCACTACAGTCGATCTGGCCAGACGCCCCCACACACCGGAGTTGATACATGACACGCTGGGCCCAAACCGTCGTCGCCCGGAAATGGTGGGTACTGAGCCTCGCGGTTCTGATAGTTCTCATCAGTGGGGTGTGGGGACTCGGAGTGTTCGGCAAGCTCAGCCAGGGCGGCTTCATCGATCCGGGCAGCGACTCCGCGAAGGTCGCCGACATCATCGAAGACAATCTCGGACCGCAGACCCCGGACATCATCGCGATCTACTCGCCCACGGACGGCAAGACTCTGGACGACATCGGGCCGGCAGTGACAGCCGCCGTCGACCAATTCAAAACCGAAGTGCCGACCGCTTCGGTGAAATCGTATTGGGGAACAGACGCCGCAGCGAAGGCCAGCCTGCTCTCGAACGACGGATCCATGGCGGCCGTTGCGATCACGTTGGCACCGGACTCGGGCGTCACGCCCGCCACTTTCGCCGATCTCTTGCCGAAGCTCGAAGTCGAAGGTGCCGAGGCACAATTCGCGGGTAACACCGTCGTCGGCGTCGCATTCAACACCAAGCTCGAGAAGGACCTGGTGGTCGCCGAAGCCATCGCCATTCCGATCACTCTGGTGCTGTTGGTCTTCATCTTCGGCGGCATCGTCGCTGCTGCCGTGCCCGTGTTCGTGGGTGTACTCAGTGTCCTGAGTGCTTTGGCGGTTCTGCGAATCCTCACGCTGATCACCGATGTGTCCTCGTTCTCGATCAACGTCGCTTCTCTTCTCGGGTTGGGACTGGCCATCGACTACGGACTGTTCGTGGTCGGTCGGTTCCGTGAAGAACTGAATTCGGGCTCGGACCCGGGAGCGGCTGCTCAGCGGACAGTTCTGACGGCGGGTCGCACCGTCATGTTCTCGGGTCTACTGCTGATCTGTGCGTTCAGCGGCATGCTCGTATTCCCCCAGGCCGTCATCCGGTCTCTGGGCTTCGGCGCGATCGCTGCGGTATTGAGCGCGGCCGTCCTGTCGCTGACCGCTGTGCCTGCGCTACTTGCCATTCTGGGGCATCGCATCAACGCCCTGACATGGCGCAAGGATGCGGCGCAACGCGGCGAGGAACGCTCGCGCAAGTTCTGGGGCCGCGTCGTCACGTGGGTGATGAAGCGTCCGGTCGCAGTCTCGGTGACGATCGTGGCCGTGCTGCTCGTGATGGCCTCGCCGCTGCTCGGCGCCCGGCTGGGAGAACTCTCGTACACCGCACTACCGGACAACGACCCCGCTCGCGTCGCAATGGACACGTTGGTCAACGACTTCCCGCAAACCGGAAACGGCGCAACGATGATCCTTCAGGCCGAGGACGGGAACACTCTCACCCCGGCCGAAGGTGCAGCGATCGCCGAGTCCGCCGGTCAAGTCGAGGGCATCGGTCAGGCGACCGTCGTCGCGAGCACCAATCAACTCGTCGCGGTTCAGGCTCTCTACAGCGAGGGCTCTACACCCCAATCACAGAGCGCCGCAGTGACAGATCTGCGTGCGATCTCCGCTCCCGACGGAACGGTGCTGCTTGTCGGCGGCGGTCAAGCCATGGTCGACGACGGCAACAACGCCGTCCTGCACTGGCTACCGGTGATGATCCTCATCATGGTCGGATCCACCCTGATCCTGTTGTTCCTCGCGTTCGGTTCGGTGGTGCTGCCGATCAAGGCGGTGCTGATGGCAGCCCTGAGTCTCGCGACCACCTTCGGTGTCCTCACCTTCGTCTTCCAGGACGGACACGGCGTCGAACTCCTCGGGGTCAGTCAAACTCCGCTGGAGGCGACGTTCGTCGTGCTCATCCTGGCGGTGGTCTTCGGATTGTCCACGGACTACGAGGTTTTCCTGATGTCACGGATGGTCGAGGCCAAGAACGCGGGAGCGACGACAGAGGAAGCGGTCAAGTTCGGAACCGAGCGCACCGGCCGCATCGTGACGGCTGCCGCCTTACTCCTGATAGTGGTGACGGGGGCCTTCGCAATGTCAGGGCTGTCAGTGATGAAGTTCCTGGGCGTCGGCATGATCGTCGCGCTGATCGTCGACGCGACCATCATCCGCATGTTGCTCGTGCCCTCGCTCGTGAAGTTGATGGGCGAAGCGAACTGGTGGGCTCCTGTGTGGATGAAAAAGGTTCACGCGAAGGTCGGCATCGGCCACTGATCGCGACTGGATCATGTCGCTGAAGAGTGCCTGGGATCCTGCGGAGAGCCGTGTTTGACTAGGGGTCGTGGATGACTTACCTGAGAGTGTTGTGGTCGGCTCAGCAGTGTTTTCGCGTGTCGACTCGGACGATTCGTTGGCGTGCTGGACATCGATCATCGATGTCCAGGGGGTCGGTGACTCCAGGCCGGTGAGTCTGGTTATCGAGCCGGCCACCGTGCCGGAGTCTGCGGTGTGTGAGCTCGCTTCGACCGTGATGGCCCGGTTCGGTGAGTTTGCCGAAGTCGCCGCCGATTACCTGCGTCAACAGCTGCGTGGGCCACAGTTCGGCCTCCGCCACTCCGAACTCGTGGAGTTGGACGCCACGGAGTCACTGTTCGGCGAACCTGAGGCGGTGATCTGGGCTGACGGAACCTGGCTGCTGCGGTTCGCTGAGTCAAGGCTCGAGATGGCCGATCCTTTCGGGATCGGTGTTCTGTTCGAAGGAACGACCCCGTATGCGGTCGAGGACTTGTCGGGCGCTGAACCGGCCTAGGGTTTGCCGGCCTGGCCACTCCATCGCCTCGACGATGGTGCGCCGGTCTACTGGCGGACGGCGCATGGCCTTCACACCCTCGGAACAACGGCCGCCCACATCTCATCCGAAATCACGTCACGCGACGCAAGGACGAGCGCGCACCCCACTGCGCCCGAAACTCTTCAGCAACAGACCTAGTGGATTTCCCTGATCGGGCAGTCGTCCTCGAGGATGACTGCCCGATCGTCTAAATCGCTCCGCAGGGCGATGTTCTCCGAAGCTGATTTCGTCAGACTTGGAGCATGACAATTTTCGAATGGATCCTTGCAATCCCCGCTCTTGCGCTTGCCGTCGCGTTCTTGTTCTCCGGAATCATCTCCGCGGGCATCGACTTCGACGCCGAGGACGGGGTCATGACGCATTGATGTTCGTTTCCCTCTAGCCGCTGATATTACTTTGGAGTAAGTTACCGACTATGGCCACATACATCGTCACTGGCGGTACCGGATTCCTCGGACGAGCTGCACTGCCACTCCTGCTCGAGCGTGATCAAACTGCTCAGATCCATGTGCTGGTCAGAGCCGGTTCTGTAACCAAACTCGAAGAACAGGTGTCGGCAATTCCCGGCGGCGATCGCGTGCATCCACTCATTGGAGATCTGACCGAGCCGGGGCTGGGCATCGACTCTCCCCCGCCTGCCGACCACGTCCTTCACCTCGGCGCGATCTACGACATCACCGCCGGAGACGAGCAGGCTTCGACGAATGTCGAGGGCACACGCTCCGTGGCCGACCTTGCCGCACAGCTGGGAGCCACCCTTCATCACGTGTCATCAGTCGCAGTTGCGGGCGACTACCCGGGAACCTTCAGCGAAACCGATTTCGATTGCGGTCAAGGCTTTCCCACTCCGTACCACCGAACCAAGTTCGAGGCCGAGAAGCTCGTTCGAGAACGAGAAGGCCTCACCTGGCGTGTTTATCGACCGTCTGCCGTGGTCGGCAACTCCGTCACCGGGGAGATGGACAAGATCGACGGTCCGTACTACTTGTTTCCAGGACTGGCGCTACTCGCGAAACTACCTGCAGCACTCCCCGTCCCGATCCCCAACCTCGGCGCAACCAATGTGGTGCCCGTCGATTACGTAGCCGCCGCCCTCGTCGAATTGATGCACGCGCCCGGCCACGACGGCGAAGCATTCCATCTCGTGAATCCGAAACCTCAACCGGTACGCGAAATCTATGCCGGACTCGCCAAGGCCGCCGGAGCGCCCCGGCCCGCACTCAGCCTGCCGGGCGTGATCGCCAAACCCTTTGTCTCGCCATTGCCGATGGATTCGGCAGAATCGGCGCGGAAGGTCTTCCTCGATCGCATCGGCATGCCTGCAGCATTACTCGACAACATGACGATGGCGCCGACATTCACCTCCGCGAGAACCGTTGCCGCCCTGGCCGGATCAGGACTGGCGGTCCCCGAGTTCGGGTCGTACTCCACTGTGTTGTGGAAGTACTGGCGCGCAAACCTCGATCCCAATCGCGCACGACGTAACAGTCCCGAAGGACCACTCGTGGGTCGGATCGTTCTGATCACCGGAGGCTCTTCCGGAATCGGCAAGGCATCGGCCATTGCCGCCGCTCAGAAGGGCGCCACCGTTCTCCTGATCGCACGCCGCACCGACGAACTCGATGCCGCAGTACAGGAGATTCGATCAGCCGGGGGCAAGGCATTCGGTTATCCCTGCGACATCACGGACGACGAATCGGTCCAGCACACGATCAAAAGCATTCTGACAGAACACGATCACGTAGATATGTTGGTAAACAACGCCGGCCGATCCATCCGGCGCGGCATTTACCACTCCACTGATCGTTTCCACGACTACGAACGAACGATGGCCGTGAACTACTTCGGCGCTGTGCGATTGGTGCTCGCCTTGTTACCGACCATGCGTTCTCGCCGCTTCGGCCACATCGTGAACATCAGCAGCGCGGGAGTCCAGGCGGCAACGCCTAGATTCTCGGCCTACGTGGCGAGCAAGGCCGCCCTCGACGGTTTCTCGGACGTAGCCGCCTCTGAAACCCTGGCGGACGGAATCACTTTCACGACCATCCACATGCCGCTGGTCGAAACACCGATGATCGCTCCGACCGGCGAATACAACAACGGCCCGATCACCAGCCCGGAAAAGGCTGCGGCAATGGTGATCCGCGCGCTGATCGACCGCCCCAAACGCATCGACGTACCACTGGGAACCCTGGGTGATCTGGGAACCCTGTTCGCACCGCACACCAAGGACCGAATTCTCAACCAGATGTACCAGGCCTTCCCCGATTCTCCGGCGGCAAAGGGTCAGGTAGACAAGGAAACTCCGGCAGACGCTCCGGCAACACCGACGCGACAGCACCACTCGCGCTCGCGCATCCGCAAACTCGGCCGTCGTGCCGCCCGACTCGTGCCCGGTACGCACTGGTGACCGGTGGTGTGACTTCGCCTCGGAGCGTTTCGGCCAGCGGAACGAGTCTGCAATGCTAGTCATCAGAATCTATCCAGACCATGGTCATCCCAGTTCGCTGTGGCCGTCGAAGGAATTGATTGTCATCCCGCCGCAACGGTTCCCGCAGGCATACGTTCTCCCGAGCCAAATGGGGATCGACGACGAACTCGGAGAGAAGATACTGGCGTGGACTGATCGCTTCCAAAAGTTCTTTGTGACCGAGATCGACGGCTTCGCGATACGACCGCGGTGGAATCCAGGGATCAACGTTTTCGACTGGTACGACGAGGGCTATCAGATCGTGGGCAAACTTCGGGCACAGTTTCCGGACGTGCACGTCAAGCCTGAATTTGCCCAGTACGTCTTTTCGGTCAACGAGCGTCGGGAAAGCATGGGGCTTGTGCCGGTCAGCCTTCCGAACGAACCCAAGGCCGGGCATATGAGCATCACTGAACTCCTGCACCCCAAGTGAGTTTCAGAGCCATGGCGATGAATGCGATCGATACTGCGGCAGTGATCGAGTTTTCCCATCCGAGGGCGAAGTAAACTGCGGAAGAATCGAAATCCACTGCCTTGCAAGAGGCTACGGGAAACGGGATCCAAGCCCATCCTGCTTCTTCGAGCAATCCGCTTCCATACGAACTTGATCTACAAAGCTCCGATGCGGACGCTGGGAACCCCCAACGTGAGGTCACTCCGAAACTTGCGATCAATCCAATGACCCCGACTACCAGCATGAGTGCGGGAACATTGCGAGTGATAGGTGACTTGTCTCGGGGTGAAGTCATTGGAACACCGTACTTCGGCTTTCCGTCAGTTCGCTGACACTGCACATTGTTACGAATGCGAGATGAATTAGCCGACGACCCTGCGGATCTCACTCTCGGAGGCATTGGCGCCCGTGCAGACAACAGCAACGCGCTTGCCAGCGAAGGTGTTCGGATGCGCATAGACCGCAGCAAGTGCGGCCGCACCGGCGCCTTCGCTCAAAGTGTGAGCGTCGTAGAGCAACGCCCGCTGCGCGAGGGTGATGTCGTCGTCCGTGACGAGCAGGAATCCCCCGAGGCGTTCACGCAAGACACGTTGAGTGAGTGCGAACCCGGCACCGGTCGCAAGCCCTTCGACACGGGTGGTGTTCGGGCGCTCGACGCACGTGCCGGAACTCCACGAGTCATGTGCGGCTCGTGCGGCCTCAGACTGCACTGCGAACACCTCGAGGTGCGGTGCAAGCGCACTGGCGACGAGACACGCCGCCGCCGCACCGCTGCCGCCACCGACTGGGACCACCACCGCGTCCAGATCAGGTTGTTGTTCGAGGAGTTCGACGTAGGCCGTTGCAACACCGGCGAGGATTGCCGGCTCATTGGCGGCGCTCACGAGACGCAGGCCGTCACGTTCGCTGATGAAATCGGCATGAGCACGTGCCTCGTCGAAGTTCACACCGTGCTCGATGAGCTCGGCTCCGAGCATGCGGACAGCGTGAGCCTTGACTGGATTCGCCCCAACCGGCATGACGATCACACACCGCACGCCCGCACCCGCCGCGGCATACGCCAAGGATTGAGCATGGTTTCCGGTCGAGTAGCCGACAATCCCCCGCGCCCGCGTCGCCTCATCCAGTCCTGCCACCAGGTTCAGTCCGCCGCGAACCTTGAACGCACCCGTGGGGTGCACGTTCTCGTGTTTGACGAACAATTGGCTGCACGAGCCCGCACCCAAGGTCGGGTGCGATATCAGGGGCGTGACCGGTAGATGCCGACGGACGACCTGACTGGCACGCTCGATGTCTGCCCATACGGGTGGATGTAGCTGGTTTGATGCCGTGAGATCAGATGCCGGTGCCATGTGATTCACCCTGCCAAACACCGATTCATAGATCCAATACGTGTTTTCGTCCAAAGCATCGAAATCTTCTATGATTTTGGCATGCTCGATCTAATTCGGCTGAGGGTCCTGGTCGCTGTTGCACAGGAAGGGTCGGTGACAGCCGCCGCCGATTCTCTCGGTTACGCGCAGCCCTCCATCAGTCACCACCTTCGACAGCTCGAATCGGAAGTCGGGGTTCCACTGTTCCAGAGAGCGGGTCGTGGACTGCGCCTGACGGACGCCGGCGCAGTGCTGGTTCGGCGAGCCACCGAGATCCTCGGCCACGTCGACGCAGCGGTAGCCGAAGTCCAGACGTACGCAGGACTGAGGGCCGGGCGGGTACGACTGGCCGCATTCCCGTCAGCCCTGGCGAGTTTGATTCCGCAGGCGATGGCAGCGTTCACGTCCCAGTACCCCGATGTGTCCATCAGCCTCGTTGATGCAGAACCACCCAAAGCACTTGCACTGCTTCGTAACAACGATGTCGACGTAGCTGTTGTCTTCGCGCACGAGGACACCCCTGAAGTCGGGCTCAAGCATGTCGCGCAGACGGCTTTACTGGAAGATCCGTTGTACCTGATCACCTCTGCGCGGAATGCAGATGCCGCCAACGAGATCACGGACTACGCCGGTGAGACCTGGATTGCCGGTTGCCCGAGCTGCCGAGCCCACCTCCTCACCGCTTGCAATCGAGCTGGATTCATTCCGCGGATCGAGTTCGAGACCGACGACTACGTCGCCGTCCAAGCCCTGGTCGCCTCCGGAAGCGGGGTAAGCACCCTTCCGGCCCTCGCCCTCCAGGCACATCAGAACCCGAGTATCCGCGCACACCGCATTCCCGGCGAGCGACGCACTGTCTCCGTCGCAACCTACGGCAAACCTCCACTTGCTCCCGCGATCGACGCGTTCGTCAGAACTCTGACAGCGATATCCGAATCCATGCGTGAGCGCGTCGAATTGGATGGGCACCAAGATAACCGGTGACCTCAGGTCCGGCCGACCACCGCGACTATCAGTGCGGCAAGTTCGCTTCGAGCATCGTCGGGCGAGAGCGCTCCCGCTACCGCCGCATGCGAGAGTGCCTCTGCAGCACCGAATATTGCGGTCATCGAAGGTTGCGCAAGTCCTCCGCCCGCACCAAAGGGAGTCAGCACCTCCCGACATCGTTCGGAATAGGCGTGTTCCGATTCACGCTTGACCCGCTCCAGCTCGGGCGAACCCTCCAGCGCTGCAAGCACACCCGTCAGTTCACGCCCCTGCGCCAACGAACATCCGACGTAGGAGTCGGCGATGGCATTCGCGCGTCCGTTCAGAGACTCATCCGCGGCATCGAGATACTCCTCGAGCATCACCGTCTGACGATCGTCGAATTCCTTGAAGAGCGCTGCCAACAACGCGGCGCGAGAGGCGAAATGGCTGTATACAACTGGCTTTGCAACGCCGGCACGTTCAGCCAACCGACCAAGGGTCAGCGCGTCCGCACCCTCCTCTCGCACCAATGCCCACGACACCTCCACGAGTTGTTCGTACCTGCCGGCTCGCGACAGTCTCGTACGTGCCATCGGACACCTCCTTGCGCTATATACCAATAGTAACCTACTCTTAGTACATAAGCGCACCATCTACCGAAGGACGCTCATGACCACACTCGTCGTAGTCTCCCACTCCGATCCTCAGTCACTTACCCAGCATGTCGCCCGTTCTACCGCCGACGCGATCCGCGACCTGGGCGGCGACGTCGACTTCGCGGACCTACATGCCGAGAATTTCGATCCCCGATTCGCCGAAGCCGATGTGAACCTGTTCCGCGGCAAAGGGACTCCCCCTGCCGATGTTGTAGCCGAGCAGGACCGAATCGATCGTGCAGACGATCTGATTCTCGTGTTCCCGATGTACTGGTGGTCGATGCCCGCACTACTCAAAGGTTGGATCGATCGAGTCTTCGTCAGCGGATGGGCGTACGAATTCACCCCGGGAAGCGAATTCGTGAAGAAACTGGACCGACTCACCGTCCACCTGATTCCAGTCGCAGGTGACGACGCCGAGAGTTTCGACCGACACGGCGTGTACGAGGCCTTCCGGACACAGATCGAACGCGGAATCATCGAATATTGCGGTGCCACACTGGGATCGACAACCTTCGTTCACGAGTCGGACACGAAGAGCCGAGACGTCCTCGCCGCAGAAATCCACGACCTCAGCGAAAGCATCGCGTCCCGTGTCGCCTACCCTGCGACCGCGACTTCCCGTTGACGGTCAAAAACGGTCAACTGGCGCTTGACCGGCCCGTGGCCGCCCAGTAGCGAAGCGTGTCTCCCGAATGGCCGAGGTTGCGCGACAACTGATCAACTGGGCGCACGCTATCGAGAAGTCCCCCGCACGCTTCGATTGCCCTACGCGAACCCGCGTTGGTCTCGTCGCACGTAATCAGGACGCCACTGAGCCCCACCGGGTCGCCGGCATACGTGAGCACTTCCCGCAGAGCAGCCGACGCTATCCCTTTCCGCCGTTCCGACGGCCGAATCCCGTAGCCGATATGACCACCAAGATCAGCCAAGAACTCATTCAAGCTGTGCCGCAACTGGATAGCACCGAGATACCTGCCGTCTCGAACGATCCACCAGTTGGTTGCCGGGACAATGTCGAGACCCGGTAACGCCTCGGGCTGCGCCAACAACTCCTGAACCCACTGCCCGAATCCATCGCGTGACGCAAGGTCGAGATCCAGACGTTGCGCAACTCCCAACGCCGAACCGGGCTGATCCGCCTGCGGTCCACCCCACTCGTCACGCGACTCCAACCAGGACACCCACAAGGCCTCGTCAGTCGCAACCAAATCGACTGTCATAGCAGCGATGCTACGTCGCACCCGCAATGGTCGAGACTTCGCCTCAATCCATCGCAAAAGCACATAGTGTCGATGTATGAGTGGACGATTCACAGCTGGGGTCTTTATCATCGTCGTCAGTGTCGTCGCCGTTGCGTTGGTTTGGACCGGCGTTCGAGACTATGAATCTTTCACTCCACCGGTCGCGACGGCGGTCGATCGGGCAGACTGCCTCGCCCCTGATATCACCGCCGCGCTCGTAGCCCCCGAGGCACGCGACAGCAGCATTGCACTTCGCCCCGAGGGAAGTGGTTACCCGCCTCCTGATTTCAGCCCCGTTGCCGTTGTTCGATGCGAACGCGGAGAAACGTCCGACGGTGGGTTGACCATCGACTCCATACGCCTCGAGGGGGACATCCACGCGGTGGACGATGCATTCCGCGAACAGTCTCGTCGATTTCCTGCCAACGTCCGGGCCGACTGCGCGTACCGTCTCGTCCCGCCAGCCGGTTTGTGGCTGGTAGACGAAGCAGGAGCAGCCATACGCCCTACCTGGCCGACCGCGCCCTGCGGACTGCAAGAGAAACCACACGCAGCCCTGAGCCAACTACATGAGATCAGCCGCGCGCAGCATCCGGTCGACGGCATCTCCTCCGATGACGCCGGAACCTGCGCGGAGTCGATCGGACAACCGTTCGCGACGACCACTGAAGCTGACATGAGTCGCATGGCAGAACACGAAGACACTCACGCGCGCCCACTGACGGAAACAGCTTTGGCTACACCGATTTCCGACGTCGGCAGACTACGGGTGTGCCGCTATTCCACCGAACCGCCGCTGCCCGAGTCCCGAATCCGCTTGTCACGCCAGCAGAGTACTGATCTGATGGAGGTTGCATCCACCGCGCCACCTGCAGGCCCATGCGATCTCGTCGCCCATCACATCGCTTCGATCGACGTACTTCGTCCCGACGGATCGGGCGGCACGCGGATGGCAGTCGAACTCGACGGATGCCAACGCGTAAACCTCCTCGGACAACGTCAATTACCGCCCGCAGTCATTGCGCTCCTGTTGCAGTAGCGACCCACACCCGAGTTCATCGAGACTGATCGTAGAAAACCGACGATGAAATCACAGGTCTCGAATCGACGTGACCACAACTGGCCTGACCGGCTTGGGCGCCGCGCCGCAACTCGGTGGACGCGGCGCGAGTTCGGAGAGTGCCGTCTCCACCGCCCATAGCCGGCCGTCCACATGTGTGACGACGCATGTCCCGTCACTCGCCTGCTCGATGACAGCCAAGTCGTCGATTCCGCAGGTTATTTGCTGTCGCACAGCAATTTCCGAAGCCTGCCCCGCAGGAGACCAACAACTCCGTCCACGCAGGCCTGGCAAATGGACCTGATCTCGGGAAGCCACCTCCACGGCCGTGACACTCTCACTTGCCGACAGACGGCCGTACGTATTGCCGCTCGGCAACAGGATCATCGACGGCGCGAATCGGTGCCCGCCGGTATGCGAACACTCCCACACCTGGGGTCCGAAGGACGACATCAGCGCTGCGGCGATCGGCCTGCCGAATACAGCGCAGCACTGGTCGCGCTTGCCGTGCGCGCAGACCAATACGACTGGCTCGGTCACTTGCTCGCCCAGTCCTGGTGGCGGCCCATCCAACAGGGAGAAATCGACGTCGAGTAAGTCCATCGGCGAATCGATGTGCAACCTTTCACACCATGAGTCGCTCGGATCGGAGCGCGCAAGCAGGACGGTGTGTCCATCAGTCATCGGATCGGTACGCCCGGGTCGCCGAACGAACATGATTCGTACGTTCGCTGCATCGGCTCGGCGGCTCAGCTCGGCGGCAAGCTCCTCTCCCAAGGCCGTACCGTCCAACACGTCACGACCCCACGCGGCATTGAATTCGAGGCATACCCAGCCCTGCACGACGGCAGCGCTGCCTGCCAGCGGCTCATCGACAGCAGACAGTGCGGAACAGGTTTCGGCTTCGATCACGAGGCCCATTGTGTCAGCCTCGCTGGGTGTCGATTCGCAAGTCCCTGTGGCCCAGTGACGCGGCAACTCAATAGAACTTCTTGCCCTCCGCAAGCTGGTTCACGAACTTCTCGATCCGCCTGGCTCGCGTCTCCGGACGCTTTGCCTCCTGCAGTCGGTACGCGATGGTGAATCGGTTGGTGGAATTGAGCGTCGCGTAGAACTCACGAGCCTTCGGGTTTTCCGCGAGCGCATCGAGAAAGTCTTTGGGGACCTCGGCCTTGGCTGATCCCTCGTACGCGCGATCCCATCGACCGTCGGCCTTGGCCTTCTCGATCTCGGCGATGCCGGAAGGCTCGAGAAGTCCCGCAGCGTCGAGGCGGGCGACTATCTCGACGTTGCGTTTGGACCACGGACTCCGCGCGGTGCGTCGCGAAAACTTCTGTACGAAGAAATCGTCGTCGATTCGCCGTGCGAGGCTGTCGATCCAGCCGAAGCACAGGGCAACGTCCAACGCTTGGTCGTAGTCGATCGAACTGTGCGACGAGGTCTTCTTGGCCATTTTCAGCCAAAGGCCGGGGACCACCTCGTGGTTCTCGGACAGCCATCGACGGAACTCTGCTCCGTCAGCGAAGTATTCGGTATCGAGTTCGACTGCCATCAGTGCTCCTCATTTTCGCGATACCCATACTCTGACAAAACCCTGCGACAAATATCCGAGAGTTCCGAGTGCGAGCACCCATTTGGCAATACTGACGGTCGAAGCGGCGCGAACCCTCGAGTCGGTGATCCTGTCGCGATGATCGAGGAAATGGAGTCCGACCACGTTCTCGACGTAGTCGCCGGCCGCCGACAGTACCGGCACTACGGCAAGGGCGCGCCGAGTTGCCGGGGAAAGGGGAACCCGCTCCCCGAGCCTCGTGCCCGCTGACCGCAAAGCCATCGCGTAGATCGCGGGATGTACGAAGTCGGGGTAGTAGTGACTACGAAATCGTGCCGTGGCCTCTTCGTCCATGGAGTCCAAGATCTCGACGTACCGGCGAGCGGAGAACGCCGTCTGCACTTCCAATACTTTGGGAGCCACCGGCCCGAGTAGGCGAGCAATATTCGCTTGTGAGACAACAAAAGCGGTGGTCCACAGTGCCATCGCCTTCGCAGATCCAGTTGGTGCCATTCCACGATCGTGCCATCTTCGCACAACAGAACGGAACGGCCCGACGGAAGAGCTCGCCGAAAATGTGAATGAGGTTGTAAAAAGCGGGCATCCCGTATCGATCATCGGTCCGATAGCGGGGAGCGCGCATGTCGCCCAAGTCCAACCCGACTGTTCTGTTCATCCACGGACTTTGGATGCACCCGACCACCTGGGACCCCTGGGCGCAGGTTTTCAGCGCGCAGGGGTACTCCACAATGGCGCCGGGATGGCCAGGGGACGCGTCGACCGTGGGTGAGACGCGTGAACACCCGGAAGACATCGCGGGACACGGCATCGAGGACGTGACGGATCACTACGCCAAGGTGATAGCCGATCTCGACGAACCACCGATCGTGGTGGGGCATTCGTTCGGAGGTTTGATCGCGCAGAAACTTCTGGGCCAGAAGCTGGCGACCGCGGCAATTGCCATCGACCCGGCTCAGCCCAAAGGGGTGTTGAAACTTCCCCTCGTTCAACTGGGCAGTGTTTTCCCGGTCCTGTCCAACCCCGGGAACTACCGGAAGGCGTACTCACACAACAGAGAGTCGTTCCACAAATCCTTTGCCAGCGCCGTGTCCAAGGACGAGTCCGACGCCTTGTTCGAGCAGTATGCGATTCCCGCCCCTGGTCGGCCGTTGTTCGAGGCAGCACTCGCCAACTTCGCGCCCCACAGCCCCGCTGCGGTAGATTTCAACGCTCGCCGCGGGCCACTCCTGATGATCGGCGGCGGCAAGGATCGCACAGTCCCGAAAGCCAGTTCGGACAGCTCGTTCAAGAAGTACGCCAAGGCCCCGACGATCAACGAATACAAGGTCTTCGGCGATCGAGGTCACTCGCTGACCATCGACCACGGCTGGCGTGAGATCGCGGACTACAGCCTTGCCTGGCTCGACAAGCAGGGCATGAGCCCGCCGCAAGGCAAGCACGAAAGTCAGTCTCAGCCGAAAGCTTGAAAACGACGGCGGTACACCTGCGGCGAGATTCCGAGATGCGTCGAAAATGCTCGTCGTAGGGATTCCGAACTGCCGAATCCCGCCAATTGCGCGGCTTCGGTCACCGAGTGGCCGGCATCGAGGAGCGCTTTCGCGGAGTCGAAACGGATCAACTCGACGTATTTGGCCGGCGTCGTACCGAGTTCTTCCCGAAAGAGCCTCGTCAGATGCCGTGGGCTCAGGTGCGCCAGGGCAGCCAGTTCGTCGACCGAGTACTCCCCCGCCGGATCGGCGGCCACCGCCTCGACCACTGCGCGAAGCGCGGGCACCCGGGGCCGCGGCCCGCTCAACGACGGCGAGAACTGTGACTGCCCACCTGGACGTTGGAGAAATACCACCAGAAGCTGTGCGACACGTCGGGCCATTTCTGCACCATGATCTCGCTCGAGCAATGCGAGCGCGAGGTCGATCCCGGCGGTCACACCCGCAGACGAGAACACCGTGCCGTCCTGGATGAAAATGGCGTCGGGAACTACCGTGATCTGCGGATAGGCGCGCGCCAGCGTTGCCGTGTGTTGCCAATGCGTCGTTGCGCGGCGTCCATCGAGCAGTCCACTCGCCGCCAGGATGAATGTCCCGGTACAGATCGAGGCAACCCGACCCGAACGTCTCGCCAGATCGCTCGCTGCCTCACGCAGTTCCGGACTCACCGGCATCGACGGGAACACGTCGCCACCCATGACCAGCAACGTGTCGAAGGAACCGGAATCTGCGACGTCACAGTCGACCGGAATGCGCATGCCGGTCGACGAGTCGACATCGTGTCCACCTACCGAGCAGATCACCAACTCGTAGTTCGCTCCGCCGCGATTGGCCTCTGCGAACACCTCACTCGGACCTGCGACGTCGAGCAGTTTGACGCCGTCGAACACCAGGACGGCAACTCGATGCACTGCGGTCACGATCGCTCCCCTTCGTCCTGATCTGTGGACAGTATGGCCGAGATCAGGGTGCGCCCGCGTGCGTGCTCGACCGACACTGGGACAGACCGAGAAATTCGCAGCAGCGACGAGCAGAGCAGGTACCGATGAACACGATCATTGCCGGTGTGAAAATCCCCGATTCGAAGATGGCTGCCGACGCCACCGAACTCGTCCGAGATACGGCGTCCGAGTTACTGTTTCACCACTCGCGACGCGTCTTCCTCTTCGGATCGCTGCAAGGCGCGCGTTTGGGACTGCACGCCGACCCTGAATTGCTCTACGTCGGCGCCATGTTTCACGACCTGGGGCTCACCGAGAAATTCCGGGACAGTACGGCGCGATTCGAATTGGACAGCGCGGACGAAGCGCGGCGATTCCTCACCGGCTACGAAGTCGACGAAACCGACATCCGCAAAGTGTGGGAAGGCATCGCTCTACATACGACGCCCGAGGTCCCCTCGCGGCTGGAGCCCGAAATCGCCTTGGTGACAGCGGGTGTGGAGACCGATGTACTCGGAATCGGATACAGCGAACTCGACCAGGCCGACATCGACGCCGTCACCGCGGCCCACCCCCGTCCGGATTTCAAGAATCAGATCTTGAAGGCCTTCACCGACGGCTTCAAGCACCGTCCCGAAAGCACGTTCGGGACGGTGAACGCTGACGTACTCGAACATTTTGTGCCGGGATTTCGGCACATCGATTTTGTCGAGGTCATCCAGAACTCGGCTTGGCCCCAATAGAATTCGCAGTCATTTGGCCGCCTCACTCATCGCAGCGGCATCTTCTGCCCCGAACTTTTCCTCGAGGGTCTCCGGCGAATAGTCGAGGTCGATCTCGGCGACGTCGCGCCCGCGTGCAGACTCGATCGCCGAAAGTCGGCGCTGCGCACGGTCTGCGGCATACTCGAGGAACTCCTGATTGTCCAAACCGAACGGCTGCACCTCGAATTGATCGTTGACCCAGTTGATCATTCCGAGGGCCATGGGCATGAGTTCACCCATCCGCTGCTGGACGACGTCCCAGTTGTGATCGTCGGCGGCGACGTGCCTTCGGCAGGTGAACGTTCCCCAAGCCATGTGCCGTCGTTCGTCGTCACCGATCTTTCGCACCAATTGCTGCATGCCAGGGAGGATTCCGCGCGTCGCACAAACTTTCTGCCAGGCGTAGTAACCCGTCAACGCCAGACTGCCCTCGATGACGTGGTTGTACGTGACGCTGGCACGCACCTGGTTGACCGGGCTGGGGTCTGTCTCGAGAATGCGTAGCGACGACGGCAGCTCCTCGTAGAACAGTTGCCGGTAGTACGGATTGTCAGCGACGTAGGAATGCAGGTCACTGGTCAATCCCACTTCGTCCATCCACAGCCGAAACACCTGGGTGTGCTTGGCTTCCTCGAAACAGAACTGCGTCAAGTACATCTCGTCGCCGAATCGTCCCTCGGTCGACATTGCTTTCATGAACGGTTGAATGTCTTCGGTGACGGCTTCTTCACCGGCGATGAACTGCGCACACAGGAAGGTGGCGCTGCGCTGTTGTTCGCTGGTCAGCTCCTGCCAGTCACGGGCATCCTGCGAAAAATCGAGGTCGGTTGGGTTCCAGAATTTGGCGTTTCCCTTGGTGAACAATCGGAGTGGGAACGAATCCCAGTTCAACCCTCCAGACCGAAGAGAACTGAAACCTTCTCGCCCCGGCGAGGTGACAGTCATGACATTCCTTCTTCCCGAACCGAAGACAGATGCCCCACCAGCATGCCCGCAGAACTGAAACGTGAATCAGTTTTGACGAAATTCGATCTATTCCTTCAGGGAAACACCCTTGGTCTCCATCACTGCGAAGAGCTTGGCGTTCATCTCAGCCGCCAGATCCGGTCGATACGAGCCGATGTTGAGCGGATTGGCGAGATTGTTCAGTTCCAAGGGGTCGGCTTGTAAGTCGTACAGTTCGTATTGCGGCGCAGCAACTCCCGCAGGATCGAAGTACATCGTGTACTTCCAGCGACTCTCGCGTATGCACCGAATGTGGTTGGGCTGCGTGACGATGTTCTGACCGTCGGGCGTCGCACAGTTCTGATCGTCGTAGGTGAACAGAATCGTGTCCTGAACCTGCGCGCTGGGACTTTGCGGATAAGCGGCGGCGTCGACGATGACCGGTGTCAGATCGGTACCCAGGAAGTTCCACGATTGACGCGCAGGCGCTTGGGCGAGCGTGGCGAGAGTGGGCATCACGTCGATCAACGACGCCAGGGCGTCGGTGCGAACGGGTTCGGGAAACAGCAAGGGGTTGCTGATGACCAGTGGAACGCGCAGCGTTTCCTCGTAGGCGTTGAACACTTTCTGCCGCAAACCTCCGTGGCTCATCCCCATCTCCCCGTGATCGGACATCCGAACGATCACCGTGTCGTCGAGCATCTGTGGAGTGGCTTCGATCGCGTCGAGCACGCTGCCGATGTGTTCGTCGACCACTTTGTGCATATAGGCGTAGAAGTTGATGTAGTTGCGCGCCTGATCGGGTCCGAGCAGCGGCCCGAGCCCGGCTGCCAACAGCAGTTCCGACTGAACCTGGGCTGTCGGTTTGTGATTGAGCGCCAGGATCTCGTCGAAGGTGGGCGGCAAGTCGATACCCTGCTCGAAGGCGCCTGGCGCGTCCGATCCGTAGTTGTCGCACGTGCCGTTCATCGCGTTCCACGTCTGGGGGTACGCGAGGACATCGTGCGGGTTCACGAACGAGACGATCAGCGCCCAAGGCTGTCCGGATGCGACTGCGGGTCCGGAGAGAAACTCGACAGCTTCCTCGGCGACACGGCGATCATGGTCTGCGCACCCGCCACCGAAATGATCCGGATTGGTGTCCTGGCCCGCGTCCGGCGGAATCCACCCCTCGAAGCCGAATCCTGCCACGTCCTCGCTTGTCGGATCACCACCCTCGACGCCTTTGCTCAGATGCCATTTCCCCCGGTACTGGACGTTGTAGCCGGCCGACGCCAGCAGCTTTGCCATGTTCTGTTCGGAGACCTGCAACTGTGGCTCGGTGGGTGAGACAGTGCCACCTTCGGTGAGCGTTCTGGTGACCCCGTGCTGCGCGGGGTAGAGGCCGGTGAAGAACGTACTGCGACTGGGCGAGCACATCGCGGTGTTGCACACTGCCTGGTCGAAACTCAGCCCGTGATCGGCAATCCTCTTGCGGTTGGGCAGATTCTGTTCAGCCCAGCCTTGGGGCCAGTACATCGGCCGGCGTTCCTGATCGGTGATGATGACAACGATGTTGGGTTTCTGCGGAAACCGATCGGCGGGTGCTGCTTGTACCGGCACCGCGCTCACCGCGCCGGCCGCGACGTCTGCCACTCCCGCGAGGACAAGGGCACCGACGCCACCGAGGAACGTCCGGCGCGGCAATGAATGACAATGCGGGGCTGGAACGTTCTCTGGGTTCACGGGCGTCGTCCTCTCGGAGGCGTTGTCGCCCCAGAGTTGACCGAATCACTCTTCGCTACACATGCGCGAGCAAACTGCCCGTGCGCTGATCAGTTCGATAACCCGATCCGCACAGCGCAGCGGATCCGGTGTCCGGCCGATACCGAGGGTGTCGACTATCGAAATCGTCCTTCGCACATCAGCCTCCTCGACACCCCACGACCAACCGAAGTCGTGATTCCAGAGCAGAACTGCGTTCTTCCCCGGATGGTGCCTGGCATGAACGGGAAGGACGATCACCGCATCCATGCTCGGCCCCTGCGGCCATCGGACGGTCTCACCGTGAACGGACCGTGCTACCGCGTCGACGTATTCGTGTGCGGACCAGTCGTTGCCGTTGGTATGCATGGAAGTACATTCGGTGCCACACACGTTTCGGATGGGTTCTTGGCATCACCGATCGAGTATTGCGCTTTCAGGAAATGAACGGCAACACAACGGATTCGAATTGGCGATGACCGTCGCGGTGGACACTGTGGCCGGTACGGAAAGAGACCAATTCACAGCGTGCGACGGTGGCTGCAACAGCGTCGAGGCGAACAGGATCCACCATCCCGCCCAGACCTCCACGCAGGAACAACATGTCAGCCTCGATGAGCGGCAACCGATCCCACCACTGCGGATCCGGTCGGCGGAACTGCTCGAGCGCGGACCGCGTCATCGAGCGATCGAACGTCAACGCGGCTCGCGGATGCCGCACCAAACTTGTTGTGGCGTGCCACAGTTCTGGGACATTCGGCAATTTCCTCGCGAACACCTGTTCCGGGTCACCCGCACGTAGTGGTAACGGCGCTTCCTCGATGACCAACTT
Source organism: Rhodococcus sp. KB6 (assembly GCF_001445685.1). NCBI lineage: Bacteria > Bacillati > Actinomycetota > Actinomycetes > Mycobacteriales > Nocardiaceae > Rhodococcus > Rhodococcus sp. KB6. The sequence continues at coordinate 102,704 of NZ_LNAK01000151.1, read as the reverse complement.
CCGCACCGCAGTGGGACGTTTCTGCGCGATCAACGACGCCGCGTGCCCGCCGAGCGAGTGGCCGACCAGGTCCACCTGCTCGAGTTCGAGATGATCACACACGTCCATGACGTCGTCCGCGAACTCCTCGAACAGATACGACGACGCACGAGCGCTCCGGCCGTGGCCGCGAAGGTCGACCGAGACAACTCGCCGGTTGCGTGATCGCAAGGTCCGCGCGAACTTGTCCCAGGTACCGCTGTCGCCGCCCATCCCGTGCACGAGGACTACCGGAGGCAGATCGGCCACACTGGGATGCGAGCCGGAATCGCGGTAGCTGATCTGGACCCCGCCGGCACTTCGTACGTTAGCGACACTCACGAGTTCCCAGGATAGACCCGTCCTCGCGGATTGCTGACGCGGTCAGCCGAGGCTGCAACTCCCCTGGTCGCGTGACCTCGTCGTAGCGACCGAGTCCGATCCTCGCGATGTTTCGCAGCGACTCGCTTGCATCGGCGAAGTAGCCGCAATGCCCTCGAACGGCTCCGGTACCGAAAACAATGGCTCCGTGCTGCGCCCGAACTGGAGACGGGCCGTGGCCGATGCGGCCGATCTTGACGCGTGGGAAATAGCGGATCCAGTCCGACGGACCAAGCGCAGCCCAGAGATTTCCGGCAAAGCACAGGTCTTCGCGCGAACTGGTCCCCATCCCCGGACTACCCAGCACCACGCAATCGTCCACTCGCGCCGACTGGAGAGCGAGTCCGCACACCACGGCCCCGTAGCTGTGTCCGACGAGCGTCACATGCGCCGATCGCGGCAGGATACGAGTCAACCGCGCCAGATCTATCGCACCAAGTTCTGCAAGTGTCCGGGAGAACGACTCGAGAAATCCCCACGGCGTCCGATAACCGACCCACACGATCACCGCGACGCGGTCGTTCGGCCCGAGCGTTCGGAGCATCCTTCCCAGTGTCCATCCGCTCGCGCGTGGTCCTGTCGGACGGTTCTCGTCGAAGTAGTTTCCCAGTCCGTTGTCGTTGCCCGGCACGAAGATCATGATGTGCTCGGCTGTGGCGACATCGCCGAACACCTCCACGATCCGGCCTTCGCCGGTCTCGTCGTACGCCAGAAGTTGTGCGTCGCGTAGCTCCATCGACTCGTAGTGAAGTCGATCGGTTCCGGAAACGTCAGCTCGACCCGCCGTTTTCATGACACTCCTCGCGAAGAGTTGCAACGACGAGAATCATTGCAACAGTGAGTTTTTGAATGTCATCAACGCTAGGCACCCGATGGCGTCAGTGCGATGGCGCCAGCGCCCCTACTGTTCGTACAGTCGACTCGACCATGTCCGGTACAGCTGGCTGTACCTACGAGCTCATTCGTACACGCCCTCCACCGACCATCCACCGCCTTCACAGATCATCAGCAACGCCCGCGATTCCTCCAACAGCACCTGAGCCCGCGCGGCCGTGCGCGCCGAGGCTGCGTCCCACCATCGCTCGTCCACCGGCCAGGGCCCGGCCCATCCCTGCACTGCCCATTCCTTGCTCCCCCACTTCAGCCTTCCCGGCTGCGAGCTGAAGACACCGCGCTCAGTGACGTACACGGCGTTGCCGGCCACATCCTCCAGCCATACCTTGGGATTGTCGACGAAGATCGACCCCGGAGACGGCTGCGGCAGACGACCAGGCCACGGGGCTGTCGGATCATGAGCAGCTACCCGCTCGTCACCCAAGGGCAACAGGGTAATTCGCTCCGAGGGCCCTCGACCACCGCTCAGGACACCGACCTGAACCGATTCGCCGCCCAGAAGACCTTGCACGCGCACCAATGCTCGCCTGGCCCGCTCCTCCTCGTCGCCGACACCGCCCCACAGCCCCAACTGCAAAGCGCCGGCACTGACCACCTCCACCGGTTCCAGACGCAACACCGCTATGCCTGCGGTCGGCCGGGTCTCACTGCGCCCGGTGAGCCAGCCGTCCAGTTGCCATCGCACTCGATCGGCCGTTCCCTCCGGTGTCAGAGGTTCGGCGCAACGCCAAGTCCGAGAAAGATTTTCACCGTTGCCCGTGCTGGCCGAAATCGACAGGCGGGTACACGCCACTGCGGCAGCCGACAATTTGTCGTGCAGGAGACTCGCCAAGGCGCGCCCGGCAAACGCTGCGGCATCCACCCGCTCGATCGACGGATCGTAATGCTGCTCCACTTCCAGATCCGGCGGAAGCGTCCGCGCCGACGGTGGCCGCTCGGGTTCACCGCGCGCCGCACGATGCGCGAGCACCGCATCGGCCCCGAAACGCGAAGCGACGTCCACTGCCGGTAAATCCGCGAAAGCACCGATGGTTCTGATCCCGAGCCTGCGCAGCAGATCCACCAACTCCCCGCGATGCGGCGCAGACAGACTGGGCTCGGCCGCCAACTCCGGCATGGGTAGCGGCGCCAGAAACCGTGCCCCCTCCCCCGGCGGCACCAGCGCTGCCCGGCGCGCGGCAATGACCGCTGTGGACAGTTGATCCGCCACACCCACCTGACTCTCGACGCCCGCAGCAGATGCCTGATCCACCAATCGTTCCGCCGCGGCTTCCTCCGAACCGAAGTACCGACTGACACCTCGCGCACTGAGCACCAACAAACCAGGACGAAGTACCTCGACGCCCGGTGCCACCGCATCAATGGCCGCGGCGACCGGCTCGAACAATCTGGCGTCGCGTTCCGGATCTGCCATCGCCACATACAGTTCCGGGCAGCGGGCCTGCGACTCGCGTCGGCGCAGGCCTCGTCGCACTCCCTCCGCGCGGGCCGTCGCCGAACATGCGATCACCCGATTACCCGAGGTGACCGCGACAGGATGCGTGGCAGGAAGATCGGCAAGCGCTGCCGCTGCCACCGCCGGCCAGTCCGGGCACCACAACGCCAGAACTCTGCTCACAGTGACACCACCCGCGACGACACCACCCGCGACGACACCACCCGCTCCGACACCACCTGTTCCGACACGGCCTCGACCGGCCGGGAAGGTACCCACTCGACCCGCCCGGCTGCACTACAGATGTCCAGATGCGTGGTCCGGGGCTGGAACGAGCGCCCCCGAGCACGAACCGCGAGGCTCAGGGAACTGAGCCGACCACGCCCCAACTCACGGCCCTGACCGAACCCACCGTAACCATGAACCCGAGCGTCCAACCGAACTTCGGCCCCGTCCCAGTGACCTTCGGTGACAACAAGAGTCGAGCCCTTGCTCCGGGCGCGCGCCACCACCGCTCGCGCACGCGACGGGGATACCGACGCACCCGCCAATCCCAGAATCACCAGATCCATACCGTCAAGCAGCACAGCAGCGATCTCGACCGGATCCGGCCCAGGCGCCGGAATGAGCGCCAGACGTTCCAGTTGCGCACCCATCTCGTACGCCGCCAGCAATCCCAGTCGAGGTTGCCCGATGACTGCCACATGCCCCCCGGACGCCGTCACGGACGCGACCAATCCCAAGAGCAAGGAAGCAGCGCCCTCGACGGACACCACGGTTCCGCGCACCAAACCGCCCTGCGGTAGCAATGCCCCGATACCTTCCGGCACTGGGAGAACACCAGCCTTGTGCGCGCGGTCCACGACCGGTATGTCCCGGTCGGCAACACTCTCGAAGGCTGCTGCACTTGTCCCGGAAACACCAGCCACGGAAACACTCGGTCCCGAAAACGACGTATCGCCGCGAGAGGGAATGGACGCGATCTGTCGGCGGAGCTGTGCCAGCCGATCCTGACGGGACAACCCCGCCGCATCTGCCGACAGCTCCACCAACTCGGTCACCTCGGTCATCCCCATCCTCCGGAACACCGGAAAAACTCACTCGGCAGCAATCCATAACCAGCCGGCAAACCGCGGGGAAGTCGGGTCTGACATGCATCCAACGAACAGCAATTTCGAACATATTTTCGAACTGTTTTCAGTAAACCGTGTCACCCCCGACACGTCAAGCAGAGCAAAAAACCCAGTTCACAGGAGCCTCGAGCGTCACAGTGGCATCAATCCATTAACCTTGAGATGTGACAGCTCAGGAGCAGACCGGGAGGGGCATCGGGCCCGAATACCTGCTGGCGGGGCGGTACCGACTCCGCTCCAAGATCGGCGACGGAGGCATGGGCGCCGTCTGGCTGGCCCGCGACACCCTCCTCAGCCGTGACGTCGCGGTGAAACAGGTCACAAGCACGGAAGGCCTCGACACCGAAACGGCCGAAGAGGTCCGTGAACGTACATTGCGCGAAGGCAGGAACGCCGCAAAGCTCACCCACCCCCACTCCATCGCCATGTACGACGTCGCGATCGAGTCCGGTGAACCGTGGTTGGTCATGGAGTACTTCCCCGCCCGCAGCCTCGCCCAGGCGATGAACCTGGCCGACACGTTGCCACCGCTGGAGGTCGCGCAGATCGGCGCGCAGATCGCTGCGGCGCTCACCGAGGCGCACGCCGCCGGCATCGTCCACCGCGACATCAAGCCCGGCAACATCCTGATCGCCGACCGAGGCAAGTCTCTCGGCACCGTCAAGATCAGTGACTTCGGCATCGCCCGCGCAAAGAGCGACGTATCCGACACCCAGGACGAGGTCATCACCGGCACTCCCGCGTACTTTGCACCCGAAGTTGCCCGCGGCGACGATCCCACCGAGGCCAGTGACGTCTTCTCACTCGGGTCGACGCTCTACACGGTGATCGAGGGTCAACCGCCCTTCGGCATCGACTCGGACGCCATCGCTCTACTGCATCGTGTCGCCAAGGCCGAGATCTACCGACCCACCAAGTCCGGACCGCTCACCGACGTTCTCCTTCAGCTCCTCGAGCCGGACCCCACCCGTCGGCCGACGATGGCTCAGGCACGCGACGCGCTCGCTGCAGCCGCGACGGGCGGTGGCACGATCGAGCAGTTGATCGACGCTCCCGTCTACTCGTCCGAAGGCGCCGTGCCGGCGTGGGCTCACCGCACCACACAACTCGCCGACCCACACCGCCGCAATCGCCTGACCGGCTCCACTATCACCGGACTGCCTGCAGTGCAACAGAACACGCCACTGCGGAACGTCCCCAGCCCCATGGACATGTTCTCCTGGCCGCCGCGGATACCGACCGGCCCCACCGATGCCAGCACCCGCGACAAGGTAGTGGCCTGGGCTCCCCTCGCCATGACAGGCATGGTTGCCGTCATCATCTTGGCCGCACTGATCGTCGTCATCCTGGTATTCACGGCCTGACCGGACGCTCTACGCGGGCAGAATGTTTGCGTTGAGGTGAAACACGTTGTCCGGGTCGTACTTCGCCTTGACGGCGGACAATCGCGCGTACTTCGCCGCACCGTAGGACGCTCGCACTCGGTCCTCGTCGACATCGGTCATGAAGTTGACGTACCCGCCTTGATTGGACGAGAACGGACGCAAGGCTTCCCAGGTCTCACGCACCCACGATCGATCCAATTCCAGTGTCCCGGCATCGGTGGCCGTAGCCGTCATGTTGCACACGTAATGTGGTGTGCGAGAACCACCGAACGCAGTGTCATCCTCGCCGACGGAGGTGAAAGCTCCCTGCAGCGGAAAGATCGGCATGAAGGACATCGGCGACGATTTCTTGCCCGCTTGCTCGGTCAGAACATCGATCACGTCGTCGGAGAAATCCACCAGGTCCAAGGCCTTCTCATAGGCGTATGCACCCCATGGTTCCGATTCGTCGAGCATCGACTGTAAACCGATGTACGGGAGCGGGGTGACGAACTCGAACAGCGTCGGCACGCCCTCTCGAATCGGCGCAATCGCGTTCGAGTGTTCCTCTTCCGATCCGAAACCGGCTACCAGCAACGCGTATCCGGGCAGCAGGTGAAACTGATCCGGAACAAACGGTGCCGGAGGCGCGGACAAACCGACGGCAACCATCGCTCCGGCATTTCTCGGCAGGGCAGGCACCACTTCGCGGCACAGACGAAGCGCTGCGGGTCCGTCCTCCATCCCCCAGAAGAACAGTCCCAGATGCACTTCCGGACCGATCTCGCTCAGACGGTACTCGAACTCGGTGACCACTCCGAAGTTTCCGCCGCCGCCGCGCAGCGCCCAGAACAAGTCGCTGTGATCGTTCTCGGAGGCCCGCACGATCGAACCGTCGGCGAGCACCACCTCTGCCGACACCAGATTGTCGATCGCCAGGCCGAGCGTGCGCGTCAACCACCCCATGCCGCCGCCGAGGGTCAGGCCACCGACGCCGGTATCACTGATCACTCCACCGGTCACTGCCAATCCGTGTTCCTGCGTCGCGGCGTCGAGGTCGGCAATCGTCGCACCACCACCGACCCTGGCTCGCTTCGCGGACGGGGCGACACTGACTACGTTGATCGCACTGAGATCGATCATCACACCGCCTTCACACACCGATGTACCTCGGTAGGAATGCCCACCGCCTCTGACCGAAACCTCCAACGAATGGGCTCTGGCAAATGCAAGTGCCACAGACACATCCGACGCCGACCGGCACCTGGCGATCACCGCCGGACGATGATCGATCTGCCCGTTCCAGATCGACCTGGCGTCGTCGTACTCCGGATCTCGGGGGCTGAACACAGAACCCGTGATCGCCGATTTCAGTGGCGCGAACTCGACCGTCGTCATCATGCACCGCCCTCGTCGGGTGTCGCGGTGAGAAGCAGGTACTCCCACTCCATCACGAACGGCTCGCTTCCTCTGCCGTACTTCTTTGCCAACTCGAGCAGATCGCGATCGAGCGCCTGCGTGCGGTCAGGATCGTCGGCGATGTTCCGGTACACCGCGATGGTCGGGCCGTAATTCTTCTTGAAGAAATCGCGGAAATCTTCCGGCCCGCTGAATGTGTCCACACGAAGTACGTCTTTCCTTGCGGCAACATCGCCGAGCAGATCACGAACATGGTTCTCGTCGCCCCACAAAGGCGCCGGCTGCGAACCAGGAGGCGGGGGCGGTGCATACGGCTTCATCGTTTTGAACATCTCGCCGATGAACCCCGTCGGAGTCCAACTCAGCACTCCGATCTTTCCGCCGGGTCGGCATACTCGCAAAAGTTCGTCCGCGGCGCGCTGATGATGCGGGGCAAACATCACACCGACGCAAGAGAGCACTACGTCGAACTCGTTGTCGCCGAACGGAAGAGCCTCGGCATCGGCCTCCTGCCAATCGAGTTCGACACCCGCGAGCGCCGCGGCCTCCCGTCCTGCCACGAACAGTTCGGGAGCCAGGTCGGTGGCGATCACCTGCGCACCCAGCGCAGCCGCCGGAATGGCGGCGTTGCCGGACCCCGCCGCGACGTCGAGCACCCGATCTCCTTTCTGCACGCCGCATTCACGCACCAATACAGGTCCGAGTTCCGCGATGACCTGCGTCGCCACCGCCGGATAGTTACCGAGCCCCCACATTGCCCGGTGCTTGGCCTTCAGCTCCCGGTCCAACCCGAGAGTCCCCGTTGATTCACTCATTACCGTTCTCCTTCAATAATTTTCGTACTCGGAGCCCGACAGCGTTCATGCCGTTACTCCGACGCTACGACGACGGTTCGCTCCTCTCCAGTACGAAATCTGTACCGGAGCACCCCGGAGGCCTACGATCGAGAGATGGGGTCCTCGTACCACCAGTTCTGCCCCGTCGCCAAGGCGATGGAGCTACTCGACGAGCGGTGGACACTGCTTCTCCTCCGCGAACTGATCATGGGAAGCGAACATTTCAACGATCTCCGCCGCGGGCTCCCGCGAATGTCACCGACTCTGCTCTCGACCCGGCTTCACCAACTCGCGGTCGCCGGCATCGTGGAGCGAGAAGAAACCGACTGTGTCGTCAGCTATCGTCTGACCGACGCCGGCCGTGAACTGCGCCCTGTGGTCGAAGCTCTCGGCATCTGGGGTACCAGGTGGATCGGTGAACTGGGCGACGAAGATCTGGATCCGAAACTGCTGCTGTGGGACATGCATCGCCGCGTGGATCATTCCGTGGTGCCTGAAGGCAAGACCGTGGTGCACTTCGCATTCTCCGGAGTACGTGGACATTCGCGGAACTGGTGGCTCGTCATCAATTCCGGGGAAGTGGACATGTGCGATATCGATCCGGGTTTCGACGTTGCAGTGTCGGTCTCTGCGGGCTTGCGACAGATGACCGAGATCTGGCGAGGTAACCTGACCTGGTCGGACGCCATACGGTCCGGTGACGTCACCATCTCTGGGCCTACTGCGTTGCGTCGTAGCTTGCCTTCGTGGTTCGAGCTGTCGACTTTCGCGTCGATCCCGCGCCCCGCGTAGCGCGCGCTCACCAGCCCCGTTCCGTCCTGTTACAGAGCTGTTGCAGACCGTGACACCGTCGACGAACGGTGACCACCTGCCGGTGACACTGACCGAGAAGTCTCTGTTGTATGCCCAGCCACCGCGGAATCATCCGCTTCGTCGCACTCGGTGCAGTCGTGCTCGGTGCGGTCGCGCTCAGCTCCTGCTCGTACACAGAAGAAGCACAGCCGAAGAGCGGTAACTACCTTGCCACTCAGCCTGATTCAGGACCCTCAGGCGGCGAGATCGAGGACGGCATCAGCTTGCAGGACACTCATGTGCCCGCGCTTGCCCGTCTCGATTCCGCACTGCTCGCGGCGCTCCAGTCGGCAGCGGCCGACGCACAGGCATCCGGCGTGGACATGCACGTCACGTCGGGTTGGCGGTCCGCGGCATACCAACAGCGACTGTTCGACGAAGCCGTCGTCAAGTACGGCAGCGTGGACGAAGCGTCCAAGTGGGTGCACTCGCCGAGCCTGTCCAAGCATGTCAGTGGACAGGCCGTCGACATCGGACCGACCGACGCCGACGACTGGCTCATTCAGCACGGCAGCGATTACGGCCTCTGCCAGACCTACGCCAACGAGATGTGGCATTTCGAATTGGCAACCACTCCAGGCGGGGAATGCCCGCCACAACTGAGCAACCCCTCGGACGAGAGAGCGGAAGGCTGATCATGACACGAGTCAAACCAGCGAGACTGATTGCCGCACTGGCACTCTTGATCCTCGGAGTCGTCGAATTCGAATTGGCGGTCAACACCACCGGTGGTCAGATCGTCGACCAACAACTCATGGTGGGCGCGGCCACCTCCGAACGCCTCAGCGTGTTCTCCGCCGAGTTCATCGGCCTCGTCACCCCGATACTGATAGTGGGAGGAGTGCTCGTGGCGCTCATGATCACATTGCGCAACAACCCGATTGCGCTAGCTTTACGCGTCGTCGTCGTGACCCTCGGTCCCATCACGACGGCCTGGGTTCTCAAACAATCGCTGGATCGACCGGACCTGAACGGTCTGGTGATGCACAATTCCTTCCCCAGCGGCACTTTGACGGCCATAGCTGCTCTGGTCTGCGCGATCGTGATCGTCACGCCCTCGAGGTGGCGGGCGGTCGTTGCGGTCAACGGTGCGCTGATCACCATCGGAACCGCGATCTCGGTAGTCGTGCTGCAATGGCACCGCCCGAGCGACGTGATCGGTGCACTACTGCTCGTCGGCTGCTACACCCTCGCTGTGTCGGCATTTCCGTTGAACACCAGCGTCGCCCGGCATGCGGTGCTGGCAGACTCAGGCAACGAGCGACTCTCGCGAGTGTGACCCCTGTACCCTTGGCTGACCGAGATTTCTCCGACCGCAGAAGGCCCCTGATCATGGCGAGTCCAAGGTGAGCTCATGGTGAGCATTCTTTTCATAGAAGACGATCCAGCCGTGGCCGAGGCAATCACGTTGGGACTGAACCGACTCGGGCACGACGTCAGCCATCGCCCCGACGGTAACGGTGATTTCGACGACGCCCTGGGTGCCACGGACCTCGTCCTACTCGACCTCGGGCTGCCGGGTGCCGACGGTTACGAGATCTGCCGACGTATCCGCACCCGAAGTTCGATCCCGATCATCATTCTGACCGCTCGGTCCGACGACATCGACACCGTCGCCGGCCTGGAAGCCGGTGCCGACGACTACGTCGTCAAACCGGCCAGTCCGCGCGTCCTCGACGCTCGTATCAAAGCCGTCGTGCGGCGCTCGGCACCGGCAACGACGCGCCCGGATGCGACGCCGGGTGCAGAGACGTTCGGCGACCTGGAATTGGATCGGTCGTCGCTGCAGGTCCGCAAGGCCGGGATGCTGCTGACCCTCACCCCGACCGAACTCCGACTGATCCTGGCGCTGACCGAGAACCCCGGACAGGTCCTGAGCCGCCGACAGTTGTTGTCCGCAGCCTGGGACCAGGAGTATCTGGGTGATTCCAGAATCGTCGATGCAGCAGTGCAGCGGCTGCGCGGAAAGATCGAGGACGACCCGGCCGCACCGACCGTCATCGAAACGGTGCGCGGGTTCGGGTATCGCTTCAACACCAGCCCAGCCCGATGAGACCGACCTGGCTTCAGGTCGACGGTCTGCGAACCAGGCTCGTGCTCGTGTTCATCGCAATCGTCGTGATCATCGCCGGGGCAACCGCGGGTGTCGTCTCGTTCATGGCACGGTCGTGGATCTATTCCAACGCTCAGGATGTCGCGACCGCACAATTTCGCGACGAACTGCAATACGTCAACGGAACACCGGTAGACGAGTTGACGCCTGCCAACCTCCAACAGATCTTCCAGTCCGACATGACGCTGATCGTCGACGGCGAAGTCATCCGTCAAGGATCCGTGGATGCGGCGACCATTCCGCCCAGCTTCGACGAAGGTTTGGACAGTCCGAAGCTGATCCGTTTCGAGAGGCTCGACTCCCAGCGCATCATGTTGGGAATGTCCGTCAATGTCGTGGACATGAGCGCGGACGACAGCTACGACAACGAGACATTGGTCAAAGCCGTCACCATCCGGCCGCTGGTAGGAGTGCAGGACAAGTTCGACGACCTGCTTCGAGCTGTCGGCCTCACCCTCGCCGCCGGTGTGTTGGTGAGCGGACTACTCGGGCTGTGGATCGCGTCGACGCTTGTCCGTCCGCTCAAACGCCTGGACAAGGCGGCCGCCCGCGCTGCCGACGGCGACCTCAGCGTCCGACTCCCCGAAGACGGAGTAGCCGAACTCGCCCAGGTCACAACAACGTTCAACAACATGGTCGCTCGCAACGAAGCGGTCATCCGAGGTCTGGAAGAATCGGAAGAGCAGTCGAGAAGGTTTGTCGCCGACGTCTCCCACGAGCTCCGGACGCCGCTCGCAGCACTGGTGCCGGTCAGTGAGATCCTCCGTGAAGAGATCCCCAATCTTCCGCCCGACGCCGCCGCTGCCGCGCGCATCGTGAGCAGTGAGATCGGCAAGCTCACTCGACTTGTCGAAGACCTCATCGAAATGTCTCGCCACGACTCTCAGCAAGCGCACCTCGTCCTCGACGACGTCGACCTCGTCGAATTGACCGAGCGCACACTCGAGAGCCGCGGATGGACAGACACCGTCGAACTGCGCGCACCCGAAAGTGCCAGCGCCAGAGTCGATTCGCGTCGGATCGACATTGTCGTCGCCAACCTCGTCGGCAATGCACTGCGCCACGGAGCGCCCCCGGTTCGCGTCGAGTTGAGCGTCGAATCCGGTTTCTCCGTCATCACCGTCGTCGACCACGGCCCCGGCATCTCACCCGAAGACCGGCAGGCGATCTTTCGGCGGTTCTACAAGGTCGACACCGCGCGCGGACGCAGCGAGGGCAGCGGACTCGGACTCTCGCTCGCCGTCGAGAACGTGCACCTGCACGGCGGCACCATCGGCGTCGACCAGGTGGACGGGCGCACGGTCTTCACGGTTCGCCTGCCCCGTCGCTGACCCCTTCCCGAGCGAACGTACCTTTCGGCGCACCCAAGGCGATCGTCGTACCGTTCGCTCGAAAAGGGATGGGCACTTCGCAACCCGACACCGTCCACGTTCGACCAAATAGTGGGATTTTGGTTTCAACATGTGAAACCACGCGAGTAGCGTCGGCATCGTCGAACAGCGTAGAGATCGGAGGGCACCATGACGCAGGCGTCGCGGCTGGAAAAGACGGCCGTCTCCCCGAAGGCGTGGACGATGCTCGGAATCGGCGTCGCAGCCCAGGCCGCAGGCACCGTCTTCGTCAGCACCCCCGCCTTCTTGATCCCGCTGCTGCATTCCGAGCACGGCCTCTCGTTGACGCAGGCCGGAACTCTGGCCGCTGCACCCACTTTCGGCATGGTTCTCACGCTGGTGGCGTGGGGAGCGATGGCTGACAGATTCGGCGAGAAATGGGTCATCTCCATCGGGCTCGGCCTGACGGCGATCGCCGCGCTGGCCGCGACCACCACCGACAACTACACCCTCCTCGGGATCGCATTTCTGCTGGGCGGAATGGCTGCGGCGAGCACCAATGCTGCCAGTGGACGTGTTGTGGTCGGCTGGTTTCCCAAGGATCGGCGCGGCCTCGCGATGGGAATCCGGCAGATGTCACAGCCCCTGGGCGTGACCATCGCGTCGCTGACCATCCCGACTCTCGCTGCGAACGTAGGAATCGGTTCGGCCGTCGGACTGTCGGTAGCTCTCAACGGCGTTCTCGCCCTGATCTGCGCCGTCGCATTGATCAATCCCCCGCGGCCGGCGGCGCGGCCCACAGACATCCCGGTCGAAACGGTAAATCCTTATCGCTCGAACTGGTTCCTGTGGCGCATTCACGTCGTCTCTGCACTGCTGGTGTTTCCGCAGTTCACCCTCTCGACATTCGGTCTGGTCTGGCTGATCAGCGAGCAAGGATGGGACGCTGCGCCCGCTGGGCTCCTGATCGGGATCTCCCAGTTCGTGGGTGCACTCGGACGCATCGTTGTCGGCATCTGGAGTGATCGCGCCGGAAGCAGAGTAGGCCCGCTGCGGTTGGTTGCCGTCTCCGCGTCTGCGGTCATGTTGGCAATGGCGGCAGCCGGCGCAGCGCCTTGGGGCGTTCCCGCCTTGATCCTGCTGCTGGCAACCACTATCAGCGTCGCCGACAACGGTTTGGCATTCACTTCCGTGGCCGAAGCTGCCGGGCCGAAATGGCAAGGAAAAGCATTGGGCGCACAGAACACCGGGCAGTTCATTGCCGCGTCAGCAGTGGGCCCGGTGGTCGGTGCGCTGATCGGCGCGGTCGGCTACCCGCTCGCCTTCGCGATAGTCGCGGCATTTCCCGCCGCAGCAATTCCCTTGGTGCCCAGCCGCGATCGCGACATCAGCGTCTAGTCCCTCATCGGATTCGGTTGCACTGCAGGTCCCGTCAGATCACAATGCGGCTTGCAGGCAACCGAATCCGCTTCCTGAACAGGCTCTACTGTCGGAGTTCGGATCAGCGTCGCGGCGATCGCTGCACCGACCAACAGCAGTGCCACACAGATGTACATCGCGTACCGGAACCCGTCGGAGAAACTCGTCGGATCGACCAGACTTTCGGCGTCGATACCCACGAGGGCAGGCAAGGCCGCGACGGCAAGAAGTTGGCTCGTGCGAGCAACGGCATTGTTCACACCGGATGCGATTCCGGACTGCTCCACCGGTACCGAACCAAGCACCGCGGCGGTCAACGGCGCGACCATCACCGCCAGGCCGAGCCCGAACACCAGAACTCCCGGCAGCACGACGGTCAGGTACGACGCATCCGGGCCGATCCGCGTCATCAACACCAACCCCACCGCGGCAACGGCGGGCCCGACCGTCATCGGCAACCGCGGTCCGTGCGTCTGCGCGTAACTGCCCGCGCGCGAAGACAACAGCAGCAATGCCAAGGTGATCGGTACCGTTGCGACGCCGGCAGCCACCGGCGAGTACCCGGCAACCAATTGCAGTTGCAGCACGAGCAGGAAGAACACACCGCCCAGCGCCGCATAGACCGCAAGGGTCACCAGATTGGCCGCGACGAACATCCGCGAGCGGAACAGGGACGGCGGCACAAGGGCACTCGGTGAGCGTCGTTCCACCACAACGAACAGGCAGAGCGCAATCACTCCGATCAGCCCGACTATCGGGTTGACCTCGATCAGCCCGTACGTCAGTGCGCCGAGACCGACTACTGCGCAGGCAGATCCGACCACGTCCAGGTGCTCGGGCGGATGCGGGTCGCGGCTCTCCGGTACATGGCGCACCGCTGCCCACACCACGACGATCGCCAGCGGGATATTGAGCAGGAATACCGATCGCCATCCCGCCACTTCCACCAGCCAACCACCGAAAAGCGGTCCGATGGCGCCGGCAACACCACCTAAACCCGACCACAATCCGATTGCCGCGCCGCGGTCCTCCTCACGAAGTGACGCGGAGATGATGGCAAGGCTGCCAGGTGTCAAGAGCGCAGCTCCCACTCCCTGCAGGATTCGTGCAATCACCAGAAACGTGATGTCCGGTGCAATTCCGCAGAGCAACGACGCGACCGCGAACCAGACCGTCCCCCACACGAATACCCGTCGCCGACCCCAACGATCACCGAGGGCTCCCCCGAGCAGAATCAGCGACGCCAAGGCCAAGGTGTAACCGCTGAGCGTCCACTGCAGTCCGGCGACACCGGAACCCAGTTCTTCACCGATGTGAGGAAGAGCAATGTTGACGACGGTGCCGTCGAGGAGAGCCATGCTCGAGCCGAGAACGGTGGCGGCGACAACCCAACGCCCACGCTTCGACGCGAGCGCCAGTGGTTCCGTCATCGGTCCATGGTGCGCCTTCGCACGCAATCGCGAAAGAGCGCGCGGGAATTCAGTCGATCTGGCGGCGATGTGCCCAACGCGTCAACGCATTGCGATTGGACTGCTGAGTCTTTCGCAGGACGTTCGATGCGTGAGTCTCGACCGTCTTCACGGAAATCACCAGGTCCTCGGCGATTTCACGGTAGGTGTACCCACGTGCCAGCAATCTGAGCACTTCGAGTTCTCGCGGAGTCAGCGAGTCGAGTTCCGGATCGAGTTGCGGCTCGGGTGCATTGGAACGCCCAGTGAAGGAGTCCAGTACGAAGCCTGCCAGGCGAGGCCCGAACACTGCGTCACCACCGGCAACGCGTCGTACACCCTCGGCCAGCTCGGATCCCGAGATCGTCTTGGTCACGTACCCGCGCGCACCGCCTCGGATCACCGCGATCACGTCCTCGGCCGCATCGGAAACGCTGAGCGCCAAGCACACCGGGCCGGAATCGATTCCGCGCAGAACTGCCACTCCACCACCGTCAGGCATGTGGACATCGAGCAGAACGACATGCGGTTTCGTCGAGTTGATACCCGCGATCGCCTCAGCGACGCCACCGGCTTCACCGACTACGTCCATGTCTGCCTCGCGCGAGAGTTCCGCCCTCACCCCGGAGCGGAACACTGCATGATCGTCGACAAGAAATACGCGGTACGGGGGCGGCGCAAGCGAAGTCACTGGGGCTGTTCCTCGGGGTTGTCGACACGGTCAGCAGTCTGGTCCCACTTTAGAGCAGAGTCACCGAGCGGCATGTGCACGCGGATCTCGGTGCCCTTTCCGATGTCGGATCGAACCACGACGCGGCCACCCCGTCGCTCGATGCGACCACGAATCGACTTGGCCAAGCCCTGACGGTCCTCCGGCACCGCATTGATGTCGAATCCAACTCCGCGATCACGAACGAACACACTAACCTGGTCGCCCTCGACCTCGGCGAAAAGATTGATTTCCTTCTCCCCCGAGTGCTTTGCCGAGTTCACGAGAGCTTCACGCGTCGCACCGAGGAGCGCGGTGAACGCTTCCTTGGGCAGACCGTTCTCGACGCCTTCGCCTTCGAGTTGTACGTCGCCGACCGTGACGGGGCGGACCGTGACGCCATGCTGGTCCTCCACTTCACCGGCGATGATCTTCAGACCTTCGGTCAGGCTCGTGTGGTCGATATCCCCGCCGCTGAACAACCACTTGCGCAGCTCGCGTTCCTGACCACGGGCCAGGCGCGCCACCTCTTGCGGATTGTCGGACTGCTTCTGAATCAGCGCCAACGTCTGAAGTACGGAGTCGTGCAGATGCGAGGCGATCTCTTCACGTTCGTCGTTGCGAATACGAGCCGCACGCTCGGCGCCGAGAGCCCGCCACATCCGCAGCCACAGCGGCACCGTCAACAATCCGACACCGATCAGCGTCACCACCACGGCCAGCAGGGACGAGCGCAGTGCTTCGAGGTCGACCTGAGCGAGGACGACGACGCCGAGACCCAAGATGATCAAGGTCGCTCCCCCGACCACCCGCGCCCACGTGAGAACGGTAGGCCGCTGCGGCAAGCCGATGACGGTCCGGGGACCGTCGGAGTCGAACTCGCGCCACACCAAAGCAGCACCGATCGCGACGACGAAGAACGGTGCGAGCACCGAACCCGCCGTGCCGCTGAACAGCCAGGACAACGCGGCTGCGCCGCCCAATCCGAGTGCGATCAAGCCGTACGCCCGCTGCCGCTCGGCCGCGGACGGCTTCTGGGTGTCCGTGCCGGCTGAGGTGAAGATCCAGAGGGCGCCGTAAATCACGATGCCGGATCCGGCCATCGCCGCCAGAATCGCGAAGGCGACTCGAACCTTCAGGACGTCGATCCCGAGATGATCGGCGATACCGCCTGCAACACCGGCGACGATGCGACCGCCGGAGCGCCGCTCCAGCTTTCGCAATGGAACACCGCCCGGAATGGGCACACCCTTCTTCATGGGTACGGCATGCACCGGTACCCCGTTGACGGGCGGGCCTCCCGTGAACCCGGGAGCGGGACCGCTCACGAACGGCGGATCTGACAGATATTGCACATAGTCGATACTGGCACGAACCACTCGGACTCACATCAGGGTCCAACCCTGAATCAGGGCGGCGCCCCTGGCCCCGATCGTCACAAAGATCAGGGTTGGCCCTGATGCGCGGAGGCCGCCCCGGAAGCCAGGATTGATTCATGAACAATCCGACTTTCCAAGAACAGATCCAGGATCTGTGGCGGACCCGCCCCGTGCGTCTGCCGGCACAAGGTCACGTGGCCGGGGTATGCGCCGGAATCGGATACCGGTACGGCATCGACCCCATTCTGGTACGTGTCGCGTTTGTGGCCTCCACTATTTTCGGCGGCTCAGGCATCCTTCTCTACCTCGCCGGGTGGTTGGTGCTCGCCCGCGCCGGTGACGGATCGTCCCCCGCACAGTCGTTGATGGGCCGCGGACACAGCTCCGATTCCAGTACCAAGACCATCGTCTTGTTGGTGGCTCTCGCCATCGCGGCTACGACCGTCGGGCCTGTCGGCGTCGGCCTGGGTGGTTCCGGTCTGATCGGGCTGATTCTGATGGTCGGAGGCCTGTGGCTGCTCTACCAACGAGCGCCGGTCCCGCCTGCACTGCCACAGAGCACGTCACCGTACGTCGGCGCGGGTACCGCGTATCCAGGCACGGGATTCACGCCCGGGCCGTTCACTCCCGGATACTTCGCACCCAATCAGCCGCCCGTGTACACGCCGTACACAAAACTCCCCGACAGCTACGTGCCCGAGGAACGGCCGGCCGAACAGTCACCGCAATCTCAGGCCGATCATCCGACGATCAACCTGTCGAAGGACCCGAGCGCTTCAGCCGCCGCCAATCCGACCGAGGTGATCGGCGAGGCCGCCATCACACCGCCCTCCTGGGATCCGCTCGGTGTCGCTCCGTTCGCCTGGGATCTCCCGGACCCGGCAGTCAAAGCCACGCCGCTGCTGCCTTTGCCACCACGTAAGCGTCGCTCGCGATGGACGCTGACAGTGCTCGGACTCGCGATCATCGTCGCCGCCGTCACCGGGGCAGCGGGCGCGGCAACCGGCAACGAGTGGTTCACTCCCGGCCGAGTCGGTGCTGTCGGACTCGCCGTCATCGCGCTCGGCCTGATCCTCGGGGCATTCTTCCGCAAGGGGTACGGCCTGCTGGTCGTCACCGGACCGCTCGTGGGTTTCGTGCTTCTCGCCTCGTTGGTCTACCCGATCGATTTCGACGCCTCGGGTGAGCAAAGATGGACTCCGGCAACCGCTTCCGAGTTGGAGCCGTCGTACTCGGGAGCCTTCGGAAGCTTCACTCTCGACCTCAACGGGGTCAAGTTCACCGAGGACAAGACCATCGACGTCGCGGCGTCGTTCGGTGAGTTCGTCGTCATGGTGCCACCAACCGTCAACGTCAAGAACAGCTGCACCGTCGTCATGGGTGACGGATCAGGTTGCCTCGACGGCGGAATACACCCGGGCCGTGATGTGACACCGGATTCGCCCACACTGACCATCAACGCCAAAGCAACGTTCGGCAGTCTGAAGGTGACGCAATCATGAGCGAATACGACGAGACCACAGAGCACGACGAGACCCGAGAATCCAAGCGCCCCTCGGCACTTCTGCTGATCGCCGGACTGGCCGCACTACTGGTCAGCGTGTGGGCGTTGGTCGGGCCGTTCTCCCTGGCGCCGGCAGCGAACATTCAATTCCGTTGGCTGTTCGTCGGTGCCGCCGTCGTGGCAGGACTACTGCTGGTGATTCTGCCGAATCGGCGCAACCGGAAGTAAAACTGCTGTGCGCCTTTATTAACCGCGGGGGGTTAATAAAGGCGCACAGTTGTTTTTACTCCCACTCGATAGTTCCCGGCGGCTTGCTCGTCACGTCGAGGACTACGCGGTTCACGTCCGCAACCTCGTTGGTGATTCGAGTCGAGATGCGCTCGAGGGTCTCGTACGGCAGACGCGTCCAGTCCGCGGTCATCGCGTCTTCACTCGAGACCGGACGCAGCACGATCGGATGACCGTACGTCCGGCCGTCACCCTGCACGCCCACGCTTCGGACGTCGGCAAGGAGAACGACCGGGCACTGCCAGATGGTTCCGTCCAATCCTGCAGACGTAAGCTCTTCGCGCGCAATGGAATCTGCCTGACGCAAGATCTCGAGGCGATCGCGGGTGACCTCACCGATGATGCGGATACCGAGTCCGGGACCGGGGAACGGCTGGCGTCCGACGATCTCTTCGGGCAGGCCGAGTTCGCGGCCCACTGCACGGACCTCGTCCTTGAACAGCAGACGCAACGGTTCGACCAACTTGAACTGCAGGTCTTCCGGCAGCCCGCCGACATTGTGGTGGCTCTTGATGTTTGCAGTTCCCGTGCCGCCGCCCGACTCCACGACGTCCGGGTAGAGCGTGCCCTGGACGAGGAAGTCGACGGTCGCACCATGAGATGCGTTCTCGCCCAGAACATCACTGACTGCGCCTTCGAAGCTGCGGATGAACTCGCGGCCGATGATCTTGCGCTTGGTCTCGGGATCGGTGACGCCTGCCAGCTCACCGATGAAGGTGTCCGCGGCATCCACGGTGATCAGACGAGCGCCGGTTGCCGCGACAAAATCCTGCTCGACCTGCGTGCGCTCACCGGCTCGCATCAAACCGTGATCGACGAAGACGCATGTCAACCGGTCGCCGATTGCGCGCTGAACCAAAGCCGCAGCGACAGCGGAGTCGACGCCACCGGACAGACCGCAGATGGCGTGTCCGTCTCCGACCTGCTCGCGAACCTGCTCGATCAGCGCATCGGCGATGTTCGACGCCGTCCACGCTGCCGGAATACCGGCAATCTCGTGCAGGAAGCGGCTCAGGACCTGCTGACCGTGCGGGGAATGCAGAACCTCAGGGTGGTACTGCACACCGGCGAGCTTGCGGGCGCGGTCCTCGAACGCCGCGACGGGAGCACCGTCGCTGGTCGCGGTCACCTCGAAGCCGGAAGGCGCTTCGGTGACGGCGTCACCGTGGCTCATCCATACCGGCTGCGTCGAGGGAAGACCGTCGTGGAGCAATCCGCCGGATACCGCGATGTCGGTACGGCCGTATTCGCGGGTACCGGTCTCGGCGACGGTGCCGCCCAGGGCGCCTGCCATTGCCTGGAATCCGTAGCAGATTCCGAAAACCGGGATGTCGTGATCGAACAGTGCGGGATCAAGCTTGGGAGCACCGTCTGCGTAGACACTCGAGGGCCCACCCGAGAGCACAACAGCCAAGGGGTTCTTGGCCACGATCTCCTCGACGGTCGTGGTGTGCGGAATCACCTCCGAGTAGACCTTGGCTTCGCGAACTCGCCGTGCGATCAACTGCGCGTACTGCGCCCCGAAGTCGACGACAAGAACTGGTCTCTGCTGCTCGATATCTGCCACAGGTGCAGTCTAATCGCCGCAGCCAGCGCTTCTGCGCATGCATGGACTCAGCCCGCTACTCGGCCGAGCGAGCGCGAGATACGTCACTACAAAGGCCTCCCCTCAGAACTGCGCGGCGACCTCGCGCGGATCTAGACCACCGTCCAGGTCAACGGCGCCCCAATCACCCGCACCTTAGCTTCGGCAATCAATTCGGCAGCATCACCGCAGGCCAGAGCCCGAAATGGACGAAGGGTGAATTTTCTGGACGTTTGACCGATTCGCCTGAACCAAACGTCCAGTAAAGGTAATCTCGCCCGTCAAGTGATCAGGATCACGATCGCAAACGGCCGGCGCCGCCGAACGGCGCTCACCTCGAGGAGGACCTGTGCGTCGATTCATACGACGACTCGCCATACCTGTCGCAGCTGTGACGGCTGCCGCCGGACTTCTAGTCCTCGGCACGCCGGCCACTGCTGACGAAGCCCCGCCGACCACTTTCACCGGCACGACCGACAACCTGATCTTCACGAAGAGTGTCATCGGGAACGCGGCAGTTCACCCAGGCGACACCGTCACGTACAAGACCGAGATCAAGCACAACGAAAGCGGCATCGAACGGTCGATCGCAAAGATCCGTGACATCCCGCCCGCAGGATTCGTCCTCGTGCCGGGCAGCGCCAAGGCCACCTACCTGGGTGTGACCAACCGGGCCACGATCACCAACGAATCAGACGGCGGAGTCTCCGCAAAGTGCTCGAGCGGCTGCACCTTCCTGGTCGGTGGATTCGTCGTCAAGAAGAACCAACCCGTCACACTGGAAGCGACCTACACGGTCCCCGTCGGCACAGCATTCGGGACGTACGACAGCGGCATGCTCTTCGACGTCAACGCCTTCAGCACACAGCAGGGCCTCAACCCGATCAACGTCAACGTCCAGGTAGTCGACCCGTCTGTCGCCACCGGAACCACACTGGTTGCACCGGCAACGGCGAAGGTCGGCACGCCGGTCGACCTGACCGCGACAGTTGCGCCGTCCGACGCGAGCGGCACCGTCCAGTTCAAGGACGGCGGCAACGACATCGGCTCACCGGTCCCGGTTTCGGGCGGTAGCGCCACCCTCTCCCACACTTTCGACAGCGTCGGCGCCCACGACATCACCGCCGCGTACAACGCCGGTCCGGGATTCCACAGCTCGACCTCCGGAGTCCAGACCGTCGACGTCTCCGCGGACACCACCACCACGATCTCGGCCCCGAACGCCGCGCTGGTAGGTGACAGCATCACCGTGAGCGCTGTCGTCACACCGGCAAACGCCGTGGGCACGGTGCAGTTCAAAGACGGCGAGACCAACCTCGGCGCACCGGTGGCTGTAGTCAACGGGACGGCTTCCCTGACCCGCAGCTACGACGCTTCGGGCACCCACAGCTTCACCGCAGTGTTCACCGGCGAGGCCGGTTACGGCGATTCCGTCTCCACCGCAACCCAACTCGACGTCAGCGATCCCGACTGGGGAACCACGACCACAGTTGTCGAACCACTCACCGCTGTTGTCGGTGAACCGACCAACCTCTCGGCCACCGTCTCCCCCATCCCGAGCAGCGGAACCGTGACGTTCAAGGTCGACGGCGCCGAGGTCGGTACCGCACCGGTCGGCACGGGTGACGGCGTCGCGATCCTCCCGCACACCTTCGCATCAGCGGGCGCTGCAGCCGTGACGGCAGAGTTCTCCGGCGGAACCGGATTCATCGGCTCCACGTCCACGTCGTTCACTGTGAACGTCACCGATCCCGAACCCGCCCGCGCCGACACCACGACGTCTCTGACCGTCAGCGGCTCGGCTCAGGTCGGAAAGGCATTGCAGCTCAAGGCCACCGTCGCACCCGGAACAGCAAACGGAATGATCCAGTTCAAGTCCGGCACGACGCCCATCGGCGCACCCGTTGCCGTCGTCAACGGCGTCGCGACACTCACGCACACCTTCGACGACGAGGGAACGTTCGGCCTCACTGCCAACTTCGTCGGCGACGCCGGTTGGAAGAACTCCGTCTCCGGCCCGACGGTCGTGCAGGTCGGCACCGCACCGACCGACGGCGGCGGCGGCACCGGAAGCGTGGACACCGGTTCGCTCAGCGGCCTCATCCCGCTCTTCGGAAGCTAGTCCCCCACATCAGCTTTGGACACCACTCCCGTACCCAGCTCAGGAGAATCCATGTTCGTGTACTCCAGACGTCGCATCGCGGCGCCGATCGCCGCCACGGCACTCGCCAGTGGCGTCATCCTCGCGGGAATCCCCGCATCAGCGGCCCCCGTGACAACAACCTTCGGCACGAGTTGCCTGGCGACGCCGTCTGCTGTCGCCGGTCCGACCACGCAGTCACAGTCCGGCTCGGTCATCGTCGACGCACCGGAATCCATCGGCGCCGGTGAAACCTTCGAGGTCACCATCCAACCCGGCCCCATCGCCTTTCCCGGCTCCGCTTCGGGGGCGACCGTCCAGAACGTCTCCCGCATCAAGGTCGACGTCGACGTTCCTGCGAACGCCACCCTGGTGGAAGCCACCATCGTCCCCGGCACTTCGGCGGGGCTCAGCGGTGTAGCGCCGAACATCCTGCGCGTCAACGAGAACGGCAACGTCGATCCCAACGGAACGATTCTGCGCCTCTCCGGAAACAACCAGGTCATCGGAAACAGCCCCAGCTCGAGCATCAACTCCGAGGGCGGCATCGTCGTCAAGGCGACCGGCAAGAACGTCGATGGTTCCAACAATGCCGACGGCTACACGCAGTTCCAGCTCCCCCAGGTCAAGGCAGTTCTCAAGGCCGGCGATTCAGGGGACGTCGCGATGAAGGTACGCACCGGCGGCAGCGCGGGAGCGTGGAACAACGATCGCAACTTCCTCACGTTCCTCCCCAAGGCCACCCTGGTCATCACCGCCTGGGCACCCACGCGATGCACCCCGCGTGACGCCGAGAACGGTCCGCTCAACAGCGGCGCAGGCCCCCTCGCCACGACGCGGATCATCGAGGCGGACAAGGCAACCACCACCACAGTCGTCGGACCGGCCAACGCCAAGAACGGAACTCCCGTCACCCTGTCAGCCAACGTGAGCGGCGGCGCAAACGGTGGAACCGTCCAGTTCTTCGACGGCGACAACCCACTCGAGGACGCCGTGCCGGTAACCGGAGGGTCGGCCAGCATCTCCCCGACCTTCACCGAGGACGGACCGCACTCCATCACCGCGAGCTACAGCGGAGCCCCTGGGTTCCTGGCGTCGACGTCGGCGTCGGCCAAGATCGTGACCGTCACGACCGATGCACCGCCGGACGCCGTGACCACTACCGCCACGGTGTCGCCGTCGACCGCGAAGGTCGGACAGGACGTCAACCTGACTGCCAAGGTCGATCCGCAGGGTACCGGCGGCACCGTCGATTTCATCGTCGACGGCACCGAAACGGTCAGTGCTCCGGTCGGAACCGACGGAGTTGCCGTCGCTCCGTACACCTTCACCTCGACCGGAACGCACAAGGTTGTCGCGAAGTTCACGGGCTCACCAGGATTCGCGCCGTCCGCTGCCCCGGCATTCCCGGTCAGTGTGACGACGCCGGCTCCGGCTGACGTCGAGACGACCACGATTCTCGACGCCGTCGGAACTGTTCAGAAGAACACCCCGGTGACGCTCAAGGCAACGGTCGATCCGTCCGGCGCCACGGGCAAGGTCCAGTTCAAGGTCGGTGACACCCTCATCGGTGGACCGGTCGACGTGGTCAACGGTGTCGCAACGGTACCGGCGACGTTCTACAACTCCGGGACCTACAGTGTCACCGCCGAATTCGTGGGCGCTTCGGGCTACACGGCCTCCGCATCCGCGCCGCAGACCCTGACCGTCCCCGGCGATACGGACGGCGGGCCCGGAGGCGGGACGGGCAGCCTCGACCTCGGCACTCTGTTCGGGTCACTAGGAGGCTGACACTCTGAAACAGAGATGGGGCGTGTCGTCGAATCCTCGACGACACGCCCCATCTTCGTTCGCGGCGAACTATCCGGCTGCCGGCTCCGCCGGAACAGCGGTAGCTGTCTTGCCGCCGGTGATCTTCACGATCGGCAGGACCAGCGCGGCCGGAGCCGACGCCGGCACCACAGGCGACTTGGGTGCAATCGGAGCCAAACGCTCGTAGCCGCTGCCCTGGGCGGGACGCAGGTCGGTCTCCCCCTTGTTCGGCCACAGCGAGGCCGAGCGCTCGGCCTGAGCGGCAATGGTCAGCGACGGATTAACTCCGAGATTGGCCGAGACCGCTGCGCCGTCGACGACGCTGAGCGTCGGGTAGCCGTACACGCGGTGGTACGGATCGATGACGCCGTGATCGGAATCCGACGCGATAGCGCAACCGCCGAGGAAGTGCGCCGTCAGTGGAACGTTGAAGATCTCGCCCCACGTGCCGCCCGCGACGCCGTCGATCTTCTCGGCAACTCGACGCGTCGCCTCGTTGCCTTCCGGGATCCACGTCGGGTTCGGCTGACCGTGGCCCTGCTTGCTGGTGACCTTGCGTCGACCGAACAGGCCCTTCTTCGTGTACGTGGTGATGGAGTTGTCGAGGTTCTGCATGACCAACGCGATGATCGTGCGCTCACTCCAGTCCTTGACCGTCAACATGCGCAACATCTGGTACGGATTCTTCGCAACCACACCGAGGAACTTGATCCATCGGGGCGTCTTGCCGCCGCCGTCCGTCATCAAGGTCTGCAACAGGCCCATCGCGTTCGATCCCTTGCCGTAGCGGACCGGCTCGATGTGGGTGTCGCTGCTCGGGTGGAACGACGAGGTGATCGCCACTCCGCGGGTCAGGTCGAGTGCGGGATCGACCTTGTACTTTCCTGCGCCGACAATGGATTCGGAGTTCGTTCGAGTCAGCTCGCCGAGCTTGTCGGAGAGCTTGGGCAGCGCTCCGGTGTCCTTCATGTCGAAGAGCAGATGCTGAGTGCCCCACGTTCCGGCCGCGAGAATGACGTTCGCAGCCGTGTAGGTGCGGCGGTTCTTTCGTCCGAATGCACCGGTTCGCTCGGTGAACACGTCCCACGAACCGTCGCGAGCCTCACGAAGCCCGGACACGGTGGTCATCGGAATGATCTCGGCGCCGGCT
>NZ_LNAK01000151.1:17668-77310 GCF_001445685.1 Rhodococcus sp. KB6 | reverse complement strand
GGTGCGCTCGGGTCCGACGCCGCCGAAGTACGGGTCCTTCGCTTTCTTGCCCGGCTCACCGAAGTAGACGCCGACAGGGGTCTGGATGAACGTGTCGCCGACGCCCATGTCGTCGGCGACGGACTTCATGATCTCGTCAGCGGGCGTCATGTGCGGATTCTGCACGACGCCGAGCATCTTCTGAGCCTGCTCGTAGTACGGGGTGAGCTCGCTTCGCCAGTCAGTGATGTGCGCCCACTGCTTGTCCTGGAAGAACGGCTCCGGCGGCTGGTACAGCGTGTTGGCGTAGTTCAACGACCCGCCGCCGACGCCTGCGCCCGCGAGAATGAGGCAGTCGCGCAACAGGTGCACGCGCTGAATGCCGAAGCACCCCAGCTTCGGAGCCCAGAGGAACTTCTTGAGATCCCAACTGGTCTTCGCGAAATCTTCGTCGGCATACCGTCGGCCGGCTTCGATGACGCCGACCTTGTAGCCCTTCTCCACGAGACGAAGCGCGCTCACGCTTCCGCCGAACCCGGATCCGACGATCAGTACGTCGTAGTCCGTTGCCCGTTGCTTGCCCATCAGGACACCTCCACCGTGAACCGTAGTTACCCGCCAGTATGCACCTATCCCTTGTGACTACCACCACAAGGGGCCCCATAAGCGTAACCGCAAGTATCAGGAACGGAAGAAAGTCCTGCACAACGAACTGTGGCCCCGGTTCACGAAGAACCGGGGCCACAGAAAGGTACAAACTACGCGCGGACTGTCAGCCCGACCTTCTGGAACTCCTTGAGATCGGAGTATCCGGCCTTCGCCATCGACCGACGGAGACCACCGACGAAGTTCAGCGAACCGTACGGATCGTCCGAAGGGCCGCTCAGAACCTGGTCCAGACTCGGACGCTCACCATAGGAAACCGGAAGAAGTGCTCCACGCGGAACCGAAGGATGAGCCGCAGCGGACGGCCAGTACCAGCCACCACCCGGCGCCTCGGCGGACACGGCCAGCGGCGTGCCCAGAACGGCAGCGTCGGCACCGCAGGCGATGGCCTTCGCCAGATCACCCGAAGTTGCGATGTCACCGTCGGCGATGACGTGGACGTAGCGTCCACCCGTCTCGTCGAGGTAGTCGCGCCTGGCTGCTGCAGCATCGGCAATGGCCGTGGCCATCGGAACGCCGATGCCCAGGACCTCACCGGTGGTGGTTGCACCCTCGGTAGACCCGTACCCGACGATGACACCGGCAGCGCCGGTACGCATCAGGTGCAGCGCGGTGCGGTGGTCACTGACCCCACCCGCGACAACCGGAACGTCGAGTTCCGAGATGAACGTCTTGAGGTTGAGCGGTTCCTGCTCGGTGTGCACGACGTGCTCGGCCGAGATGATCGTGCCGTGGACGACCAGGAGGTCGATTCCCGCCTTGATCAGCTCCGGCGTCAGTGCGCGCGCATTCTGCGGGCTGACGCGAACGGCAGTGGTGACCCCCGAATCACGGACCTGCGCCACCGCAGCTGCCAGAAGACCGGCCTGCAGCGGAGCCGCATGCAGCTCCTGCAGGTAGCGGATGGCCGCGTCGACGCCACCGTCCTTCTCGGCGATCTCGACGAGACGCCGGAGCTTCTCCTCGACATCGGGGTGACGGCCCCACAGGCCTTCACCGTTGATGACACCGAGGCCGCCGCGCTTACCCAACTCGATCGCGAAAGTCGGCGAGACCAACGCGTCGGTGGGATGTGCGAGGACAGGAATGTCGAACCTGTAAGCGTCGAGCTGCCAAGCAGTCGACACCTCCTTCGACGAACGAGTTCGCCGGGAGGGAACGATGTTCACATCGTCCAACTCGTAGGTACGTCGGGCCGTTCGACCCATGCCGATCTCAACGAGGTCGCGCACGCGCGCCCCTTTCTCGTGTACTGGTTGCTAACGAGCGGTGTAGTTGGGTGCTTCGACAGTCATCGTGATGTCGTGCGGATGGCTTTCCTTCAAACCGGCCGCCGTGATCTGGACGAACTGAGCGTTCTGCAGGTGCTCGATCGTCGCCGACCCCGTGTATCCCATGGCAGCGCGCAGACCACCGGTGAGCTGGTGCGTCACCTGCGAGAGCGGGCCACGGAACGGAACACGTCCTTCGATGCCTTCCGGAACCAACTTGTCCTCGGAAAGCACGTCGTCCTGGAAGTACCGGTCCTTGGAGTACGACTTGGCCTCGCCACGCGACTGCATCGCGCCGAGCGAACCCATTCCGCGGTAGCTCTTGAACTGCTTGCCGCCGACCAGAATCAGTTCGCCGGGCGATTCAGCGGTACCGGCCAGGAGTGAACCCAGCATGGCCGTCGACGCACCTGCGGCAAGAGCCTTCGCGATGTCACCGGAGAACTGGAGTCCACCGTCGGCGATGACGGGCACACCGAGAGGCTTGCACGCGGCAACCGCTTCCAGGATGGCGGTGACCTGAGGGGCACCGACACCGGCGATGACGCGGGTGGTGCAGATGGAACCAGGGCCGACTCCGACCTTGACGGCATCGACGCCGGCTTCGACCAGTGCCAGAGCACCCGCGCGCGTAGCGACGTTGCCACCGATGATCTGAACCCGCTCGCCCAGTTCACGCTTGAGCTTGGCGATCATGTCGAGAACGTTGGACGAATGCCCGTGCGCACTGTCCACCACGAGTACGTCCACACCGGCATCGGTGAGCGCCATCGCGCGCTGGAAGGCGTCATCGCCGGCACCGACTGCAGCGCCGACGAGCAGTCGACCGTCACGGTCCTTGGTGGCGTCGGGATGCTGCTCGGTCTTGACGAAGTCCTTGACCGTGATCAGACCGGTGAGCTTGCCGTTGCCGTCGACGATCGGCAGCTTCTCGATCTTGTGCCGACGAAGAAGACCCAGTGCCACGTCAGCGGTGACGCCTTCCTGAGCGGTGATCAGGGGCATCTTGGTCATGATCTCCGCGACCGGGCGGTTCTGGTCGACCTCGAAACGCATGTCCCGGTTGGTGACGATGCCAACCAGCTGGCCGGCGTCGTCGGTGACAGGCAGACCCGAGATGCGGAAACGAGCGCACTTCGCATCGACCTCACCCATCGTGTCGGTCGGCTTACACGTGACGGGATCGGTCACCATGCCGGCCTCGGAACGCTTGACCGTCTCGACCTGTCCTGCCTGGACCTCAACCGACGAGTTGCGGTGCAGAACACCCATGCCGCCGGCGCGTGCCATCGCAATTGCCATGCGCGACTCGGTGACGGTGTCCATCGCAGAACTGACCAACGGAATCCGCAGACGGATGTCGCGGGTCAGTTGACTGGACGTGTCGACCTGGCTCGGGATGACGTCGGACGCAGCAGGCAACAGCAGCACGTCGTCGTATGTCAGTCCCAGCATCGCGACCTTGTTGGGGTCGTCTCCTCCGGTGTGTACATGTCCTGCAGAACTACTCATGCGGTCAGGACCCTCCATGGACCTAGATTCGCCCAGGGCGACCGCTGTAGCAGCCGCCTCGAAACGGATTACGAAAGCTGGATATCGGATAGAAGGCGCCTGCACGGAAAGAAATTCCTGGCACCTTTTCCCGGCGTTGCACACCATGGTATCGGCTCACTCAAAGGTCCGAACCATCCCACCCACGCTGCGTGTACGCGTAACAAGTGGCGCTGACCCCCCTGACCTGCGTACCGTGGTGCTGTGCGTGATCAACTGCCCCCCGGTCTGCCGCCAGATCCCTTCGCCGGCGACCCAGCTGACCCCTCCGCGGCTCTCGATGCCATCGAGCCGGGCCAACCACTCGACCCCCACGAACGCCAAGCGGTCGAGGAGGATCTCGCTGACCTCGCTGTTTACGAGGCACTCCTCGCTCACCGCGGTATCCGCGGCCTCGTAGTCTGCTGCGAGGACTGCCAACAGGATCACTACCACGACTGGGACATGCTGCGCGCAAACCTGCTGCAGCTGCTCGTGGACGGAACCGTCCGCCCCCACGAGCCTGCCTACGACCCGATGCCTGAGGCATATGTCACGTGGGACTACTGCCGTGGATACGCCGACGCGTCGATGAACGAGGCGATGCACGGCGACGGTTTCGACAGCTGAGCGAAATCTCACCCAAGCTCATACGAAAGTGGCCGACAAGCAATTGCTTGTCGGCCACTTTCGTTTGAATTCAGATCGGAACGGTGCGATCAGGGCGGGGGTGAAGAAGAATCACCCGACGGAGACGAGGCCGGCGCCAGAGGCGTCGTTGTCGTGGTTGTCGTCGTTGTTGTCGTGGTCGTTGCCGTGGGCGACGATGACGGTGTCGACGACGCCGCGCTTGGACCAGGCGCCTGCATGATTCCGGGATTGGGCGTTGTCGTCGTGGTCACACCCCCAGGCAGCTGAGGGTTCGCCGGATTGACGGAGATCCCCGGAATCGCCGTGGGAGAGGTGGCAATCGAGGACTGCTGGTCGGTCGTCGACGGCGGCACTGCGGGTGACGTGGTCTCCTGGACCTGCGTCATCAACTTGCCCCAACGCTCGACGAGGTCGGTCTTGTCCTGCGAGTCCTTGACCGCATCGGCACGGTGAGCTGCGTTGTCCAGCACCATCTTTGCCGCAGGAATGTCTCCGGCAGCCAACAGCCGCTCGGCCTTTTCCAGCTCGGAAGTCGTGTCGATCTTCGCAACTGTCGAGTTGGCCTCGTCGGCGAAGACGACCTGCTTGACGCCCCACAGGGCATCGCCGGGCTGGGCGTCGTACGCCATCGCCGTGGCGCCACCGAAGACCACTGCTGCAACTGCTGCAGCGGCGGCGATCGGACGAACCACACGCAATCGAGAACGGGAACGTGAACGCTGACGATCGGAGAAGCCGGACGGCGTCGCTGTGATTGCAGCGATGACATCGTCCAACAACGGACCCTCGGGCATCGGAGTCGCAACGACATCGTCACGCCATTGCGAGAGGATCAACGCAAGTTCGTACTGTTCGGTGCTATCGGTTGCTACCGGCCCACCATTCGAAATGGATTCGATCAGCGCATCGTCACGCCGAACCGCAGCCAAATCCACTGGCGTACCGTCGTCGGCGAGATCACCGAGATTCGAAGCGTCATGCCCCTCGTCTCTAGCCAAAGCTCTCACCTGCTTTCGTCACTTCTTTTTTCAGTTTCGCGATCGCTCTGTGCTGAGCGACTCGTACAGCTCCGGCGGTACTACCGACGGCGACGGCCGTTTCCTCGGCCGACATCCCGACCACCAGGCGAAGTATCAAGATTTCTCGATGCTTCTCCGGAAGTGTGCCGAGAAGTTCGTGCATCTGTCTGCTGGACTCCGAATCGAGAGCTCGCTGTTCGGGACCATCATCCAGTGCTATTACATCCGGTACTTCGGAAACGGGCTCCGACTTGTTACGGGCGGAGCTTCGATGTGCGTCCGCAACCTTGTGCGCGGCAATTCCGTACACAAAGGCCATGAACGGGCGTCCCTGGTCCTGATAACGCGGCAGCGCGGTCATCACGGCCAGACAGACTTCCTGTGCGACGTCGTCAGCGGACAGATGTCCTCTCTCGGCCGCACCCACTCGACCGCGGCAGTAGCGCACCACCATCGGTCGGATGTTCTCCAGAACCAAAGCTAGAGCTGTACGGTCGCCCTGCGCAGCAGCAGCGACCGCGGTGTCCAACTCATCGCTCGTATTTGTCATCGTCAGCGAAAATCCTGGCGTTACAGTGGCACCTCCCGAGCGGGTGTGCTCCCGCTCTCAGCGGAACCCTCTAAGAGTAACCATCCGGACCGACTGGTCTCCGCATACCTGCCCAGCAGTCGCGATATCGATACAGCTCCTTCTGGAATGTTCTCCGGAGACTTCGGTGGAGTGGTTACGACAAAGGTAGGAGTGATCCACCACGCATCGCAATCAGATCGCCGATCTCCCGGGCACTCGGTGAGGTTCTCTCACCGCTGACACCTTCGATCAACAGAGACGACGCCCAGGCCAGGGGCAGCAGGCCGTATTGCCGGCACCGCGCGAACACATCTGCTGCCATCTTCACGGCTGCGCTCGCGTCTGTTCCGGTCAGCGCGGCGCTACGCAGCAGATCCGACTTCACGCGGTGCCGCACAGACTCCGATTCCGCTGACAATTCGACGGCGCGTTCTGCGTGTCTGCGGGCACGAGCGAAGTCGCCTCCCGCCAACGCCAATTCTGCGGAGACCCATTCGATCCGAATTTCCTGCCGCCACAGCCCGCCCTCGGCATCCAGACGCGCCCGACATTGCGCCAGCAGGCGCCAGCCGAGCGGGAGCCTGCCACAGCCGAGGGCGTCTGCGGCCAGACCGGTCAGAGCGTCACAGGCAGCCTCTGGATCACCTGGCAGGCCGCCGACGATCGCCAGTGCGCGCCCGTCCCACGTGGACGCGAGTGCATGGCGTCCGCTCTGGCGAAGAAACGACGCCCTCGTGCTGGCAGACAGAGAGGCAAGAACTCGATCCGAGTGCGTCGAGAACCCGGCCGTGAGCCGATCGAGGACATCCAATGCAGCCCGCGCTCTTGCGTAGTGGCCCTGACCACCCAGCACTACTGCCGTTGTCCACCAATCTCGGGTAGAGCAAGGCGCCGGGAGGCGGACGAGATCCGGATCCGCACCGAACGCGGCAGACTCGAGGGACCCTAAAAGTGCAGTTGTTTCGTTGGGCACAGGTGATTGAGGGCGCGCAGGTGTCGACACAGGTTGATCATCGCAGCAGCACGAGCAGACATTCGCACGACCGGCGTCACACCAACGATGCCAAAAGTCGCACGAAACACGAAGAGGCAAGTTTGTCGGAGTTAATCAGATATTCAACTGAGATTCGCCGAATGTACTCGTAATGATATTTAACGGGCATATATCCGTGACGTTAACTGCGCATTACTTATTGGACGGATGTCCTAGTTGAAACTTGGGCACTAAGTCCCGAAATGGAGTGCAACCCCGCCCACGCAATATCGGACAAATGACGCAAACCGAGCCGAATGACTGAGTGATTTCGCCGGGCGATCAGCCTCGAACATATCCCTGATCTGTGGGTTTCGCATCTCGAGCAGCCAGGCTTGCCGGCCGCCACCTCGATCGACCCAATTTCGACATCGGCGCAGAACAACGCACGAGGGGCCCGAAATGTAAATATATACTTCGTTAACTCTCGCATTTCGATATATGCCGATCGCCACTGAACGAGCCTATTGACGCGATTTACTCAGCACCCTTACGGTTAGCAAGCGTGAACGATTCAGAAGGCCCGGATAACCTCCGGGCAACTTGGTCCGCTCGTTGATCAACGCGAGCTTGCAGTAAGGAGTCAACATGCCTGCACCGAATCACCTTCCAGGCCCCAACGCAGACATCTGGGACTGGCAGATGCACGGTCTGTGCCGCGGAGTCGACTCCTCCATGTTCTTCCATCCCGATGGCGAACGCGGTAGAGCACGTGCCCAGCGCGAAACCCGCGCAAAAGAGATGTGCCGTCAGTGCCCGGTCCTGATGCAGTGCCGCAGCCACGCGCTGACCGTCGCCGAGCCGTACGGCATCTGGGGAGGAATGTCGGAAACCGAACGTGAACTACACGCGCGCCACCGTCGCACCACCCGCATAGCTTCCTGATACACGTAGGTAGAGCGCACTAGGCCCCCGAGAGTTTTCGGGGGCTTTTGCGTGTGGACGGGACACCGTCGAAAATGCGTGTGGACGGGACACTGTCGAAAAGAATTTCCGACACGACCCATCCGACCGACGCCCGCCTCCGAATGCCTTCTGACAGTGCACCTCAGCACATCCCTTCAGGAAGGCAGACCCATGAACACCTCTACTCGAGTTCTGGCAGTCACCGCAGCAGCCTCTTTCGCCGTCTTCGGCGTGGTCGGTTGCTCCTCGGACGACAACGATTCGTCGACCGACACGTCCAGCGCCGCCATGACGTCTTCTGCCATGGGATCGAGCATGTCTCCCAGCAGCGCGATGGCGGAGCCTGCTTCTGATCTGGTCGGTGCAGGTTGTGCCGACTATGCAGCTGCAGTGCCGAGCGGCGCCGGATCGGTCAGCGGAATGGCCCAGGATCCGGTTGCCACAGCGGCATCCAACAATCCGTTGCTCACCACCTTGACCGCGGCGGTCTCCGGCCAGCTCAACCCGGACGTCAACCTGGTCGACACTCTCAACGGTGGCGAGTTCACCGTCTTCGCACCGATCGACTCGGCATTCGCCAAGATCGACCCCGCCACGATCGACAGCCTCAAGACGGACAGCGCCACGCTGACCAAGATCCTCACCTACCACGTGGTTCCCGGCCAGATCGCCCCTGACGCGATCGACGGAACTCACCCCACCGCCGAGGGCGGAACGGTTACCGTCACCGGATCCGGTGACAACATCAAGGTCAACGACGCAACTGTCGTCTGCGGTGGAGTCAAGACCGCAAACGCCACCGTCTACCTCATCGATTCGGTGCTGATGCCGCAGTAGTCCCCACCTGCTGTGCGCCTTTATCAACCCCCCGCGGTTAATAAAGGCGCACAGCGGCCAACGGCGGGCCAAGAGAAAAGAACCGGACATGCACGCTACGGTTGTACGCGATGAAGCGAGACAACTCTTCGTGAGCGAGCCAGACCATGCGTCGGATGCGGCCGACGCATGCCCGACGGACAATTCTGCGGCCCGCACCGCGCGAATCGCGGAATCACGCGAGCTGGCAGTGATCCTCGCGAACGTCGCCGGTGGCGACCAGAGCGCCTTCGCCGAGTTCTACGACCGAACCAGCTCCCGTGTGTACGGCATGGTTCTTCGTGTACTCCGTGATCCAGGTTTCTCCGAGGAAGCGGTCCAAGAGGTCTACCTCCAAGCCTGGAAATCAGCCGACAGCTTCGACCCTGCCAAGGGGTCCGCGCTTTCCTGGCTCCTGACACTTGCACACCGGCGCGCAGTGGATCGCGTGCGCTCCGAACAGTCGAGTTCGGATCGACAGGCTCTCTACGACACCACCAATGCCACTCCCGAATTCGACGTCGTCAGCGACGAAGTGACACGAAGAGACGAGCATCGTGCTGTCACCGACTGTCTCGAAACGCTGACGGACACTCAACGCCAATCGGTGACTCTCGCCTATTACGGCGGCCGAACGTACCGCGAGGTGGCCGAAGATCTCGGCGTGGCGATTCCCACGATCAAGTCGCGAATTCGCGACGGACTACTGCGCCTACGTGGATGTTTGGGGGTGATGTGAGATGGACGAAGAGCTGATCGACTATGCGTACGCCTACGCGATCGATGCGTTGGACCTAGACGAGCGCCGTGAGGTCGACAGGCGACTCGCCGCTTCGGACTCCGCGACCCGCGCCGAATTCGACGCCCAGGTCCGGCTCACCGCCGAAACCATGGCTGCGATGACCGTCGTCGACGCCGTCGAGCCCCCGCCGTCGCTGCGCAGCAGCGTCCTCGCCTCGATCGCAGAGCAGGCCGCTGCTCCCAATGCCCCCGTTTCGCTGGCCGAGCGCCGTAACCGTCGACGCCCGTGGACCGTGGCTCTTGCGGCGGCCGCCGCAGTCGCAATCCTGGTCGGCGGCATCGGAATCGGGCGCACGCTGTCCGACAACACGCCGCCGCAGAACCCCGCGTCCGAAATCATGGCAGCACCCGACGTTCATGCCACGACGCGTGAAATCCCGGGCGGCGGTAGTGCCACGACGCTGTTCTCGCCCTCCGAAGACGCCGCAGTCCTCGTGATGAACGATGTAACTCCCCCGAGTCCGGATACCGTCTACCAGATGTGGCTGGTGCCGGGCGACACCGACGACACCACGATGATCCCGATGGGGACGATGGCTCCGGGCGACGTCAAACCCACTACCCAGGTGGTGCTCGACGGCATCGGTCCGAATACGAAGTTGGCGTTCACTGTCGAACCGCCCGGCGGATCGCAGCAGCCGACGAGCGAGCCGTTCGCAACGATCCCGCTCATCTGATCGCCAGACGAAAAAAGATCCCCCACCGGAATCCGGTGGGGGATCTCTTCTTTGTGGAAACTACGAGCAGCGAGTCAGTGGCTGTGACCGTGTCCGGTGTCGGCAACTTCCTCGGTCGGCTTCTCGACGACGGCGCTCTCGGTCGTGAGGATCATGCGCGCGACGGAAGCGGCGTTGACCACTGCCGAGCGAGTGACCTTGACCGGGTCGACGACGCCGTCGGCAAGCAGGTTGCCGTAGGTGAGGGTGGCAGCGTTGAAGCCTTCGCCCTTGGTCATCTCGGCGACCTTGCTGACAACGACGGAACCGTCGATGCCTGCGTTGCTGGAGATCCAGAACAACGGGGCGTTGAGGGCTTCGCGGACCACGGCAACGCCGGTGGCCTCGTCACCCGTCAAGCCGAGGTTCCCGATCAGAGCCGTACCGGCTTGAACGAGAGCCGATCCGCCACCGGGGACGATGCCCTCGGAAACTGCTGCCTTGGCTGCGTTGACCGCATCCTCGACGCGGAACTTGCGTTCCTTCAGATCGGTTTCGGTGGCTGCGCCGACCTTGATGACGGCCACGCCGCCGGACAGCTTCGCCAGACGCTCTTCGAGCTTCTCGCGGTCCCAATCCGAATCGGTGTTCTCGATCTCGCGACGCAGCTGCGCAACGCGGGTCGCGATGTCGTCAGCGGTGCCTGCACCGTCGACGATGACCGTCTCGTCCTTGGTGACGACAACGCGGCGAGCGCTGCCGAGCAGCTCGAGGCCGGCTTCCTTGAGCGAGAGGCCGACGTCGGTGTTGATGACGGTGCCTGCCGTGACGACTGCGAGGTCGTCGAGGAATGCCTTGCGACGATCACCGAAGAACGGCGCCTTGACGGCGACGGCCTTGATGGTCTTGCGGATGGAGTTGACCACGAGGGTGGAGAGAACTTCACCCTCGACGTCCTCGGCGATGATCAAGAGCGGCTTGCCGGATTCGGCAACCTTCTCGAGCAGCGGAAGGAAGTCGGGAAGTGAGCTGATCTTCTCGCGGAAGAGCAGGATCAGCGCGTCTTCGTAGACGGCCTTCTGCGCATCGATGTCGGTGACGAAGTAGGGCGAGAGGTAGCCCTTGTCGAACTGAACACCTTCGGTGACAACGAGTTCGGTTGCAACGGTGGAGGATTCCTCGACCGTCACGACGCCGTCGGTTCCGACACGGGTGAGTGCCTCGCCGACGAGCTTGCCGATCTCTTCGTCACGCGAGGAGACGGTGGCGACCTGAGCGATCGACTTCTCGCCCTCGACGGGGGTGGCTGCGGCGAGCAGTTCCTCGACGACCTTGTCGGCTGCGGCGTTGATGCCGACGCCGAGAGCCATCGGGTTCGCGCCCGCTGCGATGTTCTTGAGTCCGCCGCGGACGATGGCCTGGGCCAGAACGGTCGCGGTGGTGGTGCCGTCGCCGGCAACATCGTTGGTCTTGGTGGCGACGCTCTTGACGAGCTGTGCGCCGAGGTTCTCGAAGGGATCTTCGAGCTCGATCTCACGGGCGATGCTCACACCGTCGTTGGTGACGGTGGGGCCGCCGAATGCCTTGGCGAGCACGACGTGGCGTCCACGCGGGCCCAAGGTCACCTTGACGGCGTCGGCAAGCTTGTCGACTCCGGCTTCGAGAGCGCGGCGTGCGGTCTCGTTGAACGCAATTTGCTTGGACATCTGTTCTGTCAGCTCCTGAATCTTCGGGGCGTGAACGCATTCCGCCCCGGGATCCTGTGTGGACTCCGGGGCGGATCACGTGTGTCTTACTTGGAGACGACAGCCAGCACGTCGCGTGCCGACAGGATCAGGTATTCCTGGCCGGCGTACTTGATCTCGGTTCCGCCGTACTTGGAGTAGATGACCGTGTCACCCTCCTTGACGTCGACCGGGATGCGGTTGCCCTGCTCGTTGACGCGGCCTTCGCCGACTGCAACGACGGTGCCCTCCTGGGGCTTTTCCTTGGCTGTGTCAGGAATGACCAGGCCGGAAGCCGTCGTCGTTTCAGCCTCGTTGGCCTGGACGAGGATCTTGTCCTCGAGCGGCTTGATGTTGACGCTCGCCACGATGAGCCCTCCACTTTGGGGTATGTGCGTCCGAGGCGATCCTCGGACAGCTGTTTGGGTATGCCGTTTACGGCGCGTCACTGCAGTCCCGTCGTCGCGGGTGCCGGAACTCGATCAGCGTCAATTGGCACTCTATACGTGAGAGTGCCAACCCTCAAGGACTGGGCGCATTTTTCTCTTCGTCCAGAGCGAAACAGGACAGCCGTCCACCACGTTCACCTATTGTTCACTTCGTGACGAACATCAATCGCCGTAGTTTTCTGACCTTCGCCGGACTCGGCGCCGTCGGCGCGGTCAGCCTTGGCAAGCCGTGGGGCCTGCAATATGCAGGCGCGTCGACCATTCCGACGTCAGGTCCTGGCACCACTCTCGAGTCCGTGTCCACCCCCGTCAGCAGCAGCGGCTACACCAAGCTCACCGCCGGACCCGGTTGGGCGAACATCGTGCGCAGCGAGTTGGCCGAGCCGAAGTCGGGACGCGAGGACCGACGCACCGCGCTCGCCTCACTCGTGCAGTTGACCGACGTCCACATCGTCGACGCCCAGTCCCCCATGCGATTCGAGTACGTCCACCAGATCACCGGCTCGGCGTTCCGCCCCCAGGAGACCCTGACGGCGCACGGGCTGATTTCACTTGTCCGCCGGGTCAATTCGATCGTCAGTGGCCCGCACACGTCGCGACCCTTCGATGCCGTCGTCACC
Organism: Rhodococcus sp. KB6; assembly: GCF_001445685.1. Classification (NCBI taxonomy): domain Bacteria; kingdom Bacillati; phylum Actinomycetota; class Actinomycetes; order Mycobacteriales; family Nocardiaceae; genus Rhodococcus; species Rhodococcus sp. KB6. The sequence continues at coordinate 64,579 of NZ_LNAK01000151.1, read as the reverse complement.
ACCGGCGACAACACGGACAACAAGGAATTCGCCGAACTCGACTGGTTCCTCACCTCACTCAACGGCGGAACCGTCGTCGCCAACACCGGTGCCAAGGACCGCTACGAGGGTGTACAGAACTCGGGTGCCGATCTCTACTGGAACCCCGAGTCACCGATGCTCGACATGTACAAGAAGGCCGGATTCCCGGAGATCCCCGATTTCTTCGGTGCCGCTTTCACGCCCGTGTCGAGCCCCGGCCTGAACACCCCTTGGTACTGCGTGTTCGGCAACCACGACGATTCGGTGTCCGGCACGGTGCCCAGCGGCATCCCGCCGCTCGAAGCGATGTACACGGGATCTCTCAAGTTCGAGGTGCCCGGTTCACCGGAGCAGGCCAAGCAGATCGACGTCGCCACCAAGTTCGATCCCAGTGCGATACCCGGAATCCTGTCCGCCTTCACGACGCCGCCGCGCCAGGTCACCCCCGACCCGTCGCGCGCGCCGTTCACACCGCGACAGTTCATCGCCGCACATCTTGATCCCGCGCACACCGGTCCCGGACCCGTCGGACACGGTTTCGCCCCCGACGCCGGCGACACCGGTATCGGTTACTACTCGTTCGAGATCGCACCGGGCGTCGTCGGCATCAGCATGGACTCCACCAACCGCGCGGGCCTCGTCGACGGTTCGCTGGGCGCCGCTCAGTTCCAGTGGATCGAGAACACCCTGCGCGCCGGCAGCAGCACCTACTACGACGCCGCGGGCTCTCGCGTCACCGAGTCGCGAGGTGACACGTATTTCGTGCTGTTCAGTCACCACACGAGCGACACGATGGACAATCTCATTCCCGACCCCGAGAACGTCCTCGAGCCACGCCTGCGCGGTTCACAGCTTCTCGACTTGCTGCATCGTTTCCCGAACGTACTTGCCTGGGTCAACGGACACACCCACGAGAACAAGATCACCCCGTGGCCCGGCGCGACCCCCGAGCAGGGCTTCTGGGAGATCAACACCGCCTCGCACATCGACTACCCGCAACTCGGACGCATCATCGAGATCGCGGACAACCATGACGGAACGGTGTCGTTGCTTGCGACGCTCTTCGAGGCGGAGAGTCCCAATTCCGTCGACTACAGCGACAAGTCGGCAGCCGGGCTCGCCTCGCTGTACCGCGAACTGTCGTTCAACGACATCCACCGCGACCCGAAGCTGACGGGTACCGGCGTCGACCAGAACGTCGAATTGTTGGTCCACACCGGACGATGACTCCGATTGCCGCAGTGTCCTAGGTGATTTCAGGTCCGCTCGAAGGCAAGCGGTGCGCTTTCGCCCACGACACTGCGGCAACGACGAATCGAACGCCGAATCCGATCAACACCAGATTGCAGACGATCTGAAGGCTCACGAGCCCCCGGGCAAGGTCCGTCTGCGCGGCGATGTCACCGAATCCGACTGTCGAGAAGACGGACAACGAAAAGTACAGCGCCGCCATACGCGACAGCGGTTCGGTGAAACTGCCAGGGCTTGCATGCTCGACCGAAAAATAGGTGATGGACACCAACAACAAGTACGTCGGCATCACCACCGCCACAGCTTCAACCGCCTGCAGAGATGGCACATCGGAACGCAGAATTCGCCACACCTGCCAGGTGGTCACGGCAAGTACCGCGGCGCCTCCACCGATCAAGAGGAAGATTGCACTGGCGGTATGTACATCGATCCACGGCAGAAAGAAATACGCGCACCCGAAGGCGATCACCGTCAGCGTGGGTCGAAGCACTGCACCACGGATCAGCGCGCGTCGTCGTTCCCGGTCGATGTGGGGAGAATCGCCTTTTTTCCGCATGAATCAATGATCGACAATTTCGCAGGTAAAACCACCCTTTCGGTCCGAAAAGGACGTCACGGAGACGAAAAGCACTGAGCAATCCTCACGAACCTTCTGTAACGTTCATATAACGGCGATCGATTGAACATTGACCGGTATTGACTGTGAGGAGGTGTGCGATGAGTTGTTCACTGGGAATTTCCACTGGATCTTCCGGTGTCTATTCAGCACTCGTCGACACCGATACCAGCACAAACGCGCCAGGCGCCGTGCCTGCCGAGACTCGCTTCGTCTCGGCGGATCAGGCCAATTCCAACGTCGGTGACCTTGTCAGAGCATCCATCAAGCTGATGACGACGCAGGTAACGGACGGATCTGAAGCGCCGCGCTCGATCGGTGTCAGCTATCGCACGGACGATCAACTCGCGAGCATCAGGTCATCTCTTTCGCGCTCGCCGAAGCAGGTCCGTGCAATCCCCGAACCTGCCGCCGTACACGCGTATCTCGCCGAGACAGGGAAAACCGAGCGGTACGACACGACAGCTCAGGTGGACGTCGGCGATCAAGGTCTGACGGTGTCCGTCGTCGACCACACCGGTGAAGTTCTGCACTCCGACCGTATAGACGCCCTCGCAGGGGCCGGAATCGACCGGGCATTGGTCGACTTCGTGACGGAGAAGGCGCCAGGGCACTTGCGCCGGTACACCGACGCGGAACTTCTTGCCGCCCGGTGCCATGTCGCCAAAGAGCAACTGTCCACGTCCACCAAGGTGACCATCGACCTTCCGATCGACGCGATGGCGATCACGCGCGACGAGTTCGAGGCCATCATCGCCCCGGATATCGAGCGCGCCGTCACCTTCATCCGTGAAGTCGTGAAGGGCTCACCGCGGCCCGTCGGTGCCGTTGTACTCATCGGCGGTGGCGCACACATTCCGGCCGTGCGGTCCGCCGTCGCCGCTGCCGTCGACGTCCCCATGGTCGAGATCGTCGAGCCCGAGACTGCGGCAACCAAAGGTGCTGCACTCCTTGCAGATTCGATCACCGCAATTCGTTTCCCGCTGCTGGGCTCCGGAAGTGACCAGCGCTCCGGATCCACCGCCAAGGTATCGGGAGCGTTGATCGGTGCGCTCGTGGTCGGCGGACTGGTACTCGGTTACGGCGCAAAGGAATTGGTTCCGACCGACGACACCGCGGTCTCGCCCGTCGGAACCGGGTCGACCACGACGACGGTGAGCCCCGAAGCGACACCGAGCACCGGATCGACGATCATTCCGTCTCATGATCCTCTGCCTTCGGTAGCCGGCAGCACGTATCCTCGGTACGGGTATCCCACCACCCCGTTCGACTCGCAGCCTTACGACACGCACTCGTACACAACGCATCAGTACACACTTCCGCCTGCGCCGATCCCGGACACCTCGACGACAACCACGCCGCCGACCACGACAACGACCACTCCGAATTGGCCGACCATTCCCGGAATCACGCTGCCCGATCCACCGGCGTGGTGGCCGACGCTACCAGACACCGAGGCGACGCCCCCGGTCGATCCGACCGAGGCAAACCCCGGCGGCGGTCTCGGCCCGGGTGAGAGCGGCGGCGAGAACCCGACGACGCCGGAGACTCCTGGATCTGGTTCCACCGAAACCGAAATCACTACCCCTGGTGGTGGTGATCCGACGACGAAGCCCGGTGAACCGAATACCTCGATGCCCGAAAACGGTCCCGCGACCACACCGGATCGGGAACCGGCCCCGGTCGGCTGATTCTCAGTCGGCCGATTTTCAGTGCATCAGCTGGCTGACGGAGACCGACAGCCCCGGGTCCGTCGCAACACTCAATTCCGAAGGGCCTGCGCCGTTTCCGATCAGGTGAGCGGCCAACGATGCGATCATCACGCCGTTGTCCGTGCACAGTCGAGGTTTCGGAATGCGCAACGTGATGCCCGCTTCGGCGCAGCGCTGCTCGGCGAGTGAGCGGATACGCGAATTGGCCGTGGCGCCGCCGCCGAGAACCAACGTGTCGACCCCGACGTCCTTGGCTGCACGCACTGCCTTCATCGTCAGGACGTCTGCAACCGCTTCCTGGAACGAGGCAGCGATGTCCGGGATCGAAAAGGTCTCGCCTGCGCGCTCTTTCGATTCGACATAGCGCGCGACGGACGTCTTGAGTCCCGAGAACGAGAAGTCGTGCCGCGAATCGCGCGGCCCCGTCATGCCGCGAGGGAAGGCGATTGCGTTCGGATCTCCCTCTTGCGCAGCAGCATCGAGTGCCGGTCCACCGGGAAAGCCGAGTCCGAGCAGTCTGGCCACCTTGTCGAAGGCCTCACCGGCGGCGTCGTCGACAGTCGTGCCCAGTTCGACAATGGGCTTGCCCAGATCTTCGACGTGAAGCAGGTGTGTGTGACCGCCGGAGACCAACAATGCGACGCACGAGGGCAACGGACCGTGCTCGAGAGTGTCCACCGAGACGTGACCGCCGAGATGATTGACCGCATAGAACGGGATGTTCCATGCTGCCGCATAGGCTTTCGCTGCGGCTACACCGACCAGCAGCGCGCCGGCCAGGCCGGGTCCGATGGTGACGGCCAGCGCGTCGGGCTTCTCGATACCGGCGGCAGCAAGGGCACGGCGCATCGTCGGCACGATCGCCTCGAGGTGAGCCCGCGAGGCCACTTCGGGAACCACTCCCCCGTACCTGGCGTGCTGATCCACGCTCGATGCCACCTCGTCGGCCAACAATTCGCAGGTTCCGTCACCGTTCCAGCGGACGATACCGACACCTGTTTCGTCGCAAGAACTTTCGACACCCATGACGATCATGCTTGCTGCTCCTCAATTTCGCGGACACCGAGCACGGCAGGCCGTCTCATCGTGTACGCATCTGCCCCACTGGGCTGGTAGTACTTCTTTCGTGTTCCGACGATCTCGAATCCTTCGCGCCGGTACAGCGCGATGGCAGGTTCGTTGTCGGTGCGCACTTCCAGGAACACCGGGCACTGCCGTGAATCCGCCAGAGTCAGAAGCGCATCGAGCAACGCGCCGCCGATTCCGAGTCGCTGAGCCGAGGGATCTGTACCGATGGTGTGAACCTCGGCCTCCATGTTCGGCGACGCCCCCAACAATGCGACTCCGGCGTAGCCGAGGACGTGACCGTCAGGCTCCCGGGCAACGAAGTAATGATTATGTGCGCCTGCAATTTCCGAGACGAACGCTTGTGCACTCCAGGGTCCGTCGCCTGCGAACAACGCGCGCTCCAACTCCGCGCACCGTTCGGTGTCATCGACGTTCATCGGCTCGATGCTGTATTTCATCTGCACTGTCTCACTTGCCACGTTCTGCAAGGGTCTTCGCGTCCGGGCGTCGGAGGTACAGCGGCTCCAGCGGGGCCGGAACCGAGCCGGCCAGGATCTCGCGAGCAGCGACTGTCACCAACCCGGCCGGTGAAGGTGTCTCCGCCGGGTCGACGGGTAGATCGAAGAAGTCCACGTGCGAAGCGGATCCGGCAATCAGCGTCGAAGGCGAAGGATCGACGTCGCCGGCGGAATTCACAGCCGGTCCTTCGACGCGCACTCCTCCGTCATAACGCGCCCAGTAGATCTCGCGACGCCTCGCGTCAGTCACGACGAGCAGGCTCTGTGTGGTCGGTACCGCAGCCGCGATCGCATCGAGGCTGCACACGCCGTACACGGGAACACCGAGTGCGTCGCCGAAGGCAGCGCCCGTCGCCATGCCGACACGCAGTCCGGTGTACGGCCCTGGCCCGACACCCACGACGACGGCGTTCAAGTCGGCCGGTGTGAGCCCTGCCTCGGCGAGGCATTCGAGGACGTGAGGGGTCAAGACCTCGGCGTGCGCACGAGGATTGACCGTGACACGCACGGCAAGCGTCTCCACTGTGTCCGGTGACTCTGCGTCCGGTGACACTGGGTCCGGTGACGAAGCCGACAGGGAGACGACTCCGGCAGTGACTGCCGGAGTGGAGGTGTCAATTGCGAGAACAAGCACGATTTCTCAGGGTACCCGCACGTGAAGAACTACTTCCGGCCCGGGAGGGTCACGACGTCTGTGACACGAAACGCCGTTTCACGACGTCTGTGACACCAAACTCCCTTTCACGACGTCCAGGACCAACTCGCAGTCCGCACATCCGATTCGGGTTCCCGATGAAGCTGCACTCGCAGGTGCCGTTCGACGAGCCTTTCCACGACGTCACCACCCCATTCGACCACCACCACTGCATCGGTGAGGTCGGTGTCGAGGTCGAGGGCATCGAGTTCGTCGAGCGCATGCGGTCCGCTGTCTCCCAGCCGGTATGCGTCGACGTGGATCATGCCGACGGGAACTCCGCCGCCGGGGCGGGTGCCCGGACGATGCTCACGAGCGATGACGAACGTCGGGGACGTCACCCGGCCCTGCACCCCGAGCCCGGCGCCGATTCCGCGCGTCAACGCGGTCTTGCCTGCCCCGAGTGGACCGTCCAGCACCACCAGGTCGCCGGCAACAAGTCCCGCCGCCAAGCGTCGGCCGAAAGCCTCGGTATCCTCGGCCGTTTCCAACGTGATCTGTCCGGACACGGGAAGTCCCGTGGAGTTCTCAGCCGACATCGGACCGCTCTTCTACCTGCGCTCGCTGCACCAACTTGTCGATTGCGTCCGTCACGATCGCCGGGAACTCGAGCTGCACCAGATGGCCGGCCCCGTGAACTCGCACGAGTTCGGATTCGGGGAGATCGGCAGCGAGACGCTTGGAGCTGATGAACGGAATCATCATGTCTTGATCGCCGCAGATCACGACTGCCAGTGTGTGCGCGAGGACCTCGAGAGAAGCGGACTCGTCGTGCAGTTCCAACGTCCGCAGGAAATTGACGATGGTCACAACCGAGGTGCGGTCGAGCATGCCGTCCGAGAGTTCATGCAGCCGTGGGCTGACATCGGTGCCGTACGAGGCCGCACGCAGGATCGGCGTGATCAATACTCGCGCAGCGCCCCGGGCATGCTGAACTACTCCTGGTGAGGTGCGCACTGCCAACCGGAATCCGTCGATGATCGGATTCTGCAGATTGCGGGTCAGGCCGGTCTCCGCCAGGCCTGCCGCCGTCGTCGCGACCAGCCCCACGCCGATGACTCGGCCCTCGAACCATTCGGGTCGCTGACCGGCGAGCGCGAGTACCGTCATGCCGCCCATCGAGTGACCGACCAGAACTATCGGTCCCTTGGGTACCTTGGCCTCGACGACGGTCGCGAGGTCGCGGCCGAGCTGAGAAACCGTACAACTCTTCGAACGCGGCATGCCCGAGTCTCCGTGTCCGCGCTGGTCGTAGAACACCATGCGAACCTTGTTGCCCCATCGCTCTTCGAGCTGGCGGCGCTGGAAATGCCAGGACAGCGCACTCAGGCAGTATCCGTGCACGAAAACGACTGTCAGCGGAGCGTCGTCCGGTCCCACTTCGCGAACTGCCAGCTCGACACCGTCCTCGGTGCGCACCGTGCTCTTGCGGTCGCGCGTCATGAGGTCGAAGTCCTCGTCCGCGTAGATTTCCCGGCCCGGACGCGTCGCGGTCTTGAATGCGTTCACGCCGGCCATCGAGCCGAGCGCCACGGCGCTGAGCAGGCCACCGAGAATGCTCATCTTTCCTGCAGTCTTCATGACGTCTCTCCCCCGATGTACGTACGCACAGTGCGTCCACGAATCCCGGTCACGACCTCGTAGTGAATGGTGTCGAGTACGTCGGCCCAGGCCTGCGCGTTGGGTTCGCCGTGATCGCCGTTGCCGAAGAAGATCGCGGTGTCGCCTTCGCGAACTCCGTCACCGTCCGGACCCAGGTCCACCAATACCTGGTCCATGCAGATTCGCCCGACAGCCCGGCGACGCTTACCGCCCAACTGCACTTCGAACTTGCCACTCAGTGAGCGAGACAAACCGTCGGCGTAGCCGACGGGAAGCAGCGCAAGAGTGGTGTCGTGCGGTGCGACCCACTGATGCCCGTAGGAGACGCCCTCTCCGGCGGCTACCTTCTTCACCAGAATCACCTTCGCTCGCAGCGTCATCGCCGGTCGTAAACCGAAATCTCCGAGTTCGGGCACCGGAGACAATCCATATATCGCGATTCCCGGCCGAACCATGTCAAACCGCAGGTCAGGACGGGTGACTGTAGCAGCGGAGTTGGAAAGATGAACGACCTCGGGGTCGAATCCGCGAGCGCGGACGTCGGCAACCGCGTCGATCAAACGCTGCTTCTGCATGTCGATGACGTCGTGATGCGGTTCGTCCGAGTGCGCGAGGTGAGAGAACACTCCGCGCAGCCTGATCGTGCCCTCGTCCCGCGCAGTGGCGAGGTCGTCGAGCATCTGCGGCCACTCGGTTCTCGATACGCCGTTGCGATTGAGACCGGTGTCCACCTTGAGCGTCACCGTCGCCTGTTGTCCCAGAACCCGTGCCGCGCCGACGACAGCGGCCAGGTGTCGCGGGGAGGACACGCCGATCTCGACGTCCGATCGGATCGCCGAGCCGAAATCGGCGTCGACGCCGTGCAGCCAGGCAAGGACGGGAGCGGTGATGCCTGCCTCGCGAAGGACCAGTGCCTCCGCGATGGTGGTGACGCCGAGTTCCCGGGCTCCCGCCGAGAGCGCCGTCCGCGCCACCGCAACTGCGCCGTGGTTGTATCCGTCCGCCTTGATGACCGCCATCAACGCTGCATCCCCGGCAAATTCACGCAGAACACGCACGTTGTGCGCGATCGCGTCCAGATCGACGACTGCCTCCGTCTGCGGCCCTACTGCGTCGTCGAGTCGGCTCGCCTTCCCCTCCGCAGGCTCCTTCGGTGCTCTTCCCTGGGCAAGCGTCATGGCGACAATCCTGCCACCCACGCAGAATCGGACACGTGTTCGGGTTTGAACACCCTCAATCGAGGGCAAAAGAGCGAAGCACACGCACCGATTCCCGCAGACCTCCCAGCATGGGTGAAGCCGAAATCGGTGCTCCGGCGACATCGCTCTGACCGCCGGCAGCGGCGATGTTCGCAGCCAACGCGTGCGCCCGCGCCCCGACGGCCCCGGCTTCGAGAGGGCTCAGACCCGCCGCCAGCAACGCACCGATCACACCGGAGAGGATGTCACCCGAACCTGCCGTCGATGCCCAGGAGCCGCCGGCGTCGTTGACCAGCACCTCACCGCCGGGATCCGAGATCACCGTCGTATGGCCCTTCAGCAGGACCGTGACTCCGAGGCGTGCGGCAAGAGCACGCGTGGCCGCGATCCTGTCGTCGCCAAGAGTTGTGAATCGAGCGAACTCGCCGGCGTGGGGCGTCAACAGTGTCGGCGCGGTCCGGGCTGCGACAAGTTCGGGACGCTGAGCGAGGAGGGTAAGTCCGTCCGCATCGACAACAACGGGTACATCAGTAGCCAGCACCGACGCCAGAAGTCGCGCGGCGTCGTCGTCGGTACCCATACCGGGGCCGACCACCCACGCCTGAACTCGCCCGGCGGCTCGGAACGTCTCACTCGCAATCACCTCCGGGAACCGGGCGAGCACCTCGGTGGCGCCGTGCCCGGCGTAGCGGACCAGGCCGGCGGTCGCGGTAACCGCGGCACCGGTACAGAGCACGCCCGCGCCGGGATACTGCTCACTTCCCGCAACGATGCCCACCACACCCTGCGAATACTTGTCGTCCTCCGGACCGGGCACCGGCCACAGCGCACCGACCTCCGCCGGATCGAGCGAACCGAACTCGGGTTCGCCGACGCTCAATCCGATGTCCACGAGTTCGACACGACCACACAGCGGAGCCGCGAGTACGTGTACCGGCTTGAGCGCACCGAATGTGACCGTCACATCAGCGGTCACCGACGGGCCGTCCACTGCGCCGGTGTTCGCGTCGACGCCGCTCGGAAGATCGACCGCCACGATCGGTGCATCCACCTGGCCGACGAGATCGGCCGCGTCAGGCCGTAGACCGCCGTGCCCGGAAATCCCGACGATGCCGTCGATCACCAGATCCGGCGACCCGACTTCGGCGGCGACTCGGCCGCCGGCCTTCAAGAGAGCATCGAGGCCCGCCCGATGAGCGCGCGCCGGATCGAGCAACACGGCCCGCACGCTCACACCTCGTTTGCGGAGCAACGCACCGGCCCACAGGGCATCACCGCCGTTGTCGCCCGTACCGACCAGCAGCGTCACCGACCGATGCGCGACCGACCCTGTACGGGAACGCAATTCGTCCGCGACTACTCGCGCAAGACCGTACGCCGCTCGACGCATCAGCACCCCGTCGGGCAGCTTGTCGAGCAGCGGCGCCTCAGCTGCTCGCACCTGATCGGCTGTGTAGTACCCACGCATGTCGGAACCCTTCAGTTGCCGTCGCTACCCTCGAAACCATGAAATCACGTCTTCGCCCGGCAATCGCGGGTCTCGTGCTCGCTCTCGGTCTGGTCGGGTGCAGTTCCGGCACCGACTCCACACCACCGGCTCCGGAAACGACGGCCAGCGGACCCGTGGTGACCATCTCCGGGATGGCGTACTCCCCCGCGTCCATCACCGTGAATGTCGGCGAGACGGTCACGTGGGTGTTCGACGACAACGGAATGGCCCACGACGTCAACGGCCTCGGGGACGCCAAGGGCAAACTCCGCAGTCCGCTCAAGAAATCGGGAACCTACACCTACACGTTCACCGAACCCGGAACCTACGACTACACCTGCACACCGCATCCCGAGATGCGCGGAACCGTCGTCGTCGAGACGCCGTAACGCGCTCGGGCCCCACAGTCTTGCGACTGCGGGGCCCGATTTTCTAGCGAAAGCTACTCGACCGTAACCGATTTCGCCAGGTTACGCGGCTTGTCGACGTCGTAGCCACGCGCCGCGGCAACCTCGGCCGCAAAGATCTGCAACGGAACCGTGGACAGCAACGGCTGCAGCAGAGTCGGTGACGCCGGAATCTCGATCAGGTGATCCGCGTGCGCCGCGGCGACGGTGTCGCCTTCCTCAGCGATGACGATAGTCGTCGCCCCGCGCGCCTTGATCTCCTGAATGTTGGACACCAACTTCGAGTGCAGGACAGCGCGGCCCTGCGGCGACGGCATGACGATGATGACCGGAAGGTCCTCCTCGATCAAGGCGATCGGGCCGTGCTTGAGCTCACCGGCGGCAAAGCCCTCGGCGTGCATGTACGCGAGCTCCTTGAGCTTGAGCGCACCCTCGAGCGCCACCGGGTAGCCGACGTGACGCCCCAGGAACAGCACGGTCGACGCGTGCGCGAACTGGCGCGCCAACGCGCGCACCGGTTCTGCCGTCTCGAGTACCTTGCTGACCAATGCGGGCATCGCTTCGAGGTCGGCGTACTCGCGGGCGACCTCGTCCGGATACTTGGTTCCGCGAGCCTGCGCCAAAGCCAAACCGACGAGGTAGTTCGCGGTCACCTGCGCCAGGAACGCCTTGGTGGACGCGACCGCGATTTCCGGTCCTGCCCGGGTGTAGAGGACTGCGTCGGCTTCACGCGGGATCTGTGCACCGTTGGTGTTGCAGATCGCCAGGACGCGCGCCTTCTGGTCCTTGGCGTGCTTGACAGCCTCGAGCGTATCGGCCGTTTCCCCCGACTGCGAGATTGCGACAACAAGCGTCGAGCGATCGAGAACCGGGTCGCGGTAACGGAATTCGCTGGCGAGTTCGACCTCGACAGGTAGACGCGTCCAATGCTCGATCGCGTACTTCGCCAACAGACCGGAGTGGTAAGCGCTACCGCAAGCGACAACGAACACCTTGTCGACGTCGCGCAGTTCCTGATCGGACAACCGCTGCTCGTCGAGGACGATCTTCCCGTTCTCGAAGTGGCCGAGGAGCGTGTCGGCGACAGCAGTCGGCTGCTCTTCGATCTCCTTGAGCATGAAGTAATCGTGACCACCCTTTTCGGCGGCCGCGAGATCCCAGTCGATGCGGAACGGGCGTCCTTCTGCCTCGTTACCCGCGAAGTCGGAGATCCGGTAGCTGTCGGCAGTGATCACCACTGCCTGATCCTGTCCGAGTTCAACCGCATCGCGTGTGTGCTCGATGAATGCAGCGACGTCGGAGCCGAGGAACATCTCGCCCTCACCGACACCGACTACGAGCGGTGTCGAGCGGCGCGCGGCGACAATCGTGTCCGCATGATCAGCGTGCGTGAAGACGAGCGTGAACGCACCTTCCAACCGACGAACCACCGACAGCGCACTCTCGATGAAATCACCTGCCGTCGGCCCCTGGGCGTACGCCCGGGCGACGAGGTGAACCGCGACCTCGGAATCCGTGTCGCTCTGCAGTTCGACGCCTGCAGCCTCGAGCTCCGCACGCAGCGGGGCAAAATTCTCGATGATTCCGTTGTGAACGACAGCCAGCTTGCCCGAGGCATCACGATGCGGGTGCGCATTGCGGTCCGTCGGACGCCCATGCGTCGCCCAACGGGTATGGCCCATACCGGACGTACCGACGAAGTGATCCGCACCGTACTCGCCGAGCTCCGCCTCGAGGTTGGCCAACTTACCGGCCTTACGCTCGATCTCGACCCCACCGGTTCCGTCGAGAATCGCGATTCCCGACGAGTCGTACCCGCGATACTCCATTCGTCGCAAAGCCTCCACCACAACGCCCAGAGCTGGGCGGTGGCCGACGTATCCCACGATTCCGCACATGGTGACTCAGGGTACTTGGACATCGGCGGTGGGCGCATTTTGCGGTTCCCGCACCTGGTTGCAGCGTCCGCTCCGCATACACGAGGCGGCTCATCGGATAACGTCTTCAACCGTGGCACCGAAACTGAAGACACTGACCCGTGAGCTGTCCAAGCGCGGCCCGCACCGAGTTCTCCGCGGCAACCTCGCCCTGGCCGGACAGCCGGGTGTCGTGTACACGCCGGAAACCGGTTTCAATCTCCCCGCCGTTGCCTTCGCGCACGGGTGGATGGTCGGGTCCCACAAGTACGAGCAGACACTCCAGCACCTCGCTTCCTGGGGAATTGTCGCAGCGGCGCCCGACAGCGAACGCGGTCCGGTCCCGTCACATCTCGGATTGGCTGCAGATCTTCGAGCGACGCTCGACATCTGCGTCGGCGTGCGACTCGGCCCCGGACAGATCAGCGTCCAACCCGATCGGGTCGCCTTTGCCGGTCACGGCATGGGCGCGGGCGCGGCGGTACTGGCCGCAGCGCAGCGCGGGGATGTCGGTGCGGTAGCCGCACTGTTCCCGGCCCCGACAGCACCCAAGGCGGAGAACTACGCGTCGAAGATCACAGCGCCCGGATTGATCCTCGCCGGCGAAGACGACGTCGATTCCTTGACCAGCAATGCCCGGCCGCTGAGCGTGGAGTGGGGCGGTCCTGTCATCGCACGTACCGTGAACGACGCCCAAGACGCCGGACTGATCGAAGGCCGCCGACTCCTCGGCGCCCTGGGCCTCGGTGGATCCGAGCGCAAGACACAGGCCGCCACACGGTGCCTGCTCACGGGCTTCCTGTTGTTCCATCTGACCGGCGACAAGAAGTACAAGGATTTTGCTGATCCCGATGTCGAGATTCCGCACACGGCGCCGTTGCTGCCGGTCGAACCTCACTCCGACGCGCGGGCCAGCCAGCTGTTGCGTAAGTAGGAGTCCGTACTCGCCACCGACTCCGGCGGCGACGGCGTCGGCGTCGGCTCTGACGCGGATCGCAGATACGGGCCGGCTCTCACGGTCCCATCCGTGTCATTCTCGGCGGATGTCGTTTCGGACGGCGGCTCCTGGCGCGATTCCGCGCTCGCTGCGGCCACTCTGCGCTCACGGAAGTCGTCGAGTTGAGAATCGAGGGTTCGACGGATCGCTTCGAACGGCGCGTGAACGGACTTCACAGCGGACCAGCTCCGGCCAACTCAGCGCCCGTCTCTCCGTCGGGAGCCACGATCGACTCGTCGGGGACTGTGGAAGGCGGCTCCGGGTCCGGCGCGGGCGAGAACTCGGCGTTGGATTCAACCGGCACCTCGTGCTCGCGAATCTCAGGGTCGGGAGTTTCGGGCTGGAGTGTCGCAGGCTGGGACGCTTCTTGCGGGCGCGCCTCGTGCAGCGACATCTCCGGATCGGCATCGAGCACTATTCTCGGCCAACCATTTTCGCTCAACTCCAGGGTGGCCGACACAGAGTTCCCGTCAGCACCTGCAACATCCAGACTCACCCCACGACCGTCGGACGCAATCGAGAAGCCCCAAGTGTTGCCGCCGATCGAGAAAGAGACAGGAGCGGCGGCGACACCGGATGCACTCGGCTCGGCGATCGGAAAGGTTGACGTGAACGCGTCTGTCACCCACTGGGTCGCGGCGTCAAAAGCATGACCAACCGCACTCGCGCACTCCGCACACGCCCTGTCGAATTCGTCGCGAGTATCCAGATACGCCGAACGAAAAACCGTGTCCAGCCATGGCGCCGCACCACGACCGGCGGAAGCGACGTGAGTCAGCTGGTCGATCTCCCCCGCACCCAGACCGCCGATCGTCGCCCGGTCGAGGCCGGCCATCTTGAAAGCCTTGTCTGCCAAAGCCGTTCGAACCGTCCGCGCGAATTCGTCGGCCAGCGTGATCAACAGTGGCGCCGAATCCGCATCGGACCGAGCTTCACGCCGCGCCGCGAAGGCCTGATCTACGACCGCACCCACGCCGGAAACATTCCACACTGCAGGAAGATTCTCCGCCAGGTGCGTCAGCATCGCGATCTCGGCGACCGAACCGTCCACCGCTGCGGCCATGTCCGACGCATCTCGCATTAGTGTCTCGAAATCGATACCAGCCTCTGCGCGATACGCATCCTCGTAGGACGTAAGCATCCGTTCTTCGAAGCCCAACCGAGAGGCCAGGTTGTGAAATCGATCGAAGAACTGCAATCCCCTCGCACCAGCATCCAGGATTTCGTCGGGATGCACGCGTGAATCACGCAGTGCAAGAATATCTTCGACGCACAAGGAGCCGTTTGGTACTGCCTGTGCGGTACCGCTCGTCGGTATCATGAGACCGACCCGCTGGAGTCGCGCAATCGCTGCGCACCCTGACCGTCCACCTCAGCGATCACCTCAGCCGAAGAGGAAAGCCGACGCGCCAACGCATCGAGAAGATCCGCACGGCCAGTCAAGCGAGAATTCAGGACCGCCAATGCCGACGCCAACGCGGCTCCATGCTCGGCGTAATCACGGCCCGAAACGGCACCGCTGAATCGCAAACGCCTGATCGGCTCGGCAGAATCGCGCAGAGCCTGGGCCACCGACACCGCATGGCGTGCCAATTCATCTGTTCCAGCGCGGTCGACATCCACGAGCGCTCCCAAGTTTCAACGGAACCACTCGAACGTCGAGCGGCCTTTGACTCCTTGGACGCAGCAGGGCGCAATTACGTTCCCTCAAAACGCGAACGCGTAATGAGGGGCTAAACCGAACCGACGATCTCGGCCAACTCGTCGGCCAGCTTCTGCGCGAGCGGAAGTTCGGTGGCCTCGACCATGACGCGGACCAGTTGCTCTGTCCCGGACGGGCGCAGGAGCACGCGACCACCGTCACCGAGGACGCGCTCTGCGTCCGCGACTGCTGCGAGTACCGACGGCGATGCTGCGACTGTCGCCTTGTCCCCGACCTTCACGTTGATCAGAACTTGCGGGAGGGTTGTCATCGTTGCGGCCAGCGCGGATGCCGACTTACCCGTGCGAGCCATGCGTCCGAGCAGCCGGAGGCCGGTGAGAATCCCATCGCCCGTGGTGCCGAACGCCGGCAACACGACATGGCCTGACTGCTCGCCGCCGAGGCTGTATCCGCCCGCGCGCAGTTCCTCCAAAACGTAGCGGTCACCTACGGCAGCAGTCACGATGTTGATACCGGCCTCGCGCATCGCGATGTGCAAACCGAGATTGCTCATGACAGTCGCGACGAGAGTGTTCTCGACCAACTCGCCGGCGTCGTTCATCGCGATCGCCAGAACTGCCATGATCGCGTCACCGTCGACCACCGCTCCGGTCTCGTCGACGGCCAGGCAACGGTCGGCGTCGCCGTCGTGCGCGAGGCCTAGGTCCGCCCCGTGATCGACTACGGCTTTCTGAAGATTCTCCAGGTGCGTCGATCCGCAGCCGTCGTTGATGTTGAGGCCGTCGGGATCGGCGCTGATCGCGATGACGCGAGCGCCAGCTGCCGCGTAGGCAACCGGTGCGAGCGCGGAAGCAGCGCCGTTGGCGCAGTCGACCACAACGGTGAGTCCAGCGAGTGGCTCGCTCGCCGCGCTCGCCAGATGCGCAAGGTACAGCTGAGCGGCGTCGTCGACCGTACGGACGCGGCCGATCCCGGCACCTGTCGGTAGGACGGGCGGTGCAGTGCCGTCGAGTGCATCCTCGATCGCCACCTCGACAGCATCATCGAGCTTGTGTCCACCGGCTGCGAAAATCTTGATTCCGTTGTCCGGCATGGGATTATGCGATGCAGAGATCATGACACCGAGACTGGCGTCGAGCTTTGCCGTCAAGTATGCAACTGCCGGAGTCGGAAGAACACCCACGTCGAGCACGTCGACACCCGCGGAACTCAATCCTGCGGTCACCGCGGCTTGAAGCATCTCACCGCTGGCGCGAGGATCGCGGCCGATCACGGCGGTCGGACGTTCGTCCGCGGTATCGGCTGTCAGTACGCTCGCCGCGGCAACTGCCAATCTCAATGCAAGATCTGCAGTCAGATCCGAATTGGCAAGTCCACGAACACCGTCAGTACCGAACAACCGACCCATAGAACGACTCCTGAATCCTGTGAACCTCGAGAAGGGAACTCGAGAAGGGAATTTCTCCGAGAAACACAAGAGCGAGCGTCCGGTAACGATGGACGCCCGCTCTTGTGGTGAACAGGTGCCGAAGCAGACCCGTCGGGTCAACCTCGGCAAAGCATCAGCGCTTGGAGTACTGCGATGCCTTACGGGCCTTCTTCAGGCCGTACTTCTTACGCTCGACCGCGCGGGCGTCACGCGTCAGGAAGCCTGCACGCTTGAGGGCCGGACGATCATCAGGGGTTACCTCGATGAGTGCGCGCGCGATAGCCAGACGCAGTGCGCCTGCCTGACCGGACGGGCCGCCACCGTGCAGCAGTGCAATGATGTCGAAAGACTCGGGACGCTCGACGAGCACCAGCGGAGCCTTGATCAGCTGCTGGTGAACCTTGTTGGGGAAGTAGTCCTCCAACGTACGACCGTTGAGCTTGAACTGACCGGTACCGGGAGCCATCCGGACGCGAACGACAGCCTCCTTGCGGCGACCGACGGTCTGGACCGGGCGATCGAGGACGATCGGTGCGAGCGTAGCTGCAGCAACCTCTTCGACGACCTCGACTGCGTCAGAGACAAGCTCTTCCACTGCTTCGATGTTCTCTTCGGACACGTTCTGCTCTTCCGGCGATGTCACTGTGCGACCTGCTTGATCTCGAACGGCACCGGCTGCTGCGCGGTGTGGGGGTGATTCGGGCCCGCGTAAACCTTGAGCTTGCTGCTCATTGCGCGGCCGAGCTTCGTCTTGGGGAGCATGCCGACAATGGCCTTCTCGACGAGACGATCGGGAGTCCTGTCGAGGACCTCACCGACAGTGCGGGACTTCAGGCCACCCGGGAATCCGGAGTGGTGGTAAACGTTCTTGCCCTGCAGCTTGTTGCCGCTGATGGCAACCTTCTCTGCGTTGATGATGACAACGAAGTCACCACCGTCGATGTGCGGCGCGTAGGTGGGCTTGTGCTTGCCACGCAGCAAGTTCGCTGCCTGAACGGCAAGACGGCCGAGCACCACGTCAGTGGCGTCGATGACGTGCCACGTGTGGGTCACATCTCCGGCCTTCGGGGTGTACGTAGACACAGATCTTCCTCGTCTTAATTCATTCCACTGCTGACCATGTGCGTATCGCGTAAACGATCCTCGGCGGCCAGTTGAGACCCGAGAACCGCCGGTCTCCACGCATTTCTGCCGGAGCCCTACGGCACGCCACCGATAGACGATACCGGTCTACCCGCTGCCAGGTCAAAGCGCAGCCATTCCTGCCAACAGCATCATCGTCCAGCACAGCGATGCGAGCGATCGACATGCGCCTGCCCCGGCAACCTGACGGTACCGGGGCAGGCGGGGTGTCATCACGGCATGGGATGTTGTCAGCGACCGAACCCGTTTGCGGCGATCCGATCAGCTTCCTGCATCTTCTCCGAGCCGCTCGCCGTCGCTCCGGCGATCTGCGCGAGAACCATGTTCAGTTCTTCGGAAGCCTGGGCCCAGCGACGCTGTGCGTCGTTCCACGCTTCGGAGCCTGCCCCTTCCCAGCCTGCTTGCAGCTTGTCCACGACAACCTTGATGTCGCCCTGTTTGTCGTTGATCGCTTTGGCCTGCTGTTTCATCTGATCGGACAGCATTGCGAGGCCGCCGAAGTCGTACTTGATCCTGTCGGACATAACTGCTCCCGGTTCGGTGTGACTGGAGAGAACTTGTGAGAACTAACTTGTGAGAACTACTGGCTGAGGATTGCTTGACCGGACGATGAAGTGCTGGCGGTCAGGACATGTTCACCGTCGCGCCGCGAAGCGAGCTGACGTTGTCGTCTTCGGTCGAGTCGAAGGTTCCCGCGGCCTGTTTGATCTGCTCGCAGATGTCGGTCAGAGCTGTGTCCAACTTCAGGGCCGCGCTGTTGTATCGCTCCATGATTCCTGCGTATTCGACCTGCGCCGCACCGTTCCACGAATTGTGCGAAGCGTCGGCCTCCGACCGAACAGCGTTGACCAGCCCCCTGATGTCACCGAGATGTCCGTCGATGGTCCCCGCCGAATCGATCAATTCAGCGGTAGTTGCGGTAAAGCCCATGTCGTCCCCCTGGATTCGGTGAGTACCGTTCGGTATCGGCGATCACACACAACGGGCTTTGTCCGTCGGATGTGCACCGGGGTCGAGCGGAACTCCCTGATGTGCGCTACACATACTTTGACGCGACCTTCGCACCAACGGTTCCGGCCCGACCGAAGAATATTTTCAGAACCGACCGATCCGGTCACGGTGTGAATTCGACCGACTGCCACATCCGCAGGCAGTCCGCTTCGAGACTGCCCCACTCACCGACCAGATACTGGCAGCCGATACTCACTTGCCGTCCGTTGTCGACGTATACGTGCCAACGCACCTCGGAGAAATCGTCCGGAAACTCGACGTACACCACTGCCCGTTTTCCTGCGGCATCGTCGAGCACAGCAAACTCTGCGAACCGCAAGGGGTCCTCGAACGTCGAAAACTGCTGACGCAAAACAGCTTCGACGGAATCGAATCCCACACCTTCCGCAAGACGTTTCTCGATGACCACGATCTTGCGATCCGCACCCGAACCGGGTACCAAATCGGTACGCCCGCTCGAGGTCCCTCGCGACAGAAGCTTCCAATCGGAAGGCAATTCTGCCGCAACGCTTCCCACGTCCACACGAGTAAGTTCCGGAGTGGCCCCGGACTCGATCGACGAGATCGAAGTCTTCGGTGCAGGCGTTTCCTGCTCTTTCGACGCCTCCACGATCTCGACTTCGACTTCCGCCGTGGCTGCGACCGACCCCGCCAACCGAGAATCGCCTCGATCGCGAGTGGACACCACGACCGTTGCTGCGACCGCACCGGCGACGGCGACCACCGCAAGCGCCGCCGCGAACCATCGACGGCCTCTTCGCCGCCCGCCGACGCGACGCGGCGAAGAGGCATTCGAGTCCGCGCCAGAAATCGACTTCGCGCCATCCGTATCGCCTACCCACCCGGCGCCGAAAGCCGAATTGTCGACAATTCGTCCCGAACTGTCCCGCGCGGTTGTCTGGCGAACGAGCGTCTGAGGATCCACCAGAGACGCAGCCACCCGGCTCTCGTCCAGAATTCGGATGCTCGCGTGGCCGTGAACATTCGTCGACCCCCGTTCGAGCGAAGCCGCAACAGCATGAGAGCTCGGCCCGACCAACACCACAGCGTCCCGAACCGATAGATCCCCGATTGCGGAAAACAACCCCGCAACGTCTGCGATCTCCGAACTTTGTGTTCCGTCGATTCGGAGTTCACCGTCGACCTCAGCGACAACAGAAGCGACCACCGTTCCGCCTCGCAGTTCGAGGACGACACACCGCGATCGCCAAGCCGTATGAGCCGACCTCGCCGCCGCGATCGACGTCGGAACGAGTACGACGTCGTGCGCCACTCGACGTGCGGCATCGAGCAATCGCCGCCTGCGTGGGGCACCCCAATCCGAGGGATGACTGAGATGAAGAATGTCTGCGTCGACGATTCCGCACCCGTCCATCGCACTGGAGATCAGCCTGGCCACCTCCAAGACTGTCGGGACAACCCGACCATCCACGTCGACATAATCGTCGTCGATGTAATCGATCGCATTCTCGCCGGCCGCACCGGGGCCCGACGCCGGTTCGCGTCGGAGGTCTGCACTGCAACAGAATTCGCGTTGACCCGATACGACCCAGATATTCGATGCACCCCAATGTAACGAGACCGACACTGCGGACGGAGCGGTCACAGCGGTGGCATCCACGGAACTTGGACAAGTTGGGTTTGCGAGCGGGAAACGTAGACCCCACGGCCTTCCGGCATCGCCGACGCGCGGACAGTGCCGACGAGATTTCCCTCGTCACGGCTTCCGCTCATGATCAATCCGGCCGGCGCCATGTCGCGAATTCTCGCAATGACCGGCTCGTACAGTGTTCTGGCCGCACCACCGGAACGGCGGGCAATAACCAGGTGCAAACCGATGTCCTTGGAGTGCGGAATGTATTCGAGCAACGGCGCCACCGGATTTCCACTCGGTGTGGCCACAAGGTCGTAGTCGTCGATCAGTACGTAAATCTCCGGCCCACTCCACCACGACCGTTCCCGCAATTGCTGCTGCGTTGTTTCGGCGTTCGGCATTCTGGCAGCGACGATCCGAGCCAAGTCGACCATCAATTCACCGAAGGTCGTCGACGACGCCGAGTACCCGCCGAGGTGATTCCCTTCGACCACGCCCAGCAGGGAATGCCGATAGTCACCGATGATCAGCTTGGCCTGGGCCGGTGTGTTCGACGCGATGATCCCTTCGGCTATTCCACGCAAGAGAGATGTCTTCCCACACGCGGTGTCGCCGAATATCAACAGGTGCGGGTGTTCCCGGAAGTCCATGTACACCGGGGCGAGGTCGGTCTCACCGAGCCCGATCGGCACCGTGAGGCACCGACCGTCGGCCGCGCTCGTTGAGGGCCACCGGGTCCCGACAGCTTCGAGAAGTTCTGCCCGCGAGTAGAAATCCGGGAGCATCCGCACGGTGGGTGCCGGACGCGAATTCGACATGGCTGCAATACGTTCAACCGTCGCCACCACAGCCGTACTCGAGTTCTCACTACCCGGTAGGCCGTCGATTCGAGGTAGTCCGGTGAGAAGGTGGAGTCCGTCGCGAGTGATGCCACGACCCGGTCGACCTTCCGGCACCAGGCCGGCTTTCCGGCGACCCGCATCCGAATCTCCCGGATCACCCAAACGAAGTTCGATGCGAGTACCCAGTTGATCCTTGAGTGCCGGCCGGATCTCGGCCCACCTCGACGTCGTGACGATCACGTGTACACCGAAGGACAAACCTTGACCGGCGAGCATGTTGATCTGGGGCTCGAGTGATTCGAAATCCGAACGAACGCTTGGCCAACCGTCGACGACGAGGAAGACGTCACCGTACGGGTCCTCTCGGAGTCCCGCAGCCTCACCTTCCCCGGTGGGATCAGCTGTTCGCAATCTACGGAAATCGGCCATCGATTCGATGCCGAGGTCACGAAACAGTCGCTCCCGTTTAGCGACCACACCGAGTACCTCGGCAACTGTGCGCCGGACGCGGTCGGAATCCAAGCGGTTTGCCACCGATCCGACGTGCGGCAGATCTTTCAATCCGAGGAGCGTTCCACCGCCGAAGTCGAGGCAGTAGAACTGAATCTGTTCCGGCGTGTGCGTCATGCTCAGAGACAAGATCAACGTGCGCAACGCCGTCGACTTTCCCGACTGCGGGCCGCCGACAATCGCGAGGTTGCCAGTCGATCCGTTGAGATCGGCGACGAGTAGATCGCGGCGCTGATCGAACGGCCTGTCGACTATGCCGAAGGGAGCGCTCAGATTTCCGCGAGGTTGATCACCGGTCGCCCACCGCGGCAACAACTGGTCAAGCGTCGGAGATGACTCGAGCGGCGGGAGCCACACTTCATGCGCACGTGGACCGTGACCGCGCATGCGGTCTACGAGGACTCCCATGAGAGTACGTGCATCGTCACCGATTTCACCCATGTCGACGACGTCGGGCTCGACGGGAACGACAACGGCCTCTGGTCCGATCACGGGCTTCGCGGTAAACGGCAGCGGCGCCAGTTCGACGGGGGAATCGACCGAGAATCGAGTGGGCACGATCCGCTCGCCCTCGTACGGGCCTGACACGTACGCACCTTGGAAGCGAACGATCTCAGCAGAATCGGACTTCAGGTATCCCGCACCGGGTGCGCCCGGAAGGTGATAAGCATCGGGAACGCCGAGGACGGAACGAGACTCGTTCGCCGAGAACGTTTTCAACCCGACGCGATACGAAAGATGGCTGTCGAGACCCCGGAGCTTTCCTTCGTCGAGTCGCTGACTGGCCAGCAGCAGGTGAATGTGAAGTGACCTGCCCAATCGCCCGATGGCCACGAACAATTCGGCAAATTCCGGCTGCTGACTGAGCAGTTCGGAAAACTCGTCGACAACCACGAAGAGTGCCGGCAAGGGATCTAGTGCAGCGCCGGCCAGCCTCGCCTTCTCGTAATCGGACACGTTTGCGAAGTTTCCTGCCGCACGCAACAGTTCTTGTCGACGATTCATTTCGCCGGCGAGCGCGTCCTTCATACGATCGACCATCGCCAATTCCTCGGCAAGGTTGGTGATGATCGCAGCAACGTGCGGCGCCTCCTCGAGGCCGAGAAAGGTTGCACCGCCTTTGAAGTCGATCAGGACGAGGTTCAGTGCGTCGGGAGAGTGGGTCGCGATCAGGCCGAGCACCAAGGTTCGCAGGAACTCCGACTTGCCAGAACCGGTGGCTCCGATACACAGCCCGTGCGGACCCATACCGTTCTCGGCCGACTCCTTCAGATCCAGTTCGACGGGGTTTCCGTCTTGTCCGACACCGATCGGCACACGGAGTCGGTCGCGCCCCTGACGTGGAAGCCAGCCATGCTCAGGATTGAACCTCGCAACGTTTCCTATCCCCAACATCTGGCTCCACGTCCGAAGGGATCGGTCGTCGTCAGCTGCGTCGACGGCATTCTGCGATGCCGCACGGAACGGTGCGATGCGACGGCCGAACGCCTGCGCCAGGCTCGTCGTCGCAGCGTCGGGCCTCGCAAAGTTCTCAACTCCTGCGCTGCTCACCGCGCCGATCTGATC
This sequence comes from Rhodococcus sp. KB6, assembly GCF_001445685.1. Lineage (NCBI taxonomy): Bacteria > Bacillati > Actinomycetota > Actinomycetes > Mycobacteriales > Nocardiaceae > Rhodococcus > Rhodococcus sp. KB6. The sequence goes on along the minus strand of NZ_LNAK01000151.1, from coordinate 41,331 downwards.
GCTACCGACGACCAGTCGCAACCCACGCGTCGCCACCAGCCGCGGGCAGAACCCGCAGAGGTCGAGGACGGTCACCGAGTCGAGCCCGGATTCGGACAACAGGCCGGTGTCACCTTCGAGTAAGCCACCGTCCACGACCAGCACGAGATGCGGAACGCCCGCACTGGCTGGAGTGTTGCGAGCGAATCGAGCACGCATCGAAAGCGGTTCCCCGAGGGAACTTTCGAATTCGAGATACGAACCGAACACCATGCGTGCAGTGCCGGTGCCGTCCTGAGACTGCGGGTGTTGCACGTGTGGGAGCCACTTGACCCACTCCCACTCGGATTCGGTATCGGGACCGCACACCACCGCAACTTGGAGCGTGTCCGGACCGTGGAATGTGCACAGCTGCATCAACATCGAGCGGACAAGCGCACGAGCGGAATCTCTCTGCCCCTCGATGGACATCGCAGCAAATCCGCGAAGCGAGACGGCGGTCGGCAGGTCCTGCACAACCGAATGTGCACGGACGAATCGCCGAAGTGAGACAGCAGCGACGGGTTCGAGATCCTCGACCGGCCCGGTCTCCGGAGACACGAGTCTGGTGGCCAATCGCTGTGTACCCAGACCTACCCGAACGTGGCAGTAGTCCGAGTCGGTGATCTGACGCTCCCACATCCGCACAGTCCCGGCCAGTGTCCAGAGCAGCGACGGCTCGGGATTGCTCCACTCGAGAGCAGCACGCTGCGCACCAGTCGTCGCAGCAACATCACTACGCATCTGATCCAGGTACCGGAGGTAGTCCTTGCGGTCCTCGTTCGCTTCGGACGCTCTTGCTCCACCGCTACGACCGCCCCCGGCGAGCATTCCGAGCATCGACACCATCATCATGACCGGAAACAGCAGGGACATCGGATTGCGCGCCATGCCGGAAGAGAACATCAGCGCCACCATGCCGATCATGGCAACCACCATGATCACCGGAAGTAGTTTGGTCAGTAGGTTTCCCGGCGTGACGCGAGGTATCTCCGGTGGGGGCTGAAGCGTCACCTCGCCGCCCGGTGTGCGCGGCGATTCACGGCGTGCTCGACGCGCAAATCTGACAGTGCTCAATTCACCCACCCCCATCGGTGCTGCAGCTGTTGCCGCCAGACGCCTCGTCCGACTACCGCCGGCCCCCCAAGGCGTACTCGCGCAATTGCAAGAGAGTAGATCACAACACCGACACTCGGGTCGGTGCCACCTGTTGTCGGCGCTGTCTCCGATACAGGCGCGCAGTTCATGTCGTATTGTTCGGGTGAACTGGGGTGACGCGAAGGGGGAATCGCGTCATGGGAGGGGACAGATCTTGACCAGCACCACTACAACCAGCGCTGCGAACACCGGAAACGGACGAGGCGCGAGTCATTCTGCCGAACTGTGCAGGTTGACGGTACTTTCAGCCCATTCGCAGGTGGATCTTGCGGTGCCGCTTCGTGTTCCACTCACCGTGGTCATTCCGGGCATTGTGGACACAATTGTCAACCACAGCAATTTCAACGAGTTCGACCACACCACCGAACAATTCGAGCCCGTCGACTGGACTCTGTCGAAAGTCGGCAGGGCACCGCTGGCACCGACGCTGTCGCTGCACGAGCACGGAATCCGCGATGGAGAATTGCTCGTACTCGAGGCCTCGGACACCGCTGCCCCGCCCCCACTCTTCGACGACATCATGTACACCGTCGCGGCCACGGATGCGGACGTCTACCGACGCTGGACTCCGGTCACCGCGCGCATTGTCGGCTCGACCGCCGCCCTCGTCGCTGCGCTCGTCGCGGCCCTCGCCCTGGTCCTCGGCGACACGGGACTGATCGGCGCCGTCTGCGGCGGAGTGACGTCTTTGGTGCTCACCGTCGCCGCCGTCGTGGCAGCGCGGGTGTACGGAGACTCTGGAAGTTCCGTCACGCTCGGATGCGCTTCGGTGCCACTGGCGTTCGTCTCCGGCGCACTCTGCGTGCCCGGCACTGTTCTTTCGGCTCATCTGCTTCTCGGTTCGGCATCTGCCGCTGCGGTAACTCTGATCTGCTTCCGCTTGTGCGGCACCGGATTAGCCGTCTTCACAGCACTTCTCGTCGTCCTTCTCGCGGCGGTGGGCACCTTTGCCGTCACTACCACGCTTCCCGAGGCGCGCACCGCGACCGTCAGCGGCGCGGTGATTGCCGCCGCATTGATCGTTCTCACGTTCACCGCTCGACTGTCGATGTTGTTCGCGCGACTACCGCTTCCCCCTGTTCCGACGCCGAGTAATCCCCTCGACGACGACCGCGACGGACTGCCCGAACCCGAACTACCCGGGCTGACCGAGTTGGCGGAAAGGGCAGGGCGGGCGCGTAGCTATCTGACTGGGCTGATCGTGGCCACGTCAGTGGTCGCGCTCGTCGCTGCCGTCGCACTCGCGTGGTCCTGGCCTGGTCAGGGGATCGTCTGGCCGAATCTTGCTCTCGCATTCGCGACGGCCGTCGTGCTGATGTTTCGCGGGCGCACCTACGCGGGCGCACAGCAGGCTGTGCCACTCATCGCGGCAGGCATCTCGGTGATTCTCGTTCTCCTGGGCGACATGGCATGGACCCATCGCGACCATGCATTGGTCGTCTTCGCCATCACGATGACCGTTCTCCTCCTGGCACTGGTTCTGGGAATCCTTGCCCCCCAGAACACATTCAGCCCCGTGATGCGACGCGCTGCCGAGCTGTTGGACCTCGCTGCGATTGCAGCAATCGTTCCGCTGATCTGCTGGGTCAGTGGCCTCTTCGCGCTCATGCGTAGCCTCTGAGCGATCGGTGATCGATGGTGATTCGACGTGCAACAAACATCTGCGCCAGTCTCGTGATCGTTGCCTTCAGCGTTCTCGCCGGGGCAGGTGGCGCATCGAGCGCGGTTCCCTCCCCCATCGATCCTGCCGTGCTGCCGGAGGACAGTCCGCCTGCACCTCCACAACCCACCGAACAACGAACCCTGTGCGTCCCAGCCGTGGCAGGTGGTGACAATGCGGACATTCCACGTTCTCAACGAGATCTGGGATTCGATTCTGTGTGGCCGATCACCAGAGGGGCAGGACAGCGAATTGCTGTCATCGACACCGGTGTCAGCAGACATCCCCGGCTGCCGTCGCTCGACGGCGGCGGTGATTACGTCGGTACCTCCGACGGCACCGACGATTGTGACGCACACGGAACTGTCGTGGCCGGTCTCATCGCCGCCCAGCAAGTCGAGGGTTCCGGATTCTCCGGAGCTGCGCCGGACGCACAGATAATTTCGATCAGGCAGTCCAGTGCCGCCTTCTCGGTGGCCGGCCAACGCGAAGACCCTGCTGTAGCCGAGAACTCATCCGGGTACGGAAACGTCGACACCATGGCAACGGCCGTCCGTCACGCTGCGGACATGGGTGCAAGCGTCATCAACATCTCCGAAGTCGCCTGCAAGCCTGCCGGGGACGGGATCAACGACCAACGACTCGGCGCTGCAATCGAATACGCCACGATCGCGAAGAACGTCGTAGTCGTCGCAGCTGCAGGTAACGTCGGATCCGGAGGTTGCAAGAACCAGAATCCGCCGCCGGATCCCGTCGATCCCCTAGCCGATCCATGGAACTCGGTTGCGACGATTGCCAGTCCGGCTTGGTACGACGACTATGTCCTCACGGTCGGGTCGGTAGACCCCAATGGCGCCGCCAGTTCCTTCAGCCTCGGCGGTCCGTGGGTCGACGTGGCGGCGCCCGGCACCGGAATCACCTCACTTCACCCGACGTCGCCCGGTCTGACCAACGGGGTGTACGGCTCCGACGGCGCCGTACAGTCGTTCAACGGGACCAGTTTCGCTGCGCCCTTTGTCGCGGCGACCGCCGCACTGGTCCGGTCGGTTCACCCGGAACTGACTGCGCTTCAGGTCATGCAACGTATCGAAGCCACCGCCCACGCTCCGGCGCAGGGTTGGAATCCCTACGTCGGTCACGGCGTCATCGATCCACTTGCGGCAGTGACGGGCGAATTGGCCCCAGGAGAACGCGTCAAGGTCAACCATCAGTCGGTGTCGATCGATCCCCTACCCACGCCGCCGACCCCCGACAACCGATCTCGCGACACGGCACTCGTCGGAGCCGGAACGGTCGGCACCCTCGCCCTACTGACGCTGTTGGCATCGATGCCTCTTCGTCGAGTAATTCGTCGGCATCTTCCCGAACGCCAGAACATCGATCCCTGAACCGTCAGCAGTGTTCAGTTCACCGGAGCGGCCGGCGCTGTATCGGGGGCGATTCCGTCGTGAGCTATCAGTGCATTGCTCTTCTCGAGCGCGGGACCTGATGCAAGCAGGTCGAGAATCTGCCAAGGCGCGCGATCAGGCGTTCGCGTCAATCCGAGCGCGCGAGCGGAGGTTTCGTCCGGTACGCCGTACTTCACACCGGTATCGGCTACGTAGAACACTCCGTCGTGCCTGGTGCTGTTCGTCTCGATTCCGGTCGCTTGAACAAATCCGCCGAATCCCTGTTCGACATGGACGTTGTCGAGATTGTCACCCGATCCGTCCGCCTGCGCCAAGGACACCAACTTGCCACCCTCCGGGATCGGAACCTGCAATCCAGCGACAAGTTTCAGCGTTGCAGAACTACTTTCGCCGCCCTCGACTGCAGGTGGGGGAGCCCATTCCAGACAGCCGACAGGTGCGCCGTGATCATCGACGATCTCCGGAACCACCCGCGGCAACAAGTCGACGGCCAGCTCACTCACCGAGGGAATACGACTGATGGCATCAGGGGTGACGCTCGCGATCCCGGTGGCGCCCTGCGAATCCGAGAAGTAGATCAGTTGGGCGAGCGCCGCACCGATCTTCTGGATCCCGTTCTCGAGTACCACGTAGTACTGCGGGTCCGCACCCACCGAAACCTGGACGACGGAGCCGACAGTCTTGTTCTGCAGAGGAAACCGGGGCGCCGATCCCAGTTGGCGGATTCGCGGAGCCTCGATGCGCGGAACTTCGGGAATCGAATTGAGGAATCCGATACTGATCGGTCGCGCCTGTGCTCCTTCCAGGCCTAAAGCCCGCATGATCGCCGGATCGTCCACATCGATTTCCGCTCGCTTCCCGTCGTACACGAGAAAGTGATCGGAACCCGACTTCACCAGGAATGCACGGTCATTCGTCAGATATGTCGTGTTTTCGCCGACATTGGACGAGCCGACCAGGACCGAAGTCGTCAACGATTTTCTCCCGTCGGATCCGACGGAATCGCACACCGTCCACGCGGCGTTGGTAGGGTCGGCCGATTCCGGCAGCGCGGACGGTGCGCCGGGAATGCCGACGAGCGCGCCCCGGGGTTTCGCCTCGACCTCGGATGCCTTGACTATTGCCGGTTTTCCTGGCGAACCCAGAATCAGTCGTGCGGAGGCCAAGTTCAGCACAGGGCGAAACGTACCCTCCATGGAGACGAACATCGCGCCCGATTCCTTTGCAACGACGATCTCTGCATCGCCGATTCTGTCCTGTGGCCGAAACAGAGCGAGTACAGCGCAACCCGCCAATCCCAGTGCAGCGAGGACTATTCCGACGGTGAAGGCGCGCGAATGTGATCGCATCGGATCGTGAAGCATCCGCACGTCTCGTCTGACCAGCGCATGTTCCATCCGCCTGACCAAGAATCGGTACCCGTTGACCTGCCAGCGCGTGGTAGGTGTCGCAGCCATCATTCCCCCCGTGCCTTACATCCCCTTGCGAAGACACAGTACAGTTCCGCTGGGGCGGAAATTTTCGGGTAGTTCGCAGGTCAGGTATCGGGGAGGAACCGTGGACCGATCGCGGTTGAAGCATTGGCCGTCGTCACACAGGATTTCGACGCGCGAGTTCGTGCCGGCACAGATTTTCGGAATCGGTGCGGGCGGAATCGCGATGGCCAGTGGGCTCGATTGGTTCTGGGCGCTGGCAATCGGTTGTGTGGTTGCCGGATCAATGCTGCTTCATGTGGGCGGTTGGTCGGTAATGTCCTGGATTGTCAGGTACTTTCGCTATCTGCACCGCAAGGACGTCGACCGCAGCACGATCGTCAGTTTTCACACTCCCTCCGAGCAGTCCATCGGGCTCCGAGTGGACGGATCTTCGCTCGTCGCTGTCGTCGAGATCGCTCCCCCACGCGACTACCTGACCAGGATCGGCCGTCATTCGTTCGACGCTTCCCACCTTCTGCCCACGGCAGCCCTCGCCAATTGTCTCTATCAGCACGACATCTCACTCACCGGCATCGACATCGTCAGTCACGGATACCGCGCCGCGTCGGGAACGCCTGCCACCGAAGTCTACGAACGTCTCATCGGACCACTACCAGCCACCGCCACCAGAAGTGTTTGGCTTGCACTACGTTTCGACGCACTGGAGGGTGGTGCAGCAGTCGAACGCCGGGGCGGGGGCGAACAGGGCGCCGGCCGCGCGATAGCTGTTGCCGCCAATCGTGTCATCCGGGTGCTCGATTCAGCGGGGTGCAAGGCGCGGATCCTGACCGCACCGGAGATCGCGTCGTCCACTGCCCAGGTGACAAGAGGAGTGGCCGGCCACGAGGTCACCGAAACGTGGCGAAGTACCCCCTTGCCTGGCGTGTCCAACGTCGGATTTGGGATCGAACCCCGTTTCATCACCACTGCGACCCTGACCCGAGTGTGGGCAGTGGCAACGGTCGGGACGTCCGTGACAATTCGGTTACGACCCACCGGACAACGCGGAGAGGCGAAGGTCAGTGCGACATGTCGCTTCACCACGCGCAATCCACCTGAGAACGCACCGCTGGCCGGTTTGGTCTCGCTACGTGGGCGCCAGCGCGACGGATTGCTGACCAACTTGCCAACCGCATTGGCCGCGCTGGACGGCATCACGCCGGGCGTTCGCATGGACGGGGGCACACTCGACTCACTCGCTCTACCCCTTGCCGGGTGCGGCCAACTCATCGGCTCGGACGGAAACGGGCACGGTGTCGCGGCCAGAATTTCGGGGCCGGGCGTCAACACCGTTCTTGTCGCCGGCGAACTCTATCTGGCTCAGCAGTTGATCTTTCGAGCCATCGCGACCGGCGCACTGGTACTCGTCCACACCGATCGACCTCAAGCGTGGACCGCGCTCACCGACTCGATGGGAGTGCCTGACCGACTCCGCGTGTCCGGGCAGGGCGGTGGGCCTGAGGGCGCCTTCAACACTGTCGTATTCGACGGCGTCGAGGGGTTATCTCCGCGTGCCGGCGTGACCGCAATCTATGTGTACGGACATCCACGCCAATGGCCTCGGGTCGACCCTGAAATCTCGATAGTCCAGCCATTCGCACTCGGTGACAAGATCACGGTCGAAACCGGCCGTACACGCGTCGACCTGACTCTGGTGACCATCGCTTCCGAGACATCGTTCATCGGCCGTCCACGAGCCGGCGACGCTCACCAGATGGCGTGATCGCGTATGTCCAAGATCAACCGGGATAGGGATCACTTGCACGTTGCATCCGCAATCCGCTTCCCCACCAATCCAATTCACGAATCATCTTCTCGCTTGCATCGATCGCAATCGAATCGACGCCGTACGGCTCGTGTCCGAATTGCTTACGCACCCGGTGGATGGTCACGCTTTGACGCACCGAGACCATGTGCAACTCCGCAACCACTTGCCTCAGTTGCTCGACGGCCCGAACACCACCTGAAATCCCGCCGTAGGACACGAATCCGATCGGCTTGGCACGCCACTCGTGTTTCACCGAATCGAATGCGGTCTTGAGAGCAGCCGGATACCCGTGGTTGTATTCGGAGGTCACGGCGACAACAGCGTCGGCGCGCCCGATTCGCCGGCGGAAAACCTCCGTGGCAGGTGAATCCGAGAAATCCTGGGGCAACGACAGCTCTCTGAGGTCGATCACCGATACGTTCCACGACGGGTTCGCGGTTGCGCGCTCGACAAACCAGTCCGCCACTGCTCGTCCCATTCGCCCCTCGCGGACCGAACCTACGATGACTTCGACGTTCAAAGGTGCCATGAACGTCGATGCTAGCGACTGATCACGCAGTGATCCCGTCCGTGATGAGTGCTGCCAGTTCCCGATAAGCGCTGGCATCATCCAGACCAGTTGCCCGGTAGACCGCGCGTTGCTGGATCCGAACCATCGTCGCCGCAGCGGCATCGGCGACAAATGATGCGTGTACCTGCCGGAAGGCGCCCGAATCGACTCCCTCGACGATGAGCGATCGCACACGATCAGCAGCGATCGACGTGTTCTTCTCGTAGACCTGGCTCGCCGACACCGATTCGGCCAGGTCTTCCATGAACTGACTGGACGCCGCGGACAGCCGATCACCCACTGCTTCGAGATACACCGCGACTCGACGAGGCGGGGCCGTTTCGGCGGCGACTGCACTCTCCACTGCATCGGTCGCCGCCCGGAAGAAGTGCACTGTCACAGCCCGCACCAGATCCTCTTTGCCGGCCGCCACGGTGTACAAGGTGCTCTTGGAGCAGTGCAGACGAGCTGAGATCTCGTCGAGCGTGAGGTGGGCGAAACCCTCGCTCAAGAACAGTTCGACCAGTTGATCGAACAACTCTGCCCTGCGCGCAGTCGTCTTGTGAACCAGCCTTGCCATACCTACGACAGTACTGCAGTATCGTTCTCAGTACTATTACCTAGCTAGGAGCCGACCGTGCCCGTCGAACGCCTGATGCCCAGCCAAGAAGCTCGCGATCTCATCGAACTGACGCGTGATGTCGCGGACAAGGTACTCGCGCCCAAGGTCAACGAATACGAGAAGGCCGAGAAGTATCCAGACGGAGTGTTCCCCGCACTCGGACAGGCGGGTCTGCTGAGCCTTCCGTATCCCGAGGAGTTCGGCGGCGGCGATCAGCCGTACGAGGTGTATCTCCAAGTGCTCGAAGAGATCGCCTCACGCTGGGCAGCGGTTGCAGTGGCGGTGAGCGTGCACAGCCTGTCGTGCTTCCCGCTGTTCACCTTCGGCACCGACGAACAGAAGAACCGCTGGCTACCGGACATGCTGGGCGGCAACACCATCGGCGCGTACAGCCTTTCCGAAGCGCAGGCCGGATCCGACGCCGCCGCGTTGTCGTGCAAGGCGACGCCCACCGACGGTGGCTACCGCGTCAACGGTTCGAAAGCCTGGATCACCAACGGCGGCAAGGCGGACTTCTACAACCTCTTCGCACGCACCAGTGACGACGGTTCACGCGGCGTCTCCTGCCTCCTGGTGGACAAGGACACCGAAGGCCTCAGCTTCGGAAAACCCGAAGAGAAGATGGGGCTACGCGCGGTTCCCACTGCCTCCGCGAACTACGACGACGCCTTCATTCCTGAGGAGCGATTGATCGGTCAGCGCGGCCAGGGGCTGCCGATTGCCTTCAGCGCTCTCGACTCCGGCCGACTCGGAATCGCTGCCGTTGCCGTCGGAATCGCTCAAGGCGCGCTCGACGACGCGGTCGCTTACGCGAAGGAGCGCAAGGCATTCGGCAAGCGGATCATCGATCACCAGGGACTCGGTTTCGTGCTCGCGGACATGGCTGCCGCAGTCGACTCCGCGCGAGCCACCTACCTCGATGCAGCCCGCCGCCGCGACGCCGGAGTTCCGTATTCACGCAACGCGAGCGTCGCCAAGCTCGTGGCCACCGACGCGGCAATGAAGGTCACCACCGACGCCGTTCAGGTATTCGGCGGGTACGGATACACCCAGGACTTCCCCGTCGAGCGCTACATGCGCGAGGCCAAGATCACGCAGATCTTCGAGGGCACCAACCAGATTCAGCGATTGGTCATCGCGCGCCAACTGGCGGGATAGCCCCCCGATACGAATGCCCTCCCACACAGAGTGGGAGGGCATTTTGCATGGTGATGTTCAGTCGCCGCAGCATCCACCCGAAGACGGAATCTCGCGGGTCTCACGGGTAATCGCGTTGCGGGCAGCCAGTTCCGAGTAGTCGGGGTAGTCCACGCGGACCAACGAAAGTCCGTGCGCCGGAGCAACGAGGATGGAACTGGATCGCGACGTTTCGTCGAGCAACCCTGCCACCCAGTCGGCGGTGCGCCGTCCCTCACCGACGGAGAGGACTGCGCCGACGAGACTGCGAACCATCGACCAGCAGAATGCGTCAGCATTCACGTAGGCCGTGAACACCGTGCCCACTTGGGTCCAGTCGAAACGCTGCAGCTCCCGCACCGTCGTAGCGCCTTCTCGACGCTTGCAGAATGCCGCGAAGTTGTGCAGACCCAGCAGCCGATTCGACGCATCCTGCATCGCTCCGAGATCGAGTGGTTTGGGATACGAGACGGTGTCGCGTGCGCGTAGTGGTTCCACTCCGAACGCCGCGTTGGTCACCCGGTACTCGTAATAACGTCGCATCACGGAGAAGCGCGCATCGAAGTCACCCGGAACCACCGATATCTGTTTGACCCGAACGTCCTTGGGCAGAAATCGTGCAAGTCTGCGCACGAGTCGAGACGGATCGTCCGGGAGCAACTCTCCCGGAACGTCGACGTGCGCTACCTGACCGGTGGCGTGGACACCGGCGTCGGTTCGACCGGCAACGGTCAACTGAACCGGGCGTCGAAGCACCGTTCCCAACTTGTCTTCGATCTCACCGCACACGGTGCGCAGATCGGTCTGGCGGGCCCAACCCGAGAAGTCGGTGCCGTCGTAGGAGATGTCGAGCCGCAATCGAACGAGCCCGCCGTCCCCGGTGGGGGCGGCGGGCTCGTTCGATTCAGCGTGTGCCGAAACCAAGGGAGACTAGTCCTTCTTGGCCTCTTCGGCCTCGGGAGCGTCGGCCGCAGTTGCGGTCTCGTTCTCGATGGCCTCGACGACTGCGTCAGCGTTCTCGACCTCAGCCTCGGTCGCGTCGGCCTCTACGGCCTCGACGACGTTCTCTGCGGCGGGAGCTTCCTGCGAGGACTTGACGCGACGAGCGCGGTCAGCCTCGGAGGTGACGGTCTTTTCCTTGACGAGCTCGATGATTGCCATCGGAGCGTTATCACCCTTGCGGGGGATCGTCTTGATAATGCGGGTGTATCCACCGTTACGGTCCGCGTAGAACGGGCCGATCTCGGCGAACAGGGTGTGAACGACATCCTTGTTGCGGATGACCTTCAGCACCTCACGACGGTGAGCCAGCGTGCCGGCCTTCGCGTGCGTGACGAGCTTCTCGGCGTAGGGGCGCAGTGCCTTGGCCTTGGACTCGGTGGTGGTGATGCGACCGTGCTCGAAGAGCGCGGTAGCCAGATTGGCGAAAATCGCCTTCTGGTGGGAAGCCGACCCGCCGAAGCGGGCACCCTTCTTGGGCTTGGGCATGATGATCTCCTAGTAAAGGACCTGAGCTGCTACAGCTGTTCGGTCTCGGCGTAGTCCTCGGTACCTTCGGCATCGCCGAAGGAACCGGCATCAGTGTCACTCCATGTTCCGGTGGCGGCGTCGTAGCCGGCAACGGTGGTGGGATCGAAGGATGCGGGGCTGTCCTTGAGGGACAGGCCGAGCGAATGCAGCTTGACCTTGACCTCGTCGATGGACTTCTGTCCGAAGTTGCGGATGTCGAGCAGATCGGACTCGGTACGGCCGACAAGCTCACCGACGGTGTGAACACCTTCGCGCTTGAGGCAGTTGTAGGAGCGGACCGTGAGGTCCAGATCCTCGATGGGGAGTCCGAAGGAAGCGATGTGATCGGCCTCGGCAGGCGAGGGTCCGATCTCGATTCCTTCTGCTTCGACGTTCAGCTCACGGGCCAGGCCGAAGAGCTCAACCAGGGTCTTGCCCGCCGAAGCGAGCGCGTCCCGTGCGGTGATGGAGTTCTTCGTTTCCACGTCGAGAACGAGCCGATCGAAGTCGGTGCGCTGTTCGACGCGAGTGGCCTCCACCTTGTAGGTGACCTTGAGCACCGGCGAGTAGATCGAGTCGACCGGGATACGGCCGATCTCTGCGCCGGACGCCTTGTTCTGAACGGCGGGGACATAGCCACGACCGCGCTCGACTACGAGCTCGATCTCCAGCTTTCCCTTGTCGTTCAGGGTGGCGATGTGCAGATCAGGGTTGTTCACGGTGACGCCTGCCGGGGGCACGATGTCGCCCGCAGTAACAGCGCCGGGGCCCTGCTTGCGGACGTACATGGTGACCGGCTCGTCCTCTTCGGAGTTCACGACGAGGCCCTTGAGGTTCAGGATGATGTCGGTGACATCTTCCTTCACGCCCGGGACGGTGGTGAACTCGTGGAGAACGCCGTCGATACGGATGCTGGTGACAGCAGCGCCGGGGATCGACGAGAGCAGCGTGCGGCGCAGCGAATTGCCGAGCGTGTACCCGAAACCTGGCTCCAGGGGCTCGATGACGAACTTCGAGCGGTTATCAGCGATGACCTCTTCGGTCAGCGTGGGTCGCTGAGAAATGAGCATTGGTATTTCCTCCTGTACGGACGTCCACTATTTGACGCCCACGATGGGAAAGGGCCTGCGGCCCTGTGAGTGGTTGAGGAGTCCGGAGACTCGTCAACCACTCACGGGGTGCGAAGCGCCTTACTTCGAGTAGTACTCGACGATGAGCTGTTCCTGCAGAGCGATGTCGATCTGCGCGCGCTCGGGAAGCTGGTGAACCAGGATCCGCAGACGCGAGCCGACAACCTGCAGCCACCCGGGAACCGGGCGATCGCCGACGGTCTCACGCGCAACCTGGAACGGAAGCGTGGAGAGCGACTTCTCCTTGACATCGATGATGTCGTACTGCGAGACGCGGTAGCTCGGGATGTCGACCTTCTTGTTGTTCACGAGAAGGTGACCGTGCGTGACCAGCTGACGTGCCTGACGGCGCGTGCGAGCGAGGCCTGCGCGGTACACGACGTTGTCGAGACGCGACTCGAGGATGCGAAGCAGGTTCTCGCCGGTCTTGCCGGGGCGGTTGTTCGCCTCCTTGTAGTACAGGCGGAACTGCTTCTCCATGACGCCGTAGGTGAAGCGAGCCTTCTGCTTCTCCTGCAGCTGGAGCAGGTACTCGCTCTCCTTGATACGCGCGCGGCCGTGCTGTCCGGGCGGGTACGGGCGACGCTCGAATGCCTGGTCGCCTCCAACGAGGTCGACGCGCAGACGACGCGACTTGCGGGTGATGGGTCCGGTATAACGTGCCATTTTCTTCTACCTATCCTTCCCGCTATACCCGACGCCGCTTGGGCGGACGGCAGCCGTTGTGCGGCTGGGGGGTTACATCGGAAATGGTGCCGACCTCGAGGCCAGCGGCCTGGAGGGAACGGATTGCGGTCTCGCGACCGGATCCCGGTCCCTTGACGAAGACGTCAACCTTCTTGACACCGTGCTCCTGCGCCTTACGGGCAGCGCTCTCAGCAGCAAGCTGAGCGGCGAAGGGAGTCGACTTACGCGAACCCTTGAAGCCGACGTGTCCCGAAGACGCCCAGGAAATGACATTTCCGGCGGGGTCCGTGATGGACACGATGGTGTTGTTGAAGGTGCTCTTGATGTGAGCGGCGCCGTGCGGGATGTTCTTCTTATCCCTGCGACGCGTCTTCTGGGTCTTCTTCGGACCGGTGCTACGTGACTTCGGGGGCATTACTTCGCCTTCTTCTTGCCGGCAATGGTGCGCTTCGGACCCTTACGGGTACGGGCGTTGGTCTTGGTGCGCTGACCACGCACGGGCAGACCACGACGGTGGCGCAGGCCCTGGTAGCAGCCGATCTCGATCTTGCGACGGATGTCGGCCTGAACCTCGCGGCGAAGGTCACCCTCGACCTTGAGCGACTCCTCGATGTACTCGCGGAGCTTTGCCAGGTCCTCGTCCGAGAGGTCCTTGCTCCGGAGATCCGGGCTGACGCCGGTGGCGTCAAGGATTTCCTTGGAGCGGGTACGGCCGATGCCGTAGATGTATGTCAGTGCGATCTCCATGCGCTTTTCGCGAGGAAGATCAACACCAGAGAGACGTGCCATGTTGGCATTTCCTTATCGGTGTGCGGAGGTCTGCTCCCAGCCCTTCCCCTGTGCCTCTTGCCGAGTACCGACGCCCGAAGGCGCAGATGATCTCATCAACTAACTCAGTGGGGCCCCGGCCTCCGTGCCGGGGGTGAACCATTGTCCGACCTTGGCGATCGGTGAACGATCGCGTGGGGTCTCGTCAACAATGGCTGGTACTGGGAGGTCTTCTTTGCTTGTTGCCAAGCAGATCTTCGAAAAGCTAGATCTAGCCCTGACGCTGCTTGTGACGCAGGTTCTCGCAGATCACCATGACTCGACCGTTACGGCGAATCACTTTGCACTTCTCGCAGATCTTCTTGACGCTCGGCTGAACCTTCACGTCTTCTGATCTCCTGTTTTGTCGCAGCCTGCCGCGATGAACCGCGGCAGACATACTTCTCCCTGACCCAGGTCAGGTCCGGGAAGTTCGTTACTTGTAGCGGTAAACGATGCGTCCGCGCGACAAATCGTAGGGCGAGAGCTCTACGACAACGCGATCTTCCGGGAGGATGCGAATGTAGTGCTGACGCATCTTTCCGCTGATGTGGGCGAGGACCTTGTGGCCATTCTCGAGCTCAATGCGGAACATCGCATTGGGCAGCGGCTCGACTACTCGTCCTTCGACCTCGATGGCCCCGTCTTTCTTAGCCATATCCTCCGCGATCCGTTTGGTTTGGCATGCTTCGTGCATCGGCTTCCGTTACATTGGCACGCAATGGAAAGATCGTCGGCAGTTCGAAAGCCCGATCCCGGAGCGATCCGGGCGTAGGCACACGAACTATCGACGCGCATAGCGCACCGCCTAGCCATGTTACGCGATGTAAACGACCAGGCCAAATGCGCCTCCGGTCAGGGTGACGACGCACACCGCTCCCCCATCGAAAAAGTCCCAGCCTCGAAATGAGGCTGGGACTTCTCGAACGTGAATCATGCTCGCTGCCAACACTTGTCAGCGACTGTGTCGACTACTCCGGCCGGAGTGTCAGAATCCGCGGACCGTCTTCGGTCACTGCGACAGTGTGTTCCCAGTGCGCCGCACGGGACCCGTCGGTCGTCACAACGGTCCAGTCGTCGTCGAGAATCACCGTGTCGGTGGTGCCGAGCGTGAGCATCGGCTCAATCGCCAGGCACGATCCGACAACCAGTTCAGGACCCTTACCCGGGGCACCTTCATTGGCGAGGAACGGATCCATGTGCATTTCCCGGCCGATTCCGTGTCCGCCGTATCCGTCGACGATGCCGTAGGAACGACCGTGCAACTTCTCGGCGGCATGAGTACCGACCTCGATCGCGTGCGAAACATCCGTCAGACGGTTGCCGGCGATCATTGCCGCGATCCCGGCTTCCATGGAAAGCCGAGTGGCTTCGCTGAGCTCCTGATCGGCGACGCTGATCTCACCGACACCGAACGTCCAAGCGGAGTCACCGTGCCATCCGTCGAGGATCGCGCCACAGTCGATGGAAACCAGGTCGCCTTCAGCCAGGATGTCCTGAGCTGAAGGGATTCCGTGAACGACGCGATCGTTGACCGAAGAGCAGATCGAGCCGGTGAAGCCGTGGTACCCGAGGAACGAGGGCACGGCGCCGGCGTCACGAATGACGGATTCAGCGACCGCGTTCAATTCCAAAGTGCTGACACCGGGCTTCGCCGCAGCGCGAACCGCCACCAGAGCCGAACCCACGATCGCGCCGGCAGCAGCCATCGCGTCGAGTTCGCCCGCGGAGCGGAACGGAACAACCTTGCGTTTGCGCCCGAAGACCATTACTTACCCAACGCTGCCAGTGCGCGAGCGTTGACCTCTTCGACCTCGCCGATCGCGTCGACGGAGACGATGCTGTCCTTGTAGTAATCGAACAGCGGTGACGTCTCGTCGCGGTAGACCCGGAGTCGGTTGCGAATGACGTCCTCGGTGTCGTCTGCACGACCACGGGCGAGCATACGCTCGACCACGATGTCCTCGTCGACGACGAAGGAGAGGACACCGTCGAGCTTGGTGTCGAGATCCTTCAAGATTCCCTCGAGTGCCTGAGCCTGTTCGACCGAGCGCGGAAATCCGTCGAGAAGGAAACCGTTTGCTGCGTCCGGTTCTGCGACGCGAGCCTTCACCATGTCGTTGGTGATCGAGCTCGGTACGAGTTCGCCGGCGTCGATGTACTTCTTTGCTTCCACACCGAGAGCGGTGGCCTGACCGATGTTCGCGCGGAAGAGATCACCCGTGGAGATATGGGGAACGCCGAACTTCTCGGACAAGATAGCGGCCTGGGTGCCCTTGCCGGCACCGGGAGGACCAAGGAGGACAAGTCTCACTTGAGGAACCCTTCATAGTTACGCTGCATTAGCTGACTCTCGATCTGCTTCACGGTGTCCAGGCCGACGCTGACCATGATCAGCACCGCGGTGCCACCGAACGGCAGGTTCTGCGCGCCGCCGCCATTCCCGATGTCGAGGAACAGGTTGGGCAGAACAGCAATGGTGCCGAGGTAAATCGCACCCGGAAGGGTGATGCGACTCAGCACGTAGTTGAGGTAGTCCGCGGTCGGCTGACCGGGTCGGATACCGGGGATGAAGCCGCCGAACTTCTTCATCTCGTCGGCGCGCTCTTCGGGATTGAAGGTGATGGCGACGTAGAAGTACGTGAAGAAGACGATCAGGCCGAAGTAGATCGCGATGTACACCGGGTTGGCCGGATTCACCAGGTAGGTGTTGATGAGGCGCTGCCACCAACTGGGGTCGACCGCTGTACTGGCCGAAGTCAGCTGTGCAATCAAGTTCGGGAGGTACAGCAGTGAAGACGCGAAGATCACCGGGATGACGCCGGCCTGGTTCACCTTCAGAGGCAGGTACGTCGAGGATCCGCCGTACATCTTGCGTCCGACCATCCGCTTCGCGTACTGCACCGGGATACGACGCTGACCCTGCTCGACGAAGACGACACCGGCGATGATCAGCAGCGCTGCGAGGCAGACGAAGGCGAAGACCAGCGGACCACGGCTGTCGAGGATTGCCTTGCCCTCGCTCGGGATACGCGATGCGATACCGGCGAAGATGAGGAGGGACATACCGTTGCCGACGCCACGTTCGGTGATGACCTCGCCGAACCACATGACCATGGCAGCACCGGCAGTCATGACCAGCACGATGATGACAAGTCCGAAGATCGACTTGTCGGCGATGATGTCGTCACAGCCCTGGAGCAACTGTCCGCGTGCCGCAAGAGCGACGATGCCGGTCGACTGCAGGATTGCCAGAGCAATGGACAGGTAACGCGTGTACTGCGTCATCTTGGCCTGGCCGGACTGGCCTTCTTTCCGAAGTTCCTCGAACTTCGGAATCACCACGGTCAGGAGCTGCACGATGATGCTCGCCGTGATGTACGGCATGATGCCGATCGCAAAGATCGACATCTGCAGCAGAGCGCCGCCGGAGAACAGGTTGATCAGCGAGTAGATACCTGCTGAGTCACCGGAGTTGGCGATATCGATGCACTGACGCACACGGCCGTAGTCGACACCTGGGGACGGGATGAGAGCGCCGACCCGATACAGAGCCACCAAGCCGAGGGTGAAGAGGATCTTCCGCCTCAGGTCTGGGGTCCTGAGGGCCGAGACGAAGGCGGAAAGCAAAGATCCTCCTGGCACGACGGTAGGGAGACAGATCGTTTTGACCTGTCGAACTTTTGAACTCTAACAGTGAGCATTTGGGAACTAGGCGGGCAGACCACGAAAACCGGGTAAGCCGAAGATACATTTGCCACTCGGTGACCAGAATACTGGCCCGTCCGAGCATGCACGACCAATCTGTGACACGACCTCGTACCTGTGACACGACCTCGTAGACGCCGATGGCCGCACCGCAGCAAACGCTGCGCTGCGGCCATCGGACTAGCTACGCGTGATCACTCACAGCTCGGTGGCGGAACCACCGGCAGCAGCAATCTTTTCCTTGGCGGAACCGGTGAACTTGTCGACGGTCACCTGAACGGCAACTGTCAGTTCGCCGTCGCCCAGAACCTTGACGAGCTGGTTCTTGCGGACTGCGCCCTTGGCGACGAGATCCTCGACCGTGATTGCTCCACCTTCGGGGAACAGACGGGCGATGTCGCCGACATTGACGACCTGGTACTCGACGCGGAACGGGTTCGTGAAGCCCTTGAGCTTGGGCAGACGCATGTGAAGCGGCATCTGTCCACCCTCGAAGCCCACGCGCACGGTGTTACGTGCCTTGGTGCCCTTGGTACCGCGACCTGCGGTCTTACCACGCTTGCCGCCCTCACCGCGTCCAACACGAATCTTGTTGGACTTGGATCCCGGAGCGGGGCGCAGGTGGTGCAGTTTGATGGTCATGGTTAGACCTCCTCAACTGTTACGAGGTGGCGCACCACGTTGATCAGACCGCGGTTCTGTGCGTTGTCCTCACGAACAACGGTCTGACGGATGCCCTTGAGACCCAGCGTGCGCAGAGAATCCTTCTGGTTCTGCTTGGTCCCGATGATGCTCTTGATCTGAGTGACCTTGAGATCTGCCATTACTTCACACTCCCAGCAGCCTGTGCGCGAGCGCGAAGCATGCCGGCGGGTGCAACCTCTTCGAGGGTGAGGCCGCGGCGAGCCGCAACTTCCTCGGGACGCTGCAGACCCTTGAGCGCAGCAACGGTCGCATGCACGACGTTGATGGCGTTGTCGCTACCGAGCGACTTCGACAGGATGTCCGCGATACCAGCGCACTCCAGCACGGCGCGCACAGCGCCACCGGCGATAACACCGGTACCGGGGCTTGCCGGGCGAAGCATGACGATGCCGGCAGCAGCCTCACCCTGAACGGGGTGAGTGATGGTGTTGGCGATCATCGGGACGCGGAAGAAGCTCTTGCGAGCCTCCTCGACACCCTTCTGGATGGCCGCGGGAACTTCCTTGGCCTTTCCGTAGCCGACGCCGACCAGTCCGTTGCCGTCTCCGACGATCACCAGAGCGGTGAAGCTGAAGCGACGACCACCCTTGACGACCTTGGAAACGCGGTTGATCGTGACAACGCGCTCGATGAACTGTGACTTCTCCGCAGCGTTTCCGCCACGGCCACCGTCGCGACGGTCACGGCCGCCACCACGGTTGTCCCCACGAGCGTTGCTGTTGTCACCGCTGTTGGGGCCATTCTGTCCGGCGGGTCCGCTTCCGCCGTCACGCCTTTGACGTCCCGGCATCAGGCTGTCCTTCCGTTGAAAATGTTGGTCATCAGAACTTCAACCCGCCTTCGCGAGCCGCGTCTGCCAGGGCCGCGATGCGACCGTGGTAGCCGTGTCCGCCGTGGTCGAAGACAACTGCTTCCACGCCGGCAGCCTTGGCGCGCTCGGCGATCAGCTGACCGACCTTCGCGCTCGCAGCCTTCTTGTCGCCTTCTGCCACGCGCACGTCTGCTTCGATGGTCGACGCGGAGGCCAGGGTGTGGCCGGCCAGGTCGTCCACGAGCTGGACGTGGATGTGGCGCGAGGACCGGTTGACGACCAAGCGGGGACGCTCGGGCGTGCCGGAGACCTTCTTGCGGAGACGGAAGTGACGACGCGTCTTCGAGAGACGACGCTTGGTGGACGCATCCTTGCCCAGCGGAATCCGCTTGGCTTTCTGGTTTGCAGTCTGGCTCATATCACTTACCCGTCTTTCCGACCTTGCGGCGGATCTGCTCACCCTCGTAACGCACGCCCTTACCCTTGTACGGGTCCGGACGACGGAGACGACGGATGTTGGCCGAGATCTGCCCGACCTTCTGCTTGTCGATGCCGGACACCGAGAACCGGGTGGGCGACTCGACGACGAAGGTGATGCCTTCAGGAGCCTCGATCGGCACCGGGTGGCTGAAGCCGAGCGCGAACTCGAGGTCCTTGCCCTTCAGTGCCACACGGTAACCAACACCGTGGATCTCCATCTTCTTCGTGTAACCCTCGGTGACACCGGTGATGATGTTCGCAACCAGGGTCCGCGACAGACCGTGCAGCGCGCGGCTACGACGCTCGTCGTCGGGGCGCGTGACGCTCAGCGAGCCGTCCTCTGCCTTTTCGATTGCGATGGGCTCGGAGATGGTCAGCGCGAGGGTGCCCTTGGGACCCTTGACGGTGACATCCTGGCCGCTGATCGTGACGTCAACGCCCGCGGGGACGGTGACCGGAATCTTTCCAATACGCGACATTGTGGTGGCCTCCCTTACCAGACGTAGGCGAGGACTTCCCCGCCTACTCCTTGATTGGCCGCCTGGCGATCGGTGAGCAGACCGGACGACGTGGAGATGATGGCCACGCCGAGGCCTCCGAGGACCTTGGGCAGGTTGGTGGACTTCGCGTAAACCCGGAGACCGGGCTTGGAAACGCGACGCACGCCGGCGAGGCTACGCTCGCGGCTGGGACCGTACTTCAGATCGACGATGAGGGTCTTGCCGACCTCTGCGTCTTCGGTACGGAAATCGGAGATGTAGCCCTCGCGCTTGAGGATCTCGGCGATGTTCGCCTTGATCTTCGAGTGGGGAAGCTTCACCTCATCGTGGTACGCCGTGTTGGCGTTGCGCAGACGCGTCAAGAAGTCTGCGATGGGGTCAGTCATGGTCATAGGTCGACCTCGACACCTTTCTCGCTGTGGTTCCCATGCAACACCGGACGAATCCGATCGTGGGCCTCCAGCAATTCGGCTGGGCCGTCCGACTTGTGTCAGACGGCGTAAGTTACCGCACCGAGCTGAACGCATGCGTCAGCCACGGCAACCGCTCTAGTGTAGGGAACTTTGGCGCAGGTGTCCACCGGGATCCCATGTCGCCTCCCCCACTGCCGCCCGAAGGTTGCGATCGGGAAGCTATCGACGCACCCCGAAATCTGAACTGCTCGTTCGGCACCGAAGAACGACACCGACGAACGATGATCGCTTTCAACCAGAGTCGCAGCGGGGCAGTTCTTTTCAGGATCGGCACGATTCACATCTCGATGAAAACCACGAATGGGCGTGGGTTCCAAAGGAACCCACGCCCATTCACATGCGTGGTGTGACGAAGCCCGAGGGCCTCAGATCACCAAGAGCTCTTGCGAACTCCGGGAAGCTCGCCGGCGTGAGCCATCTCGCGAACGCAGATACGGCACAAGCCGAACTTGCGGAACACCGAGTGCGGGCGACCGCACCGCTGGCAGCGGGTGTAGGCGCGAACCGCGAACTTGGGCTTCTTGTTGGCCTTGTTGACCAATGCCTTCTTAGCCATGCGCTCAGTTCTCCTTGAACGGGAAGCCGAGGTGCTTGAGCAGTGCACGGCCTTCTTCGTTGTTGGTTGCGGTGGTCACGACGGTGATGTCCATGCCGCGGGGGCGATCGATCTTGTCCACGTCGATCTCGTGGAACATCGACTGCTCGTTGAGGCCGAACGTGTAGTTGCCGTTGCCGTCGAACTGGTTGCCCGAGAGACCGCGGAAGTCGCGGATACGGGGCAGAGCGACAGACACGAGGCGGTCCAGGAACTCCCACATGCGGTCACCACGGAGGGTGACGCGTGCACCGATGGGCATACCTTCGCGGAGCTTGAACTGCGCGATGGACTTACGTGCCTTGCGGATCTCGGGCTTCTGGCCCGTGATCAGCGACAGGTCATGGACAGCGCCGTTGATCAGCTTGGCGTCACGGGCGGCGTCGCCGACGCCCATGTTGACGACAACCTTGACGACGCCGGGGATCTGCATGACGTTCGAGTAGTCGAACTCGCTGTTGAGCGCGTCCTTGATCTCAGCGCGGTAGCGTGCCTTGAGGCGCGGCTGGACCTTGTTTTCGGTGGAGGTCATGTCAGATGTCCTTCCCGTTCTTCCGGGAAATCCGAACGCGCTTGCCGGACTCTTCGTCGGTGCGGTAGCCCACGCGGGTGGGGTTTCCGTCCGAGTCGACGACTGCAACGTTGGAAACGTGGATCGGGGCTTCCTGCGTGACGATGCCGCCGGAGGATGCTCCGCGCTCGTTCGCGGAAACCGCGGTGTGCTTCTTGATTCGGTTCACGCCTTCGACGAGGACTTTGTCGGTCGCGGGGTAGGCCTGAATGACCTTGCCCTTCGCGCCCTTGTCCTTGCCGGCGATGACCAGAACGGTGTCACCCTTGTGCACCTTCATCACAGCACCTCCGGGGCAAGCGAAACGATCTTCATGAACTTCTTCTCGCGCAGCTCACGGCCGACGGGTCCGAAGATGCGGGTTCCACGGGGATCACTGTCAGCCTTGATGAGCACTGCAGCGTTCTCGTCGAACTTGATGTAGGAACCGTCCGGACGACGGCGCTCCTTGGTCGTGCGAACGATGACGGCCTTGACGACCTCACCCTTCTTGATGTTTCCACCGGGGATTGCGTCCTTGACGGTGGCGACGATGACGTCACCGATCCCGGCGTAGCGACGTGACGAACCGCCGAGAACGCGGATGCAAAGGATTTCCTTGGCACCCGTGTTATCAGCGACGCGAACTCGCGACTCCTGCTGAATCACTTGATCTCCCTAGACCTGGAATTTCGTGCGCAACGGATTACCGACCCGGTGCGCGCGGTCATTGTTGCCACCTGCGTCGTGTCTGAGCTGCAGTCCCACCGACTGACGTCGGGAGACGATCACTGCAAGCACCGTTCGAGCTGCGCACGTGAAGACACACCTCTGCCACAGGCAACCGTTCTATTGTAGGGAAGGGTTCACCGAATACCAAATCAGCCGTACTCGACGCAACTCGAACCCTTCGCCCGGAAAGCCCCGAAAGCCCCCGGAAAGCCGAATGGCCCACTCCCCCAAGGGGAAGCGGGCCATTCGGTGATACTCGATCAGCTCGAGGATTCGATCAGGCTTACTTGGCCTTTTCGAGGACCTCGACCAGACGCCAGTGCTTCGTCGCGGACAGCGGACGGGTTTCCATCAGCTGAACGCGGTCGCCGACGCCGGCAACGCCGTTCTCGTCGTGCGCCTTCACCTTGGTCGTACGGCGGATGATCTTGCCGTAGAGCTTGTGCTTGACGCGGTCTTCGAGCTCGACCACGATCGTCTTTTCCATCTTGTCGGACACGACGTATCCGACACGGACCTTACGGCTCGCGCGCTCTTCTGTGCTCACTGCTTTTTCCTCACTCATGCCGCGTCACCTGCATCCGGACCCACAGCGAGTCCGAGCTCACGCTCACGCAGGACGGTGTAGATGCGCGCGATCTCGTGACGAACGGTGCGCAGTCGTCGGTTGTTGTCCATCTGGCCGGTAGCCATCTGGAAACGAAGGTTGAAAAGCTCTTCCTTCGACTCACGGAGCCGGGTGACCAGCTCGTCTTCACTGAGCTCGCGGAGCTCTGCTGCTGGGGTTCCAGTAGCCATCAGAACTGCTCCTCTCTGGTCACGATCCGGCACTTGCACGGGAGCTTGTGCATCGCGCGGCGCAGGGCCTCACGAGCAATCTCCTCGTTGGGGTATGTCATCTCGAACAGAACGCGTCCGGGCTTGACGTTGGCAATCCACCACTCGGGCGAACCCTTACCGGAACCCATTCGGGTTTCGGCCGGCTTCTTCGTGAGGGGGCGATCCGGGAAGATGTTGATCCAGATCTTGCCGCCACGCTTGATGTGCCGAGTCATGGCGATACGAGCGGACTCGATCTGCCGGTTGGTGATGTAGGCAGGCTCGAGAGCCTGGATGCCGTAGTCACCGAAGGTCACCTGG
>NZ_LNAK01000151.1:0-17538 GCF_001445685.1 Rhodococcus sp. KB6 | reverse complement strand
TCGGGTGGTGCTGCTTGCGGTGCTTGCCCCGCCGTGGGATCAACATGCGTCAGCCCTCCTGATTCTGTTCAGTTGCGGGAGCATCGGCGGTTGCGGTCGCTGCGCGGCCGGCCTCGGTGCTGGTCGCAGTGGTACCGGTGGCACCGGAACGACGCGGACGGCTCGGACGCTCACGACGCGGGCGATCCCCGGCCGGTGCGGCCGTGTTGGCGGCGAGCTCACGCTTGCCACCGACGATGTCGCCCTTGTAGATCCAGACCTTGACGCCGATGCGACCGAAGGTGGTCTTGGCCTCGTAGAGGCCATAGTCGATGTCCGCACGAAGCGTGTGCAGCGGCACACGGCCTTCGCGGTAGAACTCCGACCGGGACATCTCGGCGCCGCCGAGACGACCGGAGCACTGAACGCGGATTCCCTTGACGTTGGGCTGACGCATGGCCGACTGGATGGCCTTGCGCATTGCACGACGGAAGGCAACGCGGTTCGAGAGCTGCTCGGCCACACCCTGTGCGACGAGCTGTGCTTCAGCTTCTGCGTTCTTGACCTCGAGGATGTTCAGCTGAACCTGCTTGCCGGTCAGCTTCTCGAGCTCGGAGCGGATGCGATCGGCTTCGGCGCCGCGGCGGCCGATGACGATGCCCGGACGTGCAGTGTGGATGTCCACGCGAACACGGTCACGGGTGCGCTCGATTTCGACCTTCGCGATTCCTGCGCGCTCCATGCCGGTGGCGAGGAGCTTACGGATCGCGACGTCTTCCTTGACGTACTCCGCGTACTGCTTGTCTGCGTACCAGCGAGACTTCCAGTCGGTGGTGATGCCGAGACGGAAGCCGTGCGGGTTGATTTTCTGGCCCACTACTGAGCACTTCCCTTCCGGCGATTACGGGTCGATGTTCCGGTCTTCGGCAGGCTCTCCACGATCACGGTGATGTGACTGGTGCGCTTGCGAATACGGAACGCACGTCCCTGTGCACGCGGCTGGAACCGCTTGAGGGTCGCGCCCTCGTCCACGAACGCCGTAGCAACGACAAGCGTGCTGGGGTCGAGGTCGAGGTTGTTCTCGGCGTTGGCTGCTGCGGAGGCGATCACCTTGGCGACCGGCTCGCTCGCTGCCTGCGGCGCGAACTTCAGGATGTTCAGGGCGTCTTCAACCGAGCGCCCGCGGACCAGGTCCACAACTCGACGTGCCTTCATCGGCGTAACGCGAACGTGCTTCGCTACAGCCTTGGCAGTCGGGTTGGCGGTTTCGGTGTTGCTCATCGCCTCTTCGCCTTCCGATCATCCTTGATGTGACCCTTGAACGTGCGGGTCGGTGCAAACTCTCCGAGCTTGTGTCCGACCATGGAGTCGGAAACGAACACGGGGACGTGCTTGCGGCCGTCGTGAACTGCAAACGTGTGGCCGATGAAGTCCGGGATGATTGTCGAACGACGGGACCAGGTCTTGATGACCTGCTTGGTTCCCTTTTCGTTCTGTACATCCACCTTCGCGAGGAGGTGGTCATCGACGAACGGGCCCTTCTTAAGGCTGCGTGGCATCCTTCACTCCCTCCTAGCGCTTGTTCTTGCCGGTGCGGCGGCGACGGACGATCATCTTGTCGCTTGCCTTGTTCTTGCGGGTACGGCCTTCAGGCTTACCCCACGGGCTGACCGGGTGGCGTCCACCTGAGGTCTTGCCCTCGCCGCCACCGTGCGGGTGGTCGACCGGGTTCATCACGACACCACGAACGGTCGGGCGCTTGCCCTTCCAACGCATACGGCCGGCCTTGCCCCAGTTGATGTTCGACTGCTCGGCGTTGCCGACCTCGCCGACGGATGCGCGGCAGCGCACGTCGACGCGACGGATTTCACCGGAAGGCATACGCAGCGTGGCGTAGCTGCCTTCCTTACCGAGGAGCTGGATGCTGGCGCCTGCGGAACGAGCCATCTTGGCTCCGCCGCCGGGACGCAGTTCCACACCGTGGATGGTGGTACCAGTCGGGATGTTGCGCAGCGGCAGGTTGTTGCCCGGCTTGATGTCGGCGCCTGCACCGGACTCGACCGGTGAACCCTGCACCAGGCCCTTGGGGGCAATGATGTAGCGCTTCTCACCGTCTGCGTAATGCAGGAGTGCGATGTTTGCTGTGCGGTTGGGGTCGTACTCGATGTGAGCGACCTTTGCCGGGATGCCGTCCTTGTCGTTGCGACGGAAATCGATCAGTCGGTATGCACGCTTGTGTCCGCCACCCTTGTGACGGGTGGTGATACGACCGTGTGCGTTACGTCCACCGCGACCGTGCAGCGGGCGAACCAGCGACTTCTCGGGGGTCGACCGAGTGATCTCGGCGAAGTCCGAGACGCTCGAGCCACGACGGCCCGGTGTTGTCGGCTTGTACTTACGGATTGCCATGAGTCTTCTCGTCCTCTATGTCTCGTCAAGTCCCGGCGCTTACGCGACCGGTCCTCCGAAGATCTCGATGGGCTTGCTGTCAGCGGACAGGGTCACGAGCGCGCGCTTGGTGTCCTTGCGCTTGCCGTAACCGAATCGGGTCCGCTTACGCTTGCCCTGACGGTTGGCGGTGTTGACGCTGGTCACCTTGACGCCGAAGACCTTCTCGACGGCAATCTTGATCTGCGTCTTGTTCGAGTCCGGGTGCACCAGGAAGGTGTAGGTGCCTTCCTCGATCAGTCCGTAGGACTTCTCGGAGATGACCGGAGCGAGCAGGATGTCGCGGGGGTCAGCGATGGTGCTCACTTGGCGTCCTCCTTGTTCTGAGCGCTCTCTGCGGGCCCGTGGA
The DNA here is from genome assembly GCF_001445685.1 of Rhodococcus sp. KB6. Taxonomy (NCBI): domain Bacteria; kingdom Bacillati; phylum Actinomycetota; class Actinomycetes; order Mycobacteriales; family Nocardiaceae; genus Rhodococcus; species Rhodococcus sp. KB6. The sequence continues at coordinate 14,762 of NZ_LNAK01000151.1, read as the reverse complement.
TGAACGCGTTGAGTGCCTCGACGCTGAACACGACATCGTCTGCATTGAGCACGTCGTAGGTGTTGAGCTGGTCGGGTGCAATGGGATGCACGCCTTCCAGGTTCTGCACGCTCTTCCAAGCGGCTACATCCTGGCGACCCACGACGAGCAGCAGCTTCTTGCGATCCGAAATCTCGCCGAGGAACGCGATTGCGCCCTTGGTCGAAGGCGTCTGCCCTGCAACCAGTTCGGTGATGACGTGGATGCGCTCGTTGCGTGCGCGGTCAGAGAGGGCTCCGCGAAGAGCGGCTGCCTTCATCTTCTTGGGGGTGCGCTGGCTGTAGTCACGCGGCTGCGGGCCGTGAACGGTTCCGCCGCCGACGAACTGCGGTGCGCGAGTCGAGCCCTGGCGTGCGCGGCCGGTGCCCTTCTGGCGGTACGGCTTCTTGCCACCGCCGCGGACGTCGCCGCGGGTCTTGGTGGAGTGGGTTCCCTGACGAGCAGCTGCGAGCTGCGCGACGACAACCTGATGGAGAAGCGCGATGTTGGCCGGAGCGTCGAAGATCTCAGCGGGGAGATCGACGGTGCCGTTGGTCTTGCCGCCGGCGACCTTGACGTCCAGGGTCAACTTGGTCTCGGTGCTGGTCATGCCCGTGCACCACCCTTCACTGCACTCTTGACGATCACGAGGCCGCCCTTGCGGCCGGGGATCGCACCCTTGATCAGCAGCAGGCCGTTCTCTGCATCCACCTTGTGGACCGAGAGGTTCTGCGTCGTGATGCGGTCGCTACCCATGCGTCCGGACATGCGCATGCCCTTGAACACGCGGCCGGGAGTTGCACAGCCACCGATGGAGCCCGGGCGGCGGTGAACAGCCTGGGTACCGTGCGACGCGCCCTGTCCCTTGAAGCCGTGACGCTTCATGGTTCCGGCGAAGCCCTTGCCCTTGCTGGTTCCGGTGACGTCGACGTATGCGCCGTCCTCGAAGACCTCGGCGGTGAGCTCCTGGCCGACCTCGTAGTCGGAGGTGTCCGCAACGCGGAGCTCCACTACGTGGCGACGCGGGGTCACACCAGCCTTGGTGAACTGGCCGGAAGTCGGCTTGTTCACCTTGCGCGGGTCGATGGCGCCGAACGCGAGCTGAACGGCGCTGTAGCCGTCACGCTCTTCGGTACGGATCTGGGTTACGACGTTCGGCCCAGCCTTCACGACGGTGACCGGGACAACCCGGTTGTTCTCGTCGAAGACCTGGGTCATGCCGAGCTTGGTGCCCAGGATTCCCTTGATCTTGGTATCAGTCATTGTTTTTGTCTCCGCCGTCACTGAATGTTCACGTCGACACTGGCCGGAAGGTCGATGCGCATGAGCGCGTCAACCGTCTTCGGCGTCGGGTCGAGAATGTCGATCAGCCGCTTGTGAGTACGCATCTCGAAGTGCTCGCGCGAGTCCTTGTACTTGTGCGGCGAGCGGATGACGCAATATACGTTCTTCTCGGTCGGCAACGGCACAGGTCCAACGACGCGGGCACCCGTACGGGTTACCGTCTCGACGATCTTGCGCGCTGACGCGTCGATCGCCTCGTGGTCGTAGGCCTTGAGCCTGATGCGGATCTTTTGTCCCGCCACGCTTAGTGTCCTTTTCTTGCCGCGTTTCGTAGCCCGCCTGGTCAGGCTCGAGCTACCTCGTCTGCACAGTCCTTGCCTGGACGATGACACGACGAACACTGAAGCGATCGGGACCAAGTCCAAGTTCTCGGGAGTACCGAGATTCGGATCGAGATCAGGATCTGCTGCCGCTGTTCGTTTGTCATTGTTCTCCGGTACACGCGGTCGGGCGTGTCGCCTTCTCACTCATCCTGCGCCGGACAATCTTTCGACTATCTGGCACGTGATGCGTACCGGACGTGTTCGATGTCGAACACAAAGTAGGTACTGCTTCCGTCCTGCATTACTTCTCGTCTTGCATGGTCACAGTCGTTGACCCGATTACCCTGACGGGATCTGCGATCGATCGTCTGTGACGTCTTACCCTTACCCGATCACGGCCGCAATCGACCGCGTCCCGGACAAGGCAACCCGACCAGTATGCCGTACCTGGCCCAAATCCTCAACTCCCCCGAACTGCCTTTTCCGAGTGAGCTGCGCGACAACAACCTTACTCAGAAGTAAGATACGCCTATGACTACCTCCAGCCCTACCTATCGCGGATGGCAGAAATTGCCGGACAACGCCCTCGGACATGCAGTTTTCTCGGCGGCGATGTCCATTCGCGTGCCCTATTTCGCCTCTGTTCTCCCCCGGGTGACCAAGTTGGAACCAGGGCTCTGCGAGGTCCGCTCCCCCAAATGGTGGGGCGTCCACAACCATCTCGGCACTTTTCACGCGATCGCTGCCTGCAACCTCGCGGAGGTCGCGATGGGCATGCTGAGCGAAGCGACGGTTCCGAACTCCCACCGCTGGATCCCCAAGTCGATGAAGGTCGACTACCTCGCCAAGGCCGAGACCGGCCTGCGGGCGGTCGCCCGACTCGAGACTTTGCCGGACTTCGCGGCGATCGAGAGTGGCACGGAACTTCTCGTTCCCATCTCGATCTTCGACCGGGGCGGCAAGGAAGTAGTCCACGCCGAAATCACCACCTGGGTCTCCCCCAAGTAGGCACTCACGAACCCGCCTGCATCGCAACCTGATTCGCCCGCCAAACAGGTTTCGCAGAATTAGGCACCACCGCAGGTTTCGGCGAATGACGATCGTGGAACACCTCCCCGAACGGCGATGGTCGGTCGGGGTGCCGGTGTCCGGAGGTGGGTTGCGTTCCGGGCACCACATTGTCGACCTCGCGTCACGCCGAGCACCGGGAGGCCTCGTGGAAGAGTTCTTGACCACAACGAGTTCCGAAGCAGGCACGCAGACCTCGTCGTATCCGGACGAGGCCGAGGGATTGGACAGCTTCCGGCGCGACCTCGACGCCATCGACGCTCTACTTCTCGAGACGGTGCGGCAGCGGCTGGAACTCTGCCTGCGCATCGGCGAGTGGAAGCGCTCCCGCGAGGTTCCGATGATGCAACCCGGCCGCGTCCGCCTCGTGCAGGAGCGGGCGCGTGAATTCGCCCGTAGACACGACCTCTCCCCCGACTTCTTCAACGCCCTGTACGAGCTGATGATTGCCGAGACCTGTCGACTCGAAGACCTGGTGATCAACGCACCTGTTGAGGAGGAGGACACTGTTCGGGAATCCGTCGGACCGAGATCAGGATCATCGACATGAGTTCCCGCACCCTTCTGGTGGACAATTACGACTCGTTCACCTACAACCTGTTCACCCTGTTGACCGAGGTCAACGGGGTTGTGCCGACCGTGGTCCGCAACGACGCGGATTGGGATTCCCTCGATCTCGCGTCGTACGACAACGTGGTCATCTCCCCAGGTCCCGGCCGGCCGGATCGCGACCGTGATTTCGGAATCAGCCGCCGTTTCATCGAAGAAGCGCCTCTCCCACTTCTCGGTGTCTGTCTCGGCCACCAGGGCCTGTGCGAGTTGTTCGGCGCGGACGTGGTGGTTGCGCCCGTCCCGATGCACGGCCGAATTTCGCTGATCGATCACGACGGCTCGGGCATCTTTGCCGGACTTCCGTCGCCGTTCCGAGCTGTTCGCTACCACTCGTTGACCGTCGAGAATCTGCCGAACGCCTTCGTTCGTACCGCGTGGACGTCCGACGGTCTGCTCATGGGTGTCCGGCACCGGACCAAGCCGATGTGGGGCGTTCAGTTCCATCCGGAGTCCATCAGTACCGAGTTCGGCATAGATTTGCTCGCGAACTTCCGCGATCTGTCCGTCGGACGCACTCTGGATTCGGTGATCCGACCCGAACCTGCTCCGCAAACACCCGACCTGCGGCCGGCGATCAACTACGACGTCGACGACGTGACTCTCGATTTTGCAGTGGACCCGTCGGCGGCCTATGCAGCACTGTTCGCCGACGGCCCGAACGCGTTCTGGCTGGACCGCGCGGCAACCGCAGAGCCGAGTGCGCGCTTTTCGATTCTCGGCGATTCGTCGGGGCCGCTGGCCGAGTTCATCACGTACGAGGTGCAAGCCGAGGTACTGACTGTCAGCCGAAAAGGCTTGTCCGACGAGCACATTCGAGTTCCGTTCTTCGATTACTTGGACGCACAACTCGCGACGCGCTTCGTGCCCTCCCATCCGGAACTCGACTTCAACCTCGGCTACGTGGGCTACCTCGGCTACGAACTGAAAGCACAGACCGGAGGAAGGGCAGTCCATCCGGCACCCACTCCTGATGCTGCTCTGGTGTTTGCCGATCGCGCCGTCGTCATCGATCACACCGCGGGCCGCACTCACGTTTTGAGACTGCGCGAGAAAGTCCGGGACGCCGGCTATGACGATTGGCTCGAATCGACCGTCGACACCCTGGCGCGGATCGGCGCGGACCTTCCGGAACGCACCCCCGTTCCGCTGATCAGCGACACCGTCTGGACGCAGGCTCGCCTTCGGCATGATCGCGATCAGTACCTGTCGTTGATCGGAACGGCCCTCTCGGAGATCCGGGCGGGTGAGTCCTACGAGGTGTGTCTGACCAACATGGCGAGCGTCGACGAGACGATCGATGCACAGCAGGCGTTCGAGTATCTGCGCTCGATCAATCCGACGCCGTACAGCGCACTTCTCGACTTCACCGGTATCTCGGTGGTCTCGGCCTCGCCTGAGCGGTTCCTTCGTGTCGACTCGGCCGGCAACGTCGAGTCCAAGCCGATCAAAGGGACCCGCCCGCGCGGCGTCACCCGAGCGCGTGATGCTGCCCTACGGCAGGACCTGCTCGACAGCGAGAAGGACCGCGCCGAGAACCTGATGATCGTGGACCTCACCCGCAACGACCTCACCAAGGTCTGCGTTCCGGGAAGTGTCCACGTTCCGAGGCTGTTCGCGATCGAGTCGTACTCGTCCGTTCACCAAATGGTGTCGACGGTGCGTGGACATCTGAGTCCGGGGTCGTCGGCGGTGGACTGTGTGCGTGCCGCGTTCCCCGGTGGATCGATGACCGGCGCCCCGAAGGTACGGACGATGGAGATCATCGACCGTCTCGAATCCGGCCCACGTGGGGTCTACTCGGGATCGATCGGGTACTTCGCGCTCGGTGGCGCCGCGGACCTCTCGATCGTGATCCGGTCGCTGGTCTGCACCGAGAGCGGCGTGACCTTCGGAATCGGCGGTGCCATCACAGCGTTGTCCGATCCGGAAGAAGAATTCGACGAGACCACGGTCAAGGCGTCCACGCTGCTCCGTGCGCTCGACGCGGTGTCCTCGCGGGTCCTCGAGTACGGCGGGTAGATCCAGCCATGACGGCGTCATCAGGCACAGCGACGGTTGTCGGCGGGCTGGGTGCCGTCGGATCCATGTTCGTCGAACTGCTTCGCGCCGGGGGGTCGACCGTCACCGTCGTCGACCCAGCAGGCAGCGATCCCGACGGAGATGTAGTCGTCGGAGACATCACGAAACCCAGTGAGCAAGTCCTCGCGCACGTGGAGTCCTCGCGCATCATCGTGCTCGCGGTTCCCGAACAGGTCGCTCTAGCCGCACTACCGAGCCTTCGGACATCCGGCGCTCTCGTTGTGGACACGCTGTCGGTCAAATCGCGGATGGACGCAGCAATCGCCGACGCCGGCCGAGAAGGGGAGTTCCTCGGACTCAACCCCATGTTCCGTCCGTCGCTCGGGCCACGCGGTCGGGCCGTCATCGCAGTGCCGTACGTCGGCGGTCCGCAGTCCGACAGATTCCTCGACATCGTGCGCTCGTGGGGCGCGTCGGTCGCGGTGATGGACGCCGATCGTCACGACCGGTTGGCTGCGGCCACCCAGGTTCTGACACACGCGTCGGTGCTGGCTTTCGGCGTTGCCCTGGCTGAACTCGGAGTTTCCGCGGACGAACTCCTCGCGGTCGCCCCTCCCCCGCATCGGACCTTGCTCGCGCTCCTGGCGCGTGTAGCCGGCGGCGAACCGGAGGTGTACTGGGACGTGCAAGCGGGCAATCCGTATGCAGGTGCGACACGAAAAGCACTGTTCGATGCCACCGCACAGGTGGACAGGGCGGCCGAAACCCTCGGCGACTTCACGACGCTGATGAAAACCGCCGACGCAGCGCTCGACAATCGCTCAGGCGAATTGAACGCGGAGTGCCAGAGCTTGTTCGATCGCATTGCCGAAGGGCACAGAGAGATCGCCGAAGGGCACAGAGAGTAGGGCACGATGAGACCTGGAGTGAGTCCGCCCAGCCTCCCAGAGTACGACGCCTCCGATCCGGTCGAGAGTGCAATCGTCCGCCGCCTTGCGAGCAATTGGGCGCGCCGGGCAACCGTGAAGAAGGCGGAGCCGGAACTGGACGATCTCTTCGATTCGTCGCTGTCCGACTACCCCGAAGCACTTCTCCCGTTCGCGGAGCATCCGACCTACCTGGCATTGAGACCCGAGCAGAAGCAACGCCTGCAAGCCTGGGCATGGATCGCGTTCAACAAGAACGTCATGGACATCGAGAAGTACGTCGTCAATCCCGGCTTCGACGTTCTCGCCGAAGACCGACTCGGCGTCGGTCTCGGAGATTGGGCTGCAGTGGCGGTCAATCAGGCGATGGTCGACGAGCAATATCACACGCTCATGCACTTCAATGCCAGTTCAGCGACCCGTCGAGGCAGGGGCTGGGGGCTTCCGGCCAAGGCACTGCCAGACGTCCTGACGGTCCACACGCGGGCGCAAGCCCTCGACGCAGCCGGTGATCCGCGCAAGATCGCGCTGACACAGTTGGCGTTCATGACCGTCGCCGAGGTGTCGATCACCGCATACCTCGACCTGATCTCGGACGACCCGGGCGTGCAGTCGATCAACCGCGCGACCATTCGGTTGCACGCTCGCGACGAGTACTGCCATGCCTCGATTGCCGGGGAACTGGCGGTACTGGTCTGGGATTCCTTGAATCGTGGAGATCGCAGCTATCTACTGGAAGGCTTCGAGGGCGCCATGCGCGCTTTCAGCGGAACCGACTTCGGCGCGTGGCGAGCAATCATGGAGATCGAAGCCATACCCGGCGGACAGAAGATGCTCGATGATGTCGCGTTGGAACCGAGCAACGAACTGTTCGTACAGGATTACAGCGGAATATCGTCCTTGCTCCAAAAGCTACAAGTTACATCAGAAGTAACAATCGCTGCAGATAAATATTCTGCCAGTTAATCCCGTGCAATAAAAGAAATAGTTCGCAACGAACGAGAACCAGCAATAGTCCGCAATTATCGGGCACTCCCGATTTTTCAGCTAGACACGAGCGTTCTCGAATAAATACCGGACGGATTTATCAAGAAAAGACGGGAAGATCCCGCGCCCGCTGCCTCCGACCCAAGACCCGAGACGAGAGTTGTCCGGAATCCTTGTCATAAATTCGATAAAGAGGCCACAAGATTGCATGCAGAATACTGTCTGCTGCAATCAAGAATGTTAACTTCCAATTCGATACACCATGATGCTCGAGGGTTTTCTTCGATGCTCGATTATATCGTGCATACACTCGCGGCGAACTAACTCCACGTCTACCCGAAACCTTTGCGGCCATGCTCGAGATCTGCCCCACTGCGCAACGAACATGCGCCATGCAGAGGGATAGATCGATATCCTCATGAATGTCGGTTCGATCGCTGACCGCACCCCTAACGGCCAACCAAGCCGACCGACGCATGGCCATGTTACTGCCTGGAACTGCAACAACGGGCCGAACCGCCCCCTGAGCCCCGCGACCGAGTCGCCAATTCGTCCATCGGCGCTGAAGGCCGGCGATCGGAGATTCATAAAGGTAAGTCAGGCCAGTTACGCCCGAGAAATCGTCGCGACGCTCGAAGAATTCGTGAACCGCAACGGCCCAGTCTTCCCCCACGATCGTATCCGCGTCGATACGTCCGATAATTTCTCCACTCGCCGCGTCAAACCCTTTGTTTCTCGCATGCACCACCCCGGGGCGGGATTCTTTGAGAAGCCGAACCTTGGGACAACTACTTTGATACTTCTTGATCAACTCGGAAGTGTTGTCCGAGGAATTATTGTCAACGATGATGATTTCGTCGACATATTCACCTTGAGCAATGAGCGCTTCGATGCACGTTTCGATGTATTCAGATTCATTAAAAGCCGGAACAACCACCGACAACGTCGCGTTCGCCATTTCCCAACGGTATCGCGAATCTCTCCACAAGACATCGAGCAGCGGGCCCAGGGGACCAACCGGAAGGAATCGGGGGACTTTCGTCACCGGTCAAATCAAAGACCTCCGGTCCGCGCAACCGAATACCCACCTGCGCAGATGCGCTGAAAATCTATTTGGTCATTCGTTCAATTAGAAGAGATCTTTACGTTACAAAGAATATTTGTGATTCTTGCCACAAGGTGAAATCGAAGGTGAGAGTTGCTGGCAGGAGCCACATACTCCCTCTCACGCGTCCGATTGCCCGAGTGTCGGTTTGACCCTCCGGTAACATCTGAGCGGAGATCACGGATAGAAGACAGAAGGCATCTGTGCGCCCGTCGGGAGCGCGTGCCCGTTCCGACAATGCAGACAGCGGAGTGTTGATGCCCTTTTCCACGGACGCAGCGGTACTAGTGGAGGACGTACACAAGTCCTTCAAGAACGTGCACGCGCTGCGAGGGATCAACTTCACCGCCCCACGTGGGACAGTGCTCGGCATCTTAGGTCCCAACGGCGCAGGCAAGACGACGACGGTGAAGGTCCTCTCCACGCTCATTCGTCCCACCAGTGGACGCGCGATGGTGGCTGGCTACGACGTAGTGCGCAATGCTCCCGAGGTTCGACGCTCCATCATGATGACCGGGCAGTTCGCCGCCCTGGACGATTCACTCACCGGCCGGGAGAACATCGAACTGTTCGGCAGGTTGATGGGTCTCGACCGAATGTCGGCGAAGGTGCGCGCTGCCGACCTGCTCTCTCAATTCGACCTCGTCGAAGCAGGATCTCGAGTAGTGAGGAACTACTCCGGCGGTATGCGCCGACGAATCGATATCGCGTGTGGCCTGGTTGTTCGCCCCGAGGTCGTTTTCCTCGACGAGCCGACCACCGGCTTGGATCCGCGCAGTCGGCAGAGCGTCTGGTCGCTGGTCCAGTCACTGAAGGAGCAGGGAATCACCGTGCTCCTGACAACTCAGTACCTCGAAGAGGCAGATTTACTGAGCGACAACATCATCGTCATCGACAAAGGCGCAGTCATTGCTGAGGGGACTGCTGACCAACTGAAGGCGCGAACCGGCGCAAGCTTCTGCGAGATTGTGCCCGCAGATCTCAAACAGCTGCCTCATGCGGTCCATGCCCTGGGCAATCTGGTCCCCCGCGACTTCAGATTCGATCTGGCACAAGAAAGCGGTCGCATCGCTATCCCCGCACCTGTCGGCGCAGGAACCCTCTCCGAAGCGCTGCGTCGTCTGGACCACGCACGGATTCCGCTTGCAGACATCGCGCTTCGTCGCCCGTCACTCGATGACGTCTTTCTTTCACTCACAGGTGAACAGCACGTAAGCGAGACGCCGTGACGACAACTACAAAATTCGGGGTCGATCAAGTGACTGTCCGCGGGGAAAGTCGCAGCAAGATTGCAGTCCCCGAGGCTTTAAGCGTTGGAAAGCACCGCCGACCGCATCCATCAGCGATCAATCAGTGGTGGGTGCTGACTGCACGCACCGTCAAATCGATGGTCAAGCGCTATGAGCTGCTCGTTGCAGTCATCGCACCGCTGATCTTCACGATCGGGTTCTACCTTCCCTTGAAGTTCGTCATGCAACTTCAAGGGATCAACTACGCGCAGTTCTTGATGCCGATCATTGTCCTGCAGGCGATGGCATTCACATCGATCTCGGCTGCTCAAATGTCTTCGACCGAATCGATCACCGGCTTCAGCAACCGGATGAAAACCATGCCGGTCGTCGGCCCGATCCCGCTGCTGTCCCGTCAATCCAGTGGGTTCGTCAGATCAACAGTCTCGCTTGCTGCCGCATTGGCGTTCGGCCACTTGATCGGTTTTCGATTCTCAGCCGGAGTCGGGCAGGCCGTCTTGTTCTGCGCTGTCGCCCTGGCGTTCAGCACCTGCCTGTCCTTCGCTGGTGACGCCATCGGCTCATTGTCGAAGAGCCCGCAGGCCACCAGTCAAGCGCTGACATTGCCACAGTTGATTCTGGGGATGTTGTCCTGCGGTTTTGCGCCCGAGACCGGCTTTCCCGAGTGGATTCGGCCGTTTGTACGCAATCAACCGGTATCGCAGTTTTCATTCGCCATGCGTGATCTTGCACAAGGCGGAGTCACCTGGAGCGTCCTGTTTCCCGTCGTTGCGTGGACTATCGGGTTGATCGTCGTGTTCGCGCCACTCGCGTTCTGGGCAAGTATGAGGCGGTCATGAACGAACCGACAGATCGATTCATGGCTGTAGTCCGCCCGGTCGAGGGGTTCAACTTCCCTTACCCGGATAAAGCGCTCCCCGAGAACTCGTTCAAGGCGCTGGTCGTGCACAGTGGGATTCAGGCTAAACGCCTGCTGCTCACCTGGCTGCGAGATCCGTCGACGGCCATTCAAGCCCTCATATACCCAGCATTCATGTTGCTCATGTTCCGGGTCGTATTGGGCAATTCGATTACAGCAGCAACCGGCCAGTCGAGTATTTTCGGGACAGTTCCACTGATCATCCTCGTAGGCGCTATGTTCGGGTCGATTGCGAGCGCCGTCGGCCTCAAAGGTGAACGCGCGTCCGGACTGCTGAGTCGATTCTGGACGCTCCCCGCGCATCGCGCCTCGAGTCTCGTCGGACGCATGATCGCAGAAGCAGTCCGAGTTCTTCTCACGTCAATCGTGATTCTCGGCGTCGGCTATCTGCTGGGGTTCCGATTCAATCAAGGTCCGCTGGCGGCCTTCGCGATCTTGGCGTTGCCCGTCATTTTCGGCGTCGGTTTTGCCATGATGGTGACGGCCCTGGCCACTGTCTCCGACAACTTGCCGCTCGTCGAAATCGTATCCATCTCGTGCACACTATTGATGTTCTTCAATTCCGGATTCGTCCCTGTGATGGCCTACCCGAAGTGGCTTCAACCAGTGGTGGCAGAGCAACCGATGTCCGTCGCTATCGACACGATGAGAGGGCTGTCGTTGGGCGGTCCTGTGGCGGAACCCCTCGTCAAGACGCTGATCTGGTCCATCGGCATGATTCTGGTCTTCGTCTACCCAGCAATTCGGGGATACCGACGCGCCGCGGCGATGTCGTAACGAATACAGACCGCAAACCGACTTCACAGTTCGAGAAACAAGTGGCACCAGGGATGAGCATCGATGTACCCGTGCCACGCAACGAGAGGTATCTAACTTGACGCGTACAAGGCAGTCCATGTGGAGGCGCGCTACCGGTGTCGCCGCGGTGACGATGGTGTGCGCTCTGGTTCCGGCCGGTATCGCAACTGCGTCGCCTGTCACTCACCAGGGCGGCGGAGATTCGGTGGAGCCCGTCACGAGTGGTTCTTACGTCGTCTCAGTCGAGCAAGTGAACGATCGCCAAAAGATCGTGAATGTATACGCGGCGTCGATGGACCGCGTTGTTCCAATTCAGGTCATCACTCCTGCCGATGACTCCGCGCCCCGTCCCATCCTTTACTTGCTCAACGGAGCCGGTGGTGGACAAGATTCCGCTACTTGGGAGTACCAGACCGATGTCGTCGACTTCTTCCAGGACAAGAACGTCAACGTCGCGACGCCAGTTGGTGGACGCCTGTCGTACTACACCGACTGGCAGAAGGAAGACCCGAAACTTGGTAAGAACATGTGGAGCACTTTTCTGGGTAAGGAGCTCCCCCCGTTGCTGAACAAGCAACTTGGCAGCAATGGCGAACAGTCGATTGCAGCAATCTCGATGTCGGGTACTTCTGTGCTCAACCTGGCGATCGAGTACCCAGGTTTTTACAACTCCGTTGCCGCATTCAGCGGGTGTGCTCAGACCAGCGATCCGCTCGGCCAGCAGTTCGTCAAGACCACCACGGAGTGGATCGGCGGCGTTGACGACGTGCAGAACATGTGGGGTCCGTTCGACGGCCCCGGTTGGCGGGAACACGACCCCCTTGTGAACGCTGAGAAGCTGCGTGGCACACAGATTTACATGAGCACCGGCAGCGGGCTCCCCGGTTTCCCCAATGACACCCCTGCTAATCCGCGCATCCAGGACGGCCGCGCTGCGATGTTCGACCAGATCGTTGTCGGCAGTCCGATCGAGCTTGCAACCAACCTGTGTACTTCCAACATGGCGAAGCGGCTCTTCGAACTGAATATTCCGGCAGTAGTGGATTTCCGACCAACAGGTACCCATTCATGGGGCTACTGGCAAGACGATCTACACAAGTCCTGGCCATTCATCGCACAGTCTCTGGGCGTCTGATTCAAGTGCCTCGTGCTGGCTTCAACTCCAGCACGAGGCACCGATTAGCTTCATAGGAGGAATCAGCGGTGCGGTTCATTCGGATCATGCTGGTCGTACTGGGAACGTGTTTCCTGCTGTCTGGCACCTCAGTTAGTGCCCTGGCGGATGATCGAGAACCCAGCCCTGGTTTCGCGACTATGGGTCCATCGCCGGCGGGCTCCAACAACTGGAATTGCGTTCCGAGCGCCGATCATCCTCGTCCGGTAGTTCTCATCCATGGAACAACCGCGAACATGGTTGATACCTGGGCTGAACTTTCCCCGCAACTTGCTGATCTCGGCTACTGCGTATTTGCTCTCAATTATGGAGGGGCACGGGAAATCTTCAATCCCAACGCTCTCCAATGGGGTATCAGGGACATTGCGACTTCAGCGAAAGAGCTTGCAACCTTCGTTGATTCAGTTCGCCGTCATACGGGTGCAGGCCAGGTGGATCTCGTAGGCCACTCCCAAGGGGGAGTCGTCGCTCGCCAGTACCTGAAGTTCGACGGTGGTTCGACTCCGGAAGATCCGTCGAAAAACGCCGTCCATTCTCTGGTCACCCTCGGCGCTACCAACCACGGAACGACCTTCGGCGGCTTGCAAGCAAACGCCAAACAACTCTCAGATATGGGGCTTCCTGGAGACCTCTTGGTTCAGGCGATTTGGGGACCAGCCGGTGTTCAACAACTTCAAGGGACACCGCTGTTGACTGAGCTCAATGCGGGCTCGGAAACCCAACCGGGAGTTACATATACCGTAATCGCGACCGCTCACGACCAGATTTCAACCCCTCCGGAAGCTTCGTTCCTTACCGCAGGCCCCAATTCCGTTGTAAACAACGTCTGGGTCCAGGATGGATGCCCAGGCAACACTGCCTCGCATGCGGGGCTGGTTCGTGACGCGCATTCGTTGGACCTCGTAAAATCCGCGCTCGATCCGGAATTCACGCCGATCCCCTGCGCATAGCTGCCCCAGACGTCGAGATGGTCAGCCGCAGCGGTCGAAATCGCACGCTCGACAAACTCCGATCGACAAGCGTGCGCTGTCACGGGTGAACATGACCTCCTACAAGGCCAATCACGAAGAGCGAAGCATACGAGCCTGGCCGTCGCCCGACCAGGCTCGTATACGCCGGTTGATCAATCAGCGGCGCCACCGCGCAACACACGCTCAATGATCAGCCCGATAGCGCGAACGCCTTCAGGAGACATCATCTCCAGGTGGTGAACGTCGACCAATTCATCCGTCAGTTCTCCTTGCGCGTACGGACCCCAAACCTTATCGGCTTGCTTTGCGTCCGAACGATCCAACGAACTCACGAAGGTGATCGGCCCCCCGAACGACTGCGGCCGATGGGCGTTGATCAGCTTCGCCGAAATCGCAATGCTTGTGAGCAACCGCTTGATCGCAGACGCATCGAGTCCGATTCTCTCTCCGTCGACAGCCGTCAAGATCTCTGCAGACCTTTCGACCGACAATTCATCGAGCTTTTCGTTCTCGCCGAAGACAATCCCCATTGCAGCCAACTCAGCGCGCACCTGGACAGCGTGCTCTGATTCGTCGCGTGTTTCCGGCGAACCGTCCAGCAAGATCAACGCCTCAACGATCTCGCCTCGCTTCTCCATCTTCGCCGCAACCGCTTGAGCAATGATCGCGCCGAGCGACCAACCGAGAATTCGGTACGGGCCTGACTGCTGAACCCGGGTGATCTCATCCACGTAGCGATCCGCGTAATCGTCAAGGGATCGTCCTTGGAATGCCTCATCAGTCAGAACAGGGCTCTGCAATCCATAAAGCGGAATCGAACGGTCCACAACAGCCGCCAACGGCGCAAAAGGCCACGCCAGTCCAACGAGTGGATGAACACAGAACAACGGCACATCGCTCCCTGTCGTTCTCAGCGGCAGAAGCGTTCGTAGTGCATCATCGGTTTTCGCATCGAAGCCCACTCGAATTCCGAGTGCAATTCGTTCTGCAAGTTCGCTGACCGTCGAAGTAGCGAAGATGAGTCGCAGTGGGACCTCCACGGAAACTGCTGCGCTCAGCCGAGCAGCAACCCTCGCTGCGACCAATGAGTTGCCACCCAACTCGAAGAAGCTGTCGTCCGCTCCGATGTGCTCGACACCGAGAATCTCCGAAAAGACGCTTGCGACAAGTAGTTCAGCTTCGGTAGTGGGAGCCCGGAACACCGCAACCTCGAACACCGGCTCCGGCAACAACTTCCGATCCAACTTCCCCGAAGCATTGAGCGGCAACGCATCCAACACCACAAACTGCGACGGCACCATATACGAC
>NZ_LNAK01000150.1:0-241 GCF_001445685.1 Rhodococcus sp. KB6 | reverse complement strand
TTTTTTTTTTTTTTTTTTTTTTTTTTTTTTTTTTTTTTTTTTTTTTTTTTTTTTTTTTTTTTTTTTTTTTTTTTTTTTTTTTTTTTTTTTTTTTTTTTTTTTTTTTTTTTTTTTTTTTTTATTTTTTTTTTTTTTTTTTTTTTTTTTTTTTTTTTTTTTTTTTTTTTTTTTTTTTTTTTTTTTTTTTTTTTTTTTTTTTTTTTTTTTTTTTTTTTTTTTTTTTTTTTTTTTTTTTTTTTTT